>JAHEXX010000117.1 GCA_023251895.1 bacterium
CGCGCGACGCCCGTGGCCGCCACGAGGATGTCGGCCGTCCGCGTGTGCGAGGCCAGATCCCGGGTCTTCGTGTGGCACAGCGTGACGGTGGCATTGGCCCGATCCGACCGCTGGGACAGCATGATGGCAAGCGGCATCCCAACCAGCTCGCCACGGCCGACGATGACCACGTCCGATCCGGGGATCGGGATGTCGCACCGCACCAGGAGCTCCACGATCCCGTAGGGCGTGGCCGGCAGGAACACCGGCCGGCCCCGGGCCAGGGAGCCCAGGCTCATGGGGGTCAGGCCGTCGACGTCTTTCGCGGGGTCGATATGGCGCTGCACGGTGAACTCGGAGATCTGGTCGGGCACCGGCAGCTGCACGATGATGCCGTGGATCGTCGGATCTTCGTTGAGGCGCTGGAGGATCTCCAGCACCCGGCTCTCGGATACCTCGGCCGGCAGGTCGATCCGCTCGGAATGCATGCCCACGTCCGCGCAGGCCTTCTGCTTGGACCCGACGTAGATCTTCGACGCCGGGTTGTCTCCGACGAGAACCGCCGCGAGCCCGGGCGTGACACCAAGGCCTCGCAGGGCCTTCACGCGCTCGGCCACCTCGGACCGGATCTGGGCCGCGGTGGCCTTGCCGTCGATGATCCGGGCGCTCACGGTGCGGAATCCTACAGGCCCGTGGGGCGTCCGACGTATCCGCCGGTCAGTGCCGGAAGTGCCGGTGCCCCGTGACCACGACCGCCATCCCCCGGGCCTCGGCCGCCGCCAGGACCTCCTCGTCGCGAACCGATCCGCCGGGATGGATCACCGCCGCCACCCCGGCCTCGGCCGCCACCTCCAGCGCGTCGGGGAACGGGAAGAACGCATCGCTCGCCATGACGGCGCCTTTCGCGCGGCCACCCGCCTTGCGGACCGCAAGGAACGAGGAGTCCACGCGGGACATCTGTCCCGCCCCGATCCCCACCGTGGCCAGGTCCTTCGCGAACACGATCGCGTTGGATCTCACGCGGGCTGCCACGGTCCACGCGAACCATAGATCCCGCCATTCCTCCTCGGTGGGTTCCCGGGAGGAGACCACCTTCATGTCGGCGGTACGATCCTCGATCACGGCATCTCCGTCCTGAACCAGGGCACCACCCGGCAGCACCCGCACGTCCAGGCCACCGCCCCCCGGAAGGGGCGCCTCCACCAGGCGGAGGTTGTGTCTCGAGGCGAACGCGGTCCGCGCTCCCCGGTCGAACCCGGGAGCCACGACGACCTCCGTGAACACCTCGGCCATGGCTTCGGCCGCCGACGCATCCGCCTCGCCGTTGAACGCCACGATGCCACCGAACGACGAGACCGTGTCGCACGCGAAGGCCCGGCGGTAGGCATCGGCGAACGACGACCCAGCAGCCACTCCACAGGGGTTGTTGTGCTTCACGATGACGCAGGCCGGCGTCGGGAGGGTGGCGACCAGCGAGTGCGCCGCGTCCACGTCCAGCCAGTTGTTGAACGACATCTGTTTGCCCTGGAGCACCCTTGCCCCGCCGAGCGGTCCGGGGCCGCCGGTCTCCCGGTAGAGCGCCCCGCGTTGGTGCGGGTTCTCCCCATACCGCAGGTCCTCCATCTTCTCCAGGGCCAGGCCCACGAACGACGGGAGCCCTTCGTCTGCCCCGGTCTGCTGCGCGAACCATCCCGCCACCGCCGCGTCGTAAGCCGCGGTGTGGGCGAAGGCCTCGGCGGCAAGGGCCAGGCGGGTGGCCCTCGTCAGTCCGCCCTCCAGCCGGAGCTCGTCCAGCACAATCTCGTACAGCGCGGGGCCGACCACCACGCCGACCGACTCGAAGTTCTTCGCGGCGGCGCGCACCAGGGCCGGCCCGCCGATGTCGATCTTCTCGATCACGTCGTCGAGACCGGCGCCGCCCGCGACGGTCTCCCGGAACGGATAGAGGTTCACGACCACCAGGTCGAAGGGCTCGATGCCGTGTTCGGCCAGTTGGTCGACGTGCTCACGTTTGCGGCGGTCGGCCAGGATGCCGCCGTGGATCCTGGGGTGGAGGGTCTTGACTCGACCCCCCAACATCTCCGGGAACCCGGTGACCTCTTCCACCGGCATCACCTCGACGCCGCTCTCGTGCAAGATCTGCGCGGTCCCGCCCGAGGAGACCAGCACCGCGCCCAACTCCGAGAGCGCGCGGGCGAACTCCACCACTCCCGTCTTGTCGTACACGGCGAGCAGGGCTCGGCGGACGGGCCGGGTCTCAGTCATCGGTTCCCTCCAGGATGTGTACGGCGCGTCCCTCGACCTTGAGCCGACCCTCCGCCAGCGCACGGGCCGCCGCCGGGAACAGCCGGTGCTCGACCTCGTGGATCCGCGATTCCAGGGAATCCCAGTCGTCGTCCGGCCGAACCGCCACCGCCTCCTGCAACACGATCGGCCCGTGGTCAAGCTCCTCATCGACGAGGTGGACGGTGACTCCCGTCACCTTCACCCCCCAGGCCAGCGCGTCGGCGACCGCGTGGGTCCCCGGGAACGACGGCAGCAGCGCCGGGTGCACGTTCAGGATGCGGCCAGCGTACGCGCGAACCACGTCCGGTCCGACGATCCGCATGAACCCGGCCAGGAGGACGTACTCGATCCCCCGCTGCTCGAGCTGTTCGCGCAGCGCCCGGTCGTACGCGGTCCGATCCGGGTGGAAGGCGGGGGCCAGGACGACCGCTTCCACGTCTCGCGCCCGGGCCCGTTCCAGCGCATGGGCCTCGGGCTGGTCGGAGAGCACAAGCACGATCCACGGGCGCACCACCGGGTCGTCCAACAGAGCCTGCAGATTGGTCCCGTTTCCCGATGCGAGCACCGCCATCCGCGCGTCCATCCGACCCACGCTATGGATCGCGGCGCGCCGATGTCAACCGCCCGGCGAGCGGGTATCGAGGCGTAAGCTGTTGGCCGTGCCGGCCGAAGAGCGCGTCATCAGGAGTGCCGAGCGCTGCGACCTCCACCCTGGAAGCACATCGGTCGCCCGCTGTGATGGATGCGGGCGACCGATGTGCCTGTCGTGTGCGGTTCCCGTACGCGGCAAGGTGTTCGGGGCGGAATGCCTGAAGTCAGCCCTCGGCCCGGATGCGCCGGTGGACTCGGTCGTCCCCGTGCCCTCCGGCCGGGGAGAGTGGGCCGCCATCGGCGTGGGGTTCGCGGTCGCCGCCACCTCCACCGCCCTGCCCTGGAGCCGGTTCGGGGATGGCTCCACGGCGTTCGGCGCATGGGCCCTGTCCCCCCGCTGGTCGATGCTGGCCGCCCTCTCGGCGGTGGTCGGTCTGTTGGCGTGGCTGTTCCTGCGGATGCGCGCCGATCGGCTTGGCTTGGCGAGCGGCGTCACGTTGGGGGTCTTCGCCGTGCTCGAGACGATGGGGGCTGCGCTGGCCATCGCGAACCCTCCCCCGTTCTCGGAACCTGCCGCAGCGGCGTGGATCGCGCTCGGCGCGGGGACCCTCGGCACCATCGGTGCCCTGGCCCTAGTCCTTCGTTCCGGGCGCCGGGGTCGTTGACGAAGCCCCGGGCGGGAGCTTCAATCGAACGAGCGCCCGCTTCATCCCTTCGAAGGGAGATGACCCATGGCCCGACGCAGAGCCGACTTCGACATGAACAAGCTGAGCAGCGCCGAGAAGATCGTCGGTGGAGCTTCCGCCGTCTACGCGCTCTGGGTGTTCGTCCCCGCGTGGTACACAGGCCGCGGCTCGGGGTTCCACGGACCGACCATCTTGGCCCTGCTGCTCGCCCTGGCCGCCCTGGCCGGAGTGATCTCCACCTCGGTCGGGGTGGGACCGAAGCTGAACGTGAAGCCCGGCGTGCTGCATCTCGGCATCGCGCTGACGGCCCTGCTCCTCACGATCCTGGGCTTGATCGTGAAACCCGGCGAGTCGTCGGTCTCGTGGGGAACGCTCCTGGCCCTGCTCATCTCGGTCGTATGGGCCTACGGGGCATACATGTGGTTCAGCGAGCCAGAGGTCACCTGGGGCGGCCGGGCCGGGTAGGCTGGCCCGGGAGGTTTCACCTCGCAGGACGACGAAGCGCTCCAGTACACCCACTCCGGCCAGCGTTACCTGCTGGGGTACGGGAGCGACTTCTTCGGCATCTGGGACCGGCAGACCACCGGCGGACCGATCCAGCGGTTCCCCAGGACGAACGAGGGGTGGATGGTGGCCTGGGAACGGTTCTCGGCGTGGGAACCCCACGCGGTGGAGGTCGGGATCGCCGGCCCGCCGCGGCCCGCCGCCGACGGCGGCTTCCCGACCGGTGCGGGCGTCGTTCCCCGGCCGACGCGGACGGCGGTCCATCCCGCTTGGTGGCTCCTGCCGTTGTTCCTGGGGTTCGTCGGCGGGTTGATCGCCTGGGCCGCGAACCGCCGCGTGGACCCCCGGATGGCCAACCTCCTGCTGATCGCCGGGATCGTGTCAAACCTGCTGGGCCTGCTGCTCCTCCACGCAGCGGGCTAGCGCCCGGCCCCCCTCGAACCACCCGCCGGCAGCGCCCAGCACCACTCCCCAGGCCAGTGCCAACAAGCCACCGACCAGCGGGTTCGGACCCGCCGAGAACCGCCCTGCCGCTTGGCCGCTGCCGGTAACAAGTGTTCCGGTGGCGCCCGACGCCCACGAGCCCATCGCCACGAGCAAGGCGAACACCACCCCGCCCGCCGCGCCGACCGCCGCCCCCTCCGCGGGCGAACGAGCCGCTCCACGCGCACCTGCCCTGGCCCCCAGGAACGTCGCGAGCGGCGGGACCAGCACGAAGATGAGGTACCGGAAGGGCGGACGCCCTCCTCCTCGTCCGATCGGCGGACCGCCTTGCGGCCCCGTCACCCCGATCGCCGCGAGCGCGCTGGTGAAGCGTGGCGCCCTGCCGAAGCAGGCGACCCGTGTGATCCGATCCGGGGTTCGGACTTCGTCGCACCCGCCCATCGCCGGCACCAGCACCCACATCGACTGGTTCGGCAACAGCAGCACGTGGTGGCCCAGGATCAGGGCGGTCTGCGCCCCGGCGGGCTTCGACACCTCGTCGAAGTACGCTCGGGTCGAGCCGGGCTCCAGAGCGGCGAGCGCCAACAGCGCCACGAACGACAGGGCCAGGGCCAGGACGAACATCCGGAAGCCGCCCGCCAGGGCCCTGAGGAGTGGGCGGCCGGCTGGGCCGTGGAGCGCCGATCGGTCCGAGAAGAGCCCGCCGGCCCCGCCGGCCGCCGCCGCGAGGACCAGCGGGAACAGGAACGCCTGCGCGCGGTCCGGCCGGACGGTCACCACCCCGAACGAGGTCGTCGGGAATCGCATCGTTCCGGCAACCGATACGAGGAACGCGCCGGCGGCGTACGCGGGGGCCACCATCGCGCCGCCGAGGGCGCGCGCCGACGGTGAGCCGCCTCGGTTCGAGGCGAACGCCCTCCCGGCCCGGAACAACATGACCGCGGCCAGTCCCGTGAACGCGAGGAACGCCAACCCCGCCTCGACACCCCCTCGCAACACCGTGATGCCCCCGGGCGCCAGCTCCAGCGTCGTGCGGACGGCGGCGTGATGGAACCACGACACGTACAGGAGACCCACCTTGAAGACGTCCCCCGCCGACCGGGGGCCAAGGCCCGCCGCCCGGAGCGCGATCGCGAGCACCTGGCCGGCGGCCGCTAGGAGCAGGAGCACGAGGAACCCACGCGCGCTGGCCGCACCCCATCCACGGGCCCGTTCGGGGAGAGGGCGTTCCCCTCCCGGGGTCGACCCCTCGCCGGAGGAAGGCTCGCCGGTCACGCCAGGGCGGCCGCGACCAGGTCGGCGACGTGGGTGGGCGTTCGGCCCACCTTCACCCCGATCGCCTCGAGGGCATCGGCCTTGGCCTGCGCGGTGCCGCTCGATCCGGTCACGATGGCGCCTGCGTGGCCCATCCGCTTGCCCGGCGGAGCCGTGAAGCCGGCGATGTACCCGACCACGGGCTTCGACATGTTGTCGTGGATGAACCGGGCAGCCCGCTCCTCGTCGTCGCCCCCGATCTCGCCGATCATCACGACCATGTCGGTCTCGGTGTCGTCCTCGAACCGCTCCAGGGACTCGATGAACCCGATCCCGTGGACCGGGTCGCCGCCCATCCCCACGCAGGTGGACTGCCCGATCCGCCGCTGCGTGAGCTCGTGCACGATCTGGTAGGTGAGCGTCCCCGAGCGACTGACCAGGCCCACGCTGCCGGGCGCACAGATCTCGCCGGGGATGATGCCGACGTTCGACTTGCCGGGGGAGATCACGCCGGGACAGTTCGGGCCGATCAGCGCGGCCCCGTGCCCCCGCAGGTAGCTCGCGACCGTGGCCATGTCCCTGACCGGGATGCCCTCGGTGATGCACACGATCAGCCGCATCCCGGCGTCGGCCGCCTCGAGGATGGCCTCCGAGGCGCCCCGGGCCGGCACGAAGATCAGGGAGGTGTTCGCGTGGGTCTCGGCCACGGCCTCGGCCACCGTGTCGAACACGGGGATGCCGTCGACATCCTGTCCGGCCTTCCCCGGCGTGACCCCTGCGACCACCTGCGTGCCGTAGGCCCGATCCCGGAGCGCATGGAACGTCCCCTCCCGGCCGGTGATTCCCTGCACCACCACCCGCGTGGCCTCGTCGATCAGGATCGCCATCAGGCCGCCCCCGCCAGCTTCGCGGCCTCCTCGGCCGCCTCCAGCATCGTCGGCATCGGGACGACCTGCTCGTGTCCGGCGTCCAGCAGGATCTGGCGACCCTCCTTCGCGTTCGTTCCGTCCAACCGGACCACGATCGGAACCGTCGCTTCCACGCGCTTCAGCGCCTCCAGGATCCCAGCCGCCACCAGGTCGCAGCGGGTGATGCCGCCGAAGATGTTGATCAGCACCGACCGCACGCTGGGGTCAGACAGGATGACCTCGAGCGACGTCGCCATCAGCTACGCGCTGGCGCCGCCTCCGATGTCGAGGAAGTTCGCCGCACGCGCGCCGGCCTGCTGTACGACGTCGAGCGTCGACATCACTAGGCCGGCCCCGTTCCCGATGATCCCCACCTCGCCGTCGAGCTTCACGTACTGGAGCCCGGCGTCCCTGGCCCGCTTCTCCACCGGGTCGATGGGGAACGTGTCCTTCAGCGCGGCGATGTCGGCGTGGCGGTAGAGCGCGTTGTCGTCGATCGTGACCTTCGCGTCGAGGGCCACCACGAAGCCGCCCGAGAGCAGCGCGAGCGGGTTGATCTCGACGAGCGTGGCGTCGTTCTCGACCACGACCTCGTACATCTTGTTCAGGAGGTCGGCCGTCAGTTCCCGGGCCTCCACGGGCAGGTGCGCCACCAGCTGGCGGACCTGGTAGGAGTGCAGCCCCAGGATGGGGTCGATGTGGACCTTCCGGAGCGCGTCGGGCTTCTCCCCGGCGACCTGCTCGATGTCCATGCCGCCGTCGTTCGACACGAGGGCCAGGTACCGACCGACGCTCCGATCCAGCGAGATCGCGCAGTAGAACTGGCGGTCGATGTCCACGAGCCGCTCCACCAGGACCCGGGTCACCTTGGTTCCCCGGAACCCCTCGGCCAGCATCTTCTCCGCGGCCTCTCCGGCCTCGTCCGGCGAGTGGACCAGCGCGATGCCCCCGGACTTGCCCAGGCCCCCGATCTGGACCTGGACCTTCACGGCAACCTTGCCGCCCAGGCGCTCCGCGATCTGGCGAGCCTCCTCCCCGGAGGTCGCGACGAACCCCTCGACCAGGGGGATGCCGTGCTTCGCGAACAGGTCCTTGCCCTGGTGCTCGTACAGG
>JAHEXX010000031.1 GCA_023251895.1 bacterium
GCGAACGTTCGACTGATCCAGGAGCTGCGTGAATCGCGGCGTCGCATCGTCACGGCTCAGGACGAGCGGGCGCGCAAACTGGAGCGCGACATCCACGACGGAGCGCAGCAGCAGCTCGTGGCGCTCGCGGTGAAGCTGCGATTGCTCGAGCAGATCGCCGAGCGAGCCCCCGAACGTGTCGCGGAGATGGCGGCGGAGCTCCAGACCGAAACCACGGACGCGCTTGAGAACCTCCGGGACCTGGCCCGCGGGATCTATCCGCCGATCCTCGCCGACAAGGGCCTCGCGGCGGCCCTCGAGGCGCAGGCCCGCAAGTCGCCGGTGGCGGTGGGAGTGGACCCGAACGGCATCGGCCGCTTCCCACAGGAGACCGAGGCCGCGGTGTACTTCTGCTGCCTGGAGGCCCTGCAGAACGTCGCGAAGTACGCGAACGCGTCGGAGACCACGGTGCGCCTCTCTAGCGGAGACGGCCTCCTCACGTTCGAGGTGACCGACGACGGCATCGGGTTCGATCCCATCACCACACCACGCGGGTCCGGCCTTCAGAACATGGCGGACCGCCTGGCCGCCCTGGGCGGCGAGCTCACGGTGCGGAGCGCTCCGGGCGAGGGCACGATCATCGAGGGGCGACTGCCCGCGGAGGTGGTCGGATGAACCCCCGCACGGCTCGGACGCTCTCCTGGGGCATTTGGGGAGGATCGGTGCTCGCGATCGTCGCGGCCGCCGTCCTGAACCCGATCTCCGGCAGCTCGGCCGGCGACACCGCGGGCGCCGCCGTAATCGGTGGTTTGATCGTCCTCGACTTCGGGACGATCGGGGCCTTGATCGCCTCGCGCCGGCCGCGCAACGCGATTGGCTGGCTCTTCATACTGTCCGCGGCCGCTTTCGCGCTGACGTTCCTGGGCGAGGCTTACGCGACCCATGCGGCGGCGATCGGCGCTACCAACACCACGCTCGCAGTGTTGGCGGATTGGCTGACCACCTGGCTCTACGCGGCGCCGAACGGAGTGCTGTTGCCCGTCTTCCTGCTCTTCCCGACGGGCAGACCGATATCGCCCCGCTGGCGGCCGCTCGTCTGGGCGGCGGTGTACGCGATCGTCGTCTTCGCCCTGGGAGGAGCCTTCCGGCCTGCCACGTACTCCCCGGGCTCCGAAACTGTGTTCCTGACCCACAACCCATACGCCCTGGCATGGGTTTCGAGTCTTTCGGGCGTTCTCGCCGTCACCGCCGTCGCCTCGGCCGTCATCGCCTTCATCGGAGGGGTCGCCTCCCTCGTCACGCGGCTCCGGCGAGCGGACGGCGACGAGCGCGCACAGGTCCGCTGGCTGGTATACGCAGCCGTACTGGTAATCATCGGCACGGCCCTGATCCCTGCGATCGTCCAGTCGATCACGCACCAGGACATCTACACGGCCAACGGCGTGGTACCAGGTGTCGCAGTCCTCCTACAGCTCGCTGCTCTCGCTTTCGTTCCCGTTGCGGTCGCCATAGGCATCCTGAAGTACCGGCTGTACGACATCGATCTCGTCATCTCGAAGACGGTCGTCTTCGGTCTGTTGGCCGCGTTCATCACGGCCGTGTACGTGGCGATCGTGGTCGGGGTGGGCGCGATCGTTGGGAGCGGCGGAAGCCCGGTCCTGTCGGCGATCGCAGCGGCAGTCATCGCGCTCGCGTTCCAGCCCGTGCGCCGCTGGGCAAGGCGCGTCGCGAACCGACTCGTCTACGGGAACCGAGCGACACCGTACGAGGTCCTCGCCGAGTTCTCGGACCGACTGGCGGGTGCGTACTCGACCGACGACGTGATGCCGCGGATGGCTCAGATCGTCGCGGAAGGGACTGGGGCGGACCGGGCCGACGTGTGGCTGCGGGTAGGCGGACAGCTTCGGAACGAAGCGTGTTGGCCGGCCGACGCGCCGCGGCAGCCGTCCGTGCTCGCGGACGCCCCGCCGGACCGCTTCGTGCCCGCGTACCACCAGGGACAGCTGCTCGGCGCGCTCTCCGTCGAGAAGAAGCCCGGCTACCCGCTCACACCGGCCGACGCCAAGCTGATCGAGGACCTCGCGGGTCAAGCCGGCCTGGTGCTGCGAAATGTCGGGTTGCTGGAAGATCTGCGGGCGTCCAGGCAGCGGCTGGTGGCGGCCCAGGATGAGGAGCGCCGAAGGATCGAACGGAACATCCACGACGGCGCGCAGCAGCAGCTGGTGGCGCTCGCGATCAAGCAACGTCTCGCGGCATCGCTCGTCGGGAAGGACGACGAGCGCGTGCGCGCGATGCTCGAGGAGCTCCACGGCGAGACGAGCACCGCGCTCGAGGATCTTCGCGATCTCGCGCGGGGGATCTACCCACCGCTCCTGGCAGACAAGGGCCTCGCGGCGGCCATCGAGGCCCAGGCCCGCAAGGTGCAGGTGCCGATCGCGATCGAGGCCGATCGGCTCGGCCGGTTCCCCCGGGAGGTCGAATCCGCGGTCTACTTCTCGGTCCTCGAGGCCTTGACCAACGTGGCGAAGTACGCGGGGGCCTCGCAGGCGACGGTACGCCTGGCGAACGGCGCGGACGGGCTTTGGCTTCGCTTCGAGGTCGCAGACGATGGCTCGGGCTTCGACCCCTCGCGAACCGACTACGGCACCGGGCTGCAGGGCATCGCGGACCGGCTGGCCGCACTCAACGGCGTCCTCGAGGTCCGAAGCGAGCCGGGTCGGGGCACGACCCTCACCGGGCGGCTCCCGACGACGGAGGTCGCGCCATGAAAGCGCGAACCGTCAACGTCCTCGCCTGGGGTTCCCTCGCGATCGCGGCGACCCTCAGCACGCTCGCGGTGCTCATCACGAGCCGGAACGGACCGGTCGTCGTGCCTCCGGACAGCGGCACGAGCCTCGGCGCCTCGCTTGGCACGGAGGTGGGCTTCGGCCTCGGGCTCCTTTCCTTCTCCGTCGTCGGCGCCCTGATCGCGACCCGGCGACCCGACAACGGTATCGGCTGGCTCTTCTGCGGAACCGGGCTGCTGCTCGCGTTCACGAACTTCGCCGGCGCGTATGAGGCGCACGGGATCTCGACGAACCCGGGCTCGTTGCCGGGAGCGACGTGGCTCGCGCTCTCGAGCGACGTCCTGTGGGTCCCGTTCATCGCGATGACGACAGTCTTCCTGTTCCTCCTTTTCCCCGAGGGTCGACCCGTTGGGCGCGGACGAACGATCGCGAGCCGGCTCGCGTTGTTCGGCATCGGCGCCGCGATCCTCGGAGGCGTGCTCGAGCAGCACCTCTACGGCTTCAAGCGGATCCCCAACCCGATCGGCATCCGAGTGCCGAGCGCCGTGGGCGACGTGCTCTCCGGCCTCGGGTTCTTCCTGATACTCGGGGTGCTGTTGTACTCGGTCTGGTCGCTGATCCACCGGCTCCGCCGAGCGCGGGGCGACGAGCGTCTTCAACTCCGATGGTTCGTCTACGCCGCGGGTCTGGTCATGGTGATCTTCGTCCCGACGACGCTCATCGACACCGCGCCGGTGCCGTTACAGGTGCTCGGTGGGCTGGCCCTGCTCGGGCTGCCCGTCTCGGTCGCGATCGCGATCCTCAAGTACCGCCTGTACGACATCGAGGTCGTGATCAACAAGACCGTCGTGTACAGCGCGCTCGCGGCGTTCATCACGCTCGTGTATGTAGCGATCGTGGTCGGCTTGGGCACGGTCATCAGGGCGGGCAACGGGAACCTCGGGCTGTCGATCGCCGCCACGGCGATCGTCGCCGTGGCCTTCCAGCCGGTGCATCAGCGCGTCCAGCGGTTCGCGAACCGGGTTGTCCACTGCGGGCGCGCGAGCCCGTACGAGATCCTCGCCCGCTTCTCGGAACGCGTCGCGGAGACGTACGCGACGGAAGACGTCGTGCCGCGGACCGCACGAGTGATCGCCGAAGGAACCGGTGCCGAACGCGCGCGTGTGTGGTTGCGGGTCGGAGACGAGTTGCGCCCGGCCGCTGCGTGGCCCGAGTCGGATGCCAACGAGGGCCCAGTTCACCTCGTGGACGGCGACCTCCCCGCGTTCGAGCAGTTCGACCGGGCTGTGGCAGTCCGATACCAGGGCGACCTGCTGGGTGCCCTCACCGTCTCGAAGCCCCGAGGCGAACCCCTGACGCCCACCGAGACGAAGCTCCTCGACGACCTGGCGGAGCAGGCCGGTCTGGTGCTGTCGAACGTGCGACTCACCACCGAGCTGGAGGCCAAGCTCGACCAGATCTCCGCGCAGGCGGCCGAGCTGCGGGCCTCCAGGCAGCGGATCGTGTCCGCCCAGGACGAGGAACGGCGGCGGCTCGAGCGGAACATCCACGACGGGGCGCAGCAGCACCTGGTCGCGCTGGCCGTGAAGCTGCGACTGGCCAGGGGGCTGGTGGCGAGGGACCCGGCGAGGGCACGCCCGTTGTTGCGCGAGCTCCGGGCCCAGCTCGATGAGGCGCTCGACACCCTTACCGCGTTGTCGCTGGGGATCTACCCGCCGCTCCTCGAGGAACAGGGCATCGCGGCGGCCCTCGCCGCCCAGTACCTGCAGACGGGGATGCCGGTTCGAATGGAGACCAACGGGACGCGGCGCTACCCCATCGAGACCGAGGCCGCCGTGTACTTCTGCGTCCTCGAGGCTCTTCAGAACACCGCGAAGCACGCCCGTGCGTCGGAGGTCGTGGTCCGACTAGACGAGCAGGATGGCGCGCTGGTGTTCGAGGTGGCCGACGACGGGCGCGGGTTCGACCCGGCGCGGACCGGCTACGGCACCGGGCTGCAGGGCATGGCCGATCGACTTGCCGCGCTCGACGGAACGCTGGAGGTTCGATCGGCACCCGATGAGGGAACGACGATCGCCGGGAGGCTCCCCGTCCGATCGATCCCGGAGGCAGCGTCGTGACGCCGCGGACGGTCCGTCTTCTGGCGTGGGCCCCCTGCACGATCTCGATCGCAACCCTAATCGTCGTCCTCGCATACGGACTGGTCGAGCGGTCCTCAGGTCTCATCACGAGCAACGCGGCCGGGTTGGCCGTCACGGGGGCGACCGTGCTGTTCGTGGGCGCGTTCGCGACCGTCGGCGCGCTGGTCTCCTCACGACGCCCTCAGAACCCGATCGGGTGGCTACTGAGCGTGGCCGGACTGTGCTACGCGATCGGCACCGCAGGCCTGCTCATCAACAAGCTGCCCGGAGGGGCTCGATGGGCGGACTGGATCGGGTCTTGGGTCTGGGGTCTCGGAGGAGCGCTCGCCATCACGTTCGTCTTGCTGCTGTTCCCGACGGGCCGCCTCCCGAGTCGGAGGTGGCGACCGGTTGCCTGGCTCACGGCTGGGACGATCGGAGCCTTCGTGGTGGGCAGCGCGTTGGTCCCCGGACCGATCTCCGGCACAACGTCGGTCAATCCCCTCGGTTTCGGAGGGGCTGTCGGCCGGACGGTGTTCGGGATCTTGCGCGGAGGAGGAACGATCGGCTTCCTCCTCATGGCGCCTGTGGCCCTGGCGTCGCTCGTCGTCCGATACCGGCGAGCAGATCGACCGGAACGTGAGCAGCTCCGATGGCTGATCTTCGCCGGCATCGTCATCGTCGCCGGCATCGTGCTGAGTCCCGTGATCACGCGCATCGTGCACGACCCGAACCAGGCCGACGACATCGAGAACGCCATCACCTCGGTCACGATCGCGTTCGTCCCCATCGCGATCGGGATCGCGGTCCTCAAGTATCGCCTCTACGACATCGACGTCGTCATCAACAAGACGGTTGTATTCGGCGCTCTCGCGGCATTCATCACCGTCGTGTACGTGGCGATCGTCCTCGGGGCCGGACGGCTCGTGGGCAGCGATCGGAACGCGCTGCTCTCGATCGTCGCCACCGCGGTCGTGGCTACGGCGTTCCAGCCGGTTCGGGAGCGCGTGCAGCGGTTCGCCAACCGGCTCGTATACGGCAAGCGGGCTACGCCCTATGAGGTGATGGCTGGTTTCTCGCATCGCGTCGCGGGCACGCTCTCGATCGAGCAGGTGCTTCCCGAAATGGCTACTGCGGCGGCGCGGGGGATCGGCGGGAGCGCCAGCCGCGTGCGGCTGCTGCTCCCCGAGGGCGAGCGTACGGTCACTTGGCCCCCAGGCGACGGGACCGCCGAGTACCCGATCACCGTCTCGGTCACCTTCCAGGGAGAACCGATCGGCGAGATCGCCGTGGCCAAACCACCGGGGGAGCCCCTCACGCCCGAGGAGCAACGGCTCTTCACCGACCTGGCCTCCCAGGCCGGGCTCGCGTTCCACAACGTCCGGCTCACCGAGGAGCTCGGGATGCGCCTGGCGGAGCTGGCCGAGCAGGCCGCGGCGCTTCGCGTGTCCCGCGAGCGCCTGGTCACCGCCCGGGACGCGCAGCGCCGCGGCCTGGAGCGCGACATCCGAGAAGGGCCGCAACGGCACCTCCTGGACATCGCCCGGCAGCTCCGGGAGGCCACGGAGAGCTTCGAGCGGAACCCAGCCGACGCGGAGGCCCGCCTGGACCGGCTCGGGGAGCAGGCCGGCGTGATCCTGGAGGGGCTCCGCGACCTGGCCCGGGGTATCTTCCCCCCGCTCCTCGCGGACAAGGGGATCGGGCCCGCACTCGAGGCCCACGTCCGGAAGGTCGGGGCGAACGTCCGGCTCGAGCCCGCACCGGGATTCCTCGATCGGCGCTTCGAAGCCGACGCGGAGGCGTGCGTCTACTTCTGCTGCCTGCAAGCCATCCAGAACGTGATGCGCCATGCGGGGAACGCCGGCTGCACGGTTCGGCTGGCCGCGGACGACGGGATCCTCACGTTCGAGGTGGCCGACGAGGGATCGGGCTTCGAGGTGGGCGCCACCGAACCGGGGATGGGCCTGCAGATCATGCAGGATCGGGTCGACGCGCTCGACGGTGACCTGACCGTGGTAAGCCAGCCGGGCCGCGGGACCACCGTGATGGGCCGCGTGCCGGTCCAGGCGGAGGTGATGGCGGGGTGAGTCGCGCCCGGAACCGAGTCTCATGGGCGGCCTTCTGGGCCGGGACCGTCCTGTTCACGATCGCGCAGGTCATCCAGGTGGTCACCGGCAATCAGGGACACGGGTTCTTCGACTTCTACTTCGCGATCGTGGCCAGCGCCGCCGTCGTCACGATGCTGTGGCTCGGCACGACGATCGTCCGCCGGCAGCCCGGCAACCGGATCGGGTGGCTGTTCCTGGCGCTCCCGCTCGTCGCGACCGTGTGGGACCTCGGCCAGTCCTTGTCGGTCGTCGGGTTCGACCACGGAGCGCCATGGACGCCGTACGTCGCCTGGGTCACGAAGTGGACCCTCGTTCCCACGTTCGCCCTCTTCGTGCCGATCTTCCTGCTCTTCCCCGACGGCCGCCCGCCCTCGCCACGCTGGCGTCCCGTGCTCTGGGTCTGGGCCGCAGCCATGTCGATCGCCACCCTCGGCTTCGCGCTCACCCCGGCGCCGCTCGACACGGGGCCGGGGTTCGTCCGCAACCCGCTCGGGCTCACCGGGCTCCGCCCCGTCATCGACGCCATCACGCAGGTTGCCGGCTTCGGTGCACTGCTCTCCGCGTTCGCGACCGGGGTCGCAGTCGTGATGCGGTTCCGGCGCTCGAGAGGGGATGAGCGCGCCCAACTAAAGTGGCTCGCGCTCGTGGCGGTCGCGTTCCTCGTCACGTTCGGGACGGCCATTGCCGTCTTCACGCTCGGCTTCGAGAAGAAGGGGCCCGAGTGGGTCGGGGGCCTGATCTTCGCCGTCTTCAGCACGATCCTGATCCTCGGGCTGCCCCTCGCGTGCGCGATCGCGATCCTCAAGTACCGCCTCTACGACATCGACGTCGTGATCCGCAAGACAGTGGTGTTCGGTCTGCTCGCCGCCTTCATCGCGCTCCTCTACGCGGCGGTCGTGGGTGGGGTTGGCGCCCTCGTCGGATCCCGGGCCAGCCCGGCACTGTCGTTCGTGGCCGCGGCCGCGCTCGCACTGCTGTTCCAACCGGCGAGGGAGCAGGCCAGACGCGTGGCCGACCGCTTGGTCTACGGGAAGCGAGCGACCCCCTACGAAGTGCTGACCGAGTTCTCCGGCCGGATGGCCGAGTCCTACGCGACCGACGACGTGCTGCCGCGGATGGCGCAGATCCTCCGGGCCGGCACCGGGGCCGACTCGGCGGCGGTGTGGCTCGATGTGGCCTCGGAGCTCCGTCCTCTCGCGGTCGCTCCGGAAGGTGCCGAGGCTCCGCACGAGCACGTCGTCGAGGTCCGCCACCAGGGCGAGCTCCTCGGCGAGCTGTCGGTCCGGATGCCGGCCTCCGACCCGATGAACCCCGCCAAGGCGAAACTCATCTCCGACCTCGCGTCCCAGGCGGGCCTCGTGCTCCGCAACGTCAAGCTGATCGAGGAGCTCCGCGCCTCACGCAAGCGCCTGGTCGCCGCGCAGGACGAGGAGCGCCGGCGGATCGAACGCGACCTGCACGACGGAGCGCAGCAGCAGCTCGTGGCGCTCTCCGTCCAGCTGAAGCTCGCCGACGCCCTGGTGGGGAAGGACGCCGAGCGCGAGCGGGAGCTCCTCGGGCGGTTGCGGTCGCAAGCGGCCGCCGCTCTCGACGAGCTCCGCGACCTCGCCCGTGGAATCTACCCGCCGCTGCTGGCGGACAGAGGGCTTCCCGCCGCCCTCGGAGCGCAGGCCGCACGCGCGGCGGTCCCGACCGCGGTCGACACCGACGGCGTGGGCCGGTACCCACGGGAGGTCGAGTCGGCCGTCTACTTCTGCTGCCTCGAAGCACTCAACAATGTCGCGAAGTACGCCGACGCGTCGTCCGCGAAGATCCGGCTCCGCGCGGATGCAGACAACCTCACCTTCGAGGTCACCGACGACGGGGTGGGCTTCGATGCCTCGGCCATCGGCTACGGGACCGGCCTCCAGGGGATGGCCGATCGTCTCGATGCGATCGGGGGCGAGCTGGATGTGACCAGCGCCCCCGGCGCAGGCACGGCGATCCGCGGCCGTGTCACTGCACACGGGGTGACGCCGTGAGCCCACGGACCGCGAAGCACGTGTCTCGTGGGCTGCTCGGACTGGCCGTCGCCATGGCCATCGCGACCTTCGTCGTCTCGGCCTTCGCTGCGGGCCACCCGATCTCGGCACCGATCGTGGTCGGCAACCCGACGGTCGCAGACGGTCCGCAGGTGCTCGCGGACATCCGGCATCAGCTCGCGAACGGCACCATCCACCTGGCGACCGGCGTGAGCCTCGGCAACGTCCTCGGCGTCGTGCTCGCGCTCCTATGGCTGTCCACGGGGAGCGTGATCGTGTCCCGCCAACCGCGGAACCTCGCGGGCTGGCTGTTCATCGCCGTCGGGCTCGCGTGGGTCGCGGAAGCGCTCGGCCTGGCGCTCGTCGCGTGGTCGCTCGTCGGCGGCTCGAGCCTCCCCGCTCGCGACCTGTTCGCGGTGATGGGGGACACGTCGCTCGCCCCCATCCTGCTACTGCCACTCCTGTTCCTGCTCTTCCCGGACGGTCGTCCTCCCTCGCCCCGTTGGCGGTGGCTGATGTGGGTGCTCCTCGCAGGTCTCGCGCTCTGGTCCGTCAGCTACGTGCTGAGTCCCGGCCCGCTCAACAACTTCGTGGATACCGGGATCCTCTACGTGAACCCCCTCGGCGTCCGCGGGCTCGCGGCCGTCGCGCCCGCGGTCGCCGCGATCGGTGGCATCACCGTCCTGCTCACCGCGCTCGCCACGGTTCCCGCAGTGCGCGGCCGGTACAGGCGATCGGCCGGAGACGAGCGCCAGCAGCTGCGGTGGCTCGTCGCGGTCGCGACGCTCGCCGGCGCCCTCCTCGTGGTCCTGGTGCTGGGGATCGTCGTCCTCCCCGACGGGGCCGACGAACGCCCTATCGTCAACAACGTCTTCAACGTCGTCTTCATCTCGATCGTCCTCACCCTCGCGGTCGGTGTACCCGCCGCCTACCTCGTGGCGATCTTCAAGCACGGCCTCTGGGACCTCGACGTCGTGATCAAGAAGGCGGCGGTTGCGTTCGTACTTGCCGGGATGCTGTCCGCGATCGGGTTCCTGCTGTTCGCGTTGGTCGGCCAAGTCATCTTCTGGCGCGGGTACCCGTGGGTCAGGGCGACCATCGGCATCGGGATCGGGCTGCTGCTCGTCCCCCTGCTGCGGCTGTCGAGGAAGCTCGCGAACCGCACCGTGTACGGACGGCGGGCGACCCCATACGAGGTCCTGACGACGTTCTCGTCGAGGGTCGGCGAGATGTACTCGACGGACGACGTCCTGCCGCGGATGGCCGAGGTGCTGCGCTCCGCGACCGGCGCCGACAGGGCGGCGGTGTGGCTCCGGCTCGGTGGAGAGCTCCGGGAGGAGGCGGCCTCGCCGTCGGCCGACGGGCGACGCGTTGTGTCCGTCGGCGGAGACCTCCCGCCGGATCTCGACGGCGAGGACGTCGTGGAGGTTCGGCATCAGGGCGAGCCGCTCGGCGCGCTCAGCGTGCGCATGCCCGCCAGCGATCCGATGAACCCCGCGAGGGAGCGGCTGATACGTGACCTCGCGTCGCAGGCCGGACCAGTGCTGCGCAACGTGCGCCTGTTGGAAGACCTGCGCGAGTCGAGGCGACGGATCGTGGCCGCGCAGGACGAGCGCGCCCGCAAGCTCGAACGCGACCTGCACGACGGAGCCCAGCAGCAGATCGTGGCGCTCTCGGTCCAGCTGAAGCTCGCTCGCTCGATGGTCGACCGCGACCCCCGGAAGGCGGGCGAGTTGCTTGAGAAGATCCAGGGGTCGGCGAGCGGGGCGCTGGAGGACCTCCGCGATCTCGCGCGGGGCATCTATCCTCCGCTCCTCGCGGACAAAGGACTCGCGTCGGCCCTGGAGGCGCAGGCTCGTAAGGCGGCCGTTCCGACGACGGTCGAGGCCGACGGTGTGGGGCGGTTCGCGCGGGAGGTCGAGTCGGCGGTCTACTTCTGTTGCCTCGAAGCGCTGAACAACGTCGCGAAGTACGCCAACGCAAGCTCCGCCCGCGTGAGGCTCGCCTCCGAGGACGGCCACCTCACCTTCGAGGTCGCCGACGATGGCGTCGGGTTCGATCCGACCGCCACCGCCTACGGCACCGGACTGCAGGGGATGGCCGACCGCCTCGATGCGATCGGCGGCACCCTCGAGGTGCGGAGCGCGCCCGGAGACGGTACGACCGTCGCCGGGCGCCTCCCCGTGGGGGCCACACCGTGACGCTGCGCGTCGCCCGGGCCGCCGCGTGGAGCCTGATCGGACTCGCGCTGGCGAGCGTCGCGGCGACGCTGCTCCTCTGGCTCTACGCGAGGAAGCCGACGGGGGGCGAGGGCGTGTTCGTCGCGTTCATCCTGGTCCTCGGTCTGACGTTCTGCGCGACCGGCGCCGTGCTCGGCGCTCGGGTTCCGGGTAATCCGGTCGGCTGGCTCCTCTACGTCATCGGCATGTTTCAGATCTGGAACGGACTGACGAGCGTCTACGCCATCGCTGCGCTCGATACGCACCCGGGCTCGCTCCCGCTCGGGGGCATCGCCGGATGGGCTTCCGCGTGGACGTGGATGCCGAGCGTCGGCTTGCTCGCGACCTTCCTACTCCTGCTCTTCCCGAACGGGCATCCGCCTTCGCCGCGCTGGCGATGGGTCGGATGGCTCGCGGGTGGCGCCCTCGCCCTCGCGATCGGCGCGACGATGGTCGAGGCCTGGCCGCTCCGAGCCGACATCGACGCGATCCAAGACTCGAACCTGACGTCCCCGGCGATGGTGGCGGGCTTCCTCCTCACCGGGATCGCGGTGCTTGCTTCGATCGCGTCGCTGGTCGTCCGCTACCGCCGATCTTCCGGCGACGAGCGGCAACAGCTGCGGTGGTTCACGCTCGCGGCTCTGTTCATGGTGGCCGGGCTCCCGTTGGGCTTCACCCCGCTTCCCGGAGGGGAGTTGGTGTTCGCGTTGGGCTTCTTCGCGATCCCGATCGCCACGGCCGTGTCGATCCTCAAGTACCGCCTCTACGACCTCGACCTGGTCGTCAACAAGACGATCGTGTACGTCACGATCGTCATAGTCTTTTCGGCCGTGTACGTGGCCATCGTGGTCGGTATCGGGAGCCTCGTCGGTGCCCAGGGCACGTCGCCCGTTCTCGCGATCGGGGCGACCGCGATCGTGGCCGTCGCGTTCCACCCGGTTCGCCAACGCGCACAGCTATTCGCGAACCGGCTCGTGTACGGCGAACGGGCAACACCGTACGAGGTCCTGTCCGAGTTCGCCGATCGTCTTTCCGAGGCCTACTCCGTGGACGACGTGCTGCCCAGGATGGCGAGGCTCGTGGCAGAGGGAACCGGGGCCACCGAGGTGCGGGTGTGGTTACGCGCCGGCCCGGAGCTGCGGCCCACGGCATCCTGGCCGCTCGGTGCGTCTCCGCGCGACCCCGTCCGCGGGCTCGCCGACGTCGGTTCCCTCGTCTTCGAGGTCCGGCATCAGGGCACACCGCTGGGTGCGATCGGGGTCGCGATGCCCGCCTCCCAGGCCCTATCGCCCGAGCAGGAGCGTCTGGTCACCGACGTGGCGTCCCAGGCCGGTCTGGTGCTGCGGAACGTGGCGCTGGTGCAGGACCTCAGGGCCTCCCGGCAACGGCTGGTCGCCGCGCAGGACGAGGAGCGCCGCCGGATCGAGCGGAACATCCACGACGGCGCGCAGCAGCAGCTGGTGGCGCTCACGGTGAGGCTCCGGCTGGCCGACTCCCTCGTCGACCGTAGTCCCGAGAAGACCCACGAGATGCTTGCGCAGCTCCAGGCCCAGACGAACGATGCCCTCGAGGACCTCCGAGACCTGGCGCGAGGCATCTACCCGCCGCTGCTCGCGGACAAGGGCCTTCCGGCCGCGCTCGAAGCTCAGGCGCGGAAGTCCGCCGTCCCCACGACCGTGGACGCCGATGGTGTCGGCCGCTTCGGCGCCGAGGTGGAGGCGACCCTCTACTTCTGCGTGCTGGAGGCACTGACCAACGTGGCGAAGTACGCGAGGGCGACGTCGGCCCGCGTCGAGCTGTCGGTGGCGGACGGATACGTCGCGTTCGAGGTCACCGACGACGGCGACGGATTCGATCCGAACACCGTCGGATACGGCACCGGCCTGCAGGGTATGGCGGATCGTCTGGAGGCCATGGGCGGAACACTGAGGGTGGCATCGGCCCCTGGCGGAGGCACGACCGTCGCTGGGCACGTCCCTGCTGGGGGGGAACCGTGAGCGAGCGGATGTCTCGGCGGATCGCCTGGAGCCTTGCCAGTTTCGCCATCGTTGCGACACTCGTCAGTTCCGTCCTGCTTGTAGCGAATCACCTTCCCCTGCTGCCAGGTTTCCGGCCGCACCTGATCGTGGTCGGCACGGTGTACGCAGCTGCCGGAGCGCTCATCGTCGCGCGACGCCCGCGGAACTCCGTAGGGTGGGTCCTGATCGCAGCAAGCCTCTTCTGGACGGCCTCGTTCGCGGGGGAGCAGTACGCCTGGTTCGGGGGGGTCGCCCATACGGGAATCCTGCCGGGAGCCGCCCTCGCGGCGTGGGTCGAGAGTTGGGTGTGGCTGCCCGGCAGCGTCCTCATCTTCTGCTATCTCGCCTTGCTCTTCCCGGATGGACGGCTCCCGTCGCGCCGCTGGCTGCCAACCGCCGCCTTGTTAGGCATGCTCACCGTGCTGGGGGTCATCGGAATAGCCGGGGCAGCGTGGCCGTACAGAGGCGACATCCGGCTCCTGATCACGGGCAACTTCGACATGACGACTGTGGGAGGCGTCTACGGCGCACTCGCGAACGCCGCGATCGTCGTCTTCATCGGCGCCTTGGTGGCGGCCGGCTCGGCGATCCTGCGCTTCAGGCGCGCCCGCGACGAGGAGCGTCAACAGCTGAGGTGGTTCGCATTCGCGGTGGCACTCGCAGCGGTGACTGTTGTCGTTGATCCGGCCGTCCCGCCCAGGCTGCAGGGAATCCCGAGTCTTGTGGGCGTCCTCGTTCTCCCGATCGCCGTGGCGGTCGCCGTGTTCAAGTACCGCCTCTACGACCTCGACATCGTGATCCGCAAGACGGTCGTGTTCGGCGTCGTGGCATCCGTCCTCACGGCGCTGTACCTCGGGGTCGTCGCGGTAGCGACGGTCGGGCGGATCTCCCGCCTCCTTGTGGGCGTGATCCTGCTGGCGATCACGTTCAACCCCGTGCGCAAGGCGGCGCGAGCGCTCGCCGACCGCCTCGTGTACGGCCGCCGGGCGTCCTCGTACGAGGTCCTGACCGATTTCACAGAGAGGATGTCGGAGACCTACGCGACCGACGACGTGCTGCCGCGCATGGCGCGCGTCCTGGCGAACGCGACGGGCGCGACGTCGGCGTGCGTTTGGCTTCGGGTGGGCGGCGAACTACGACTCGCGGCCGAAGCGGGCGAGCCTGTGGACCGGACCGCGATACCGATCGCCGGCGATGCAACGCCGGAGATCCCGGGCGCCCAGGTGGTGGGGGTCCGTCACCAGGGAGAGCTGCTCGGGGCGCTGTCGGTGACCCTGCCGGCGAGCGATCCGCTCGACCCCTCGCGCGAGCGGCTAATGGGGGACCTGGCGTCGCAGGCGGGCCTCGTCCTGCGGAACGCACGGTTGATCGAGGAGCTCCGAGCCTCGCGCCAGCGCCTGGTCGCCGCCCAGGACGAAGAACGGCGCCGGATCGAGCGCAACATCCACGACGGCGCGCAGCAGCAGCTCGTCGCGCTCGCGGTGCAGCTGAAGCTCCTGGAGCAGCTCGCCGGGAACGATCCCGAGAAGGAACGCGAGCTCGCCGCCGCGCTCGGCTCGCAGGCGAACTCCGCCCTCGATGATCTGCGCGACCTCGCACGAGGGATCTACCCGCCCTTGCTCGCCGACAAGGGCCTCACAGCTGCCCTCGAGGCCCAGGTGGGGAGAGCGGCGGTGCCGACGACCCTCGAGGTCGACGGAGTCGGCCGCTACTCCCAGGAGATCGAGGCCGCCGTGTACTTCTGCACGCTCGAGGCACTCAACAACGTCGCCAAGTACGCGGAGGCATCGCGCGCGACGATCTCGCTCGCGCAGATCGACGGCCACCTGACGTTCGCGGTGGACGACGATGGACACGGCTTCGACCCTTCATCGACCGGAAACGGCACCGGCCTGCAGGGCATGGCCGACCGCCTCGACGCGATCGGCGGAACTCTGCACGTGAGATCGGCACCCGGATCGGGAACGACGGTCTGGGGGCGGGTGCCGGTTGGTCGTCTGGAGGTGGTCGCGTGACCGCGGTCGTCCGCGCTCGCGCGCCGTGGCTGGTGTGGGTCGGGGGGATGCTCCTCCTCGCAGCGACGCTCTCCCTCAGCGTGCTGAACGGAAGCCTTTCGAAGGATCCGTTCTTCATCCCGCTCGCGGTCGCCATGATCCTCGGGTACTCGACGGTCGGCGCCCTGCTTGCTTCCCGGAACCCACGGAACCCGATCGGCTGGCTGATGATCGCGGTCGGGATCCTGTTCGCCCTGAGCGGGCTCACGGGGGAATACGTGACCTATGCGTACGTCACGAACCCCGGTTCCGTTCCCCTCGGTGTGGTTGCTGCATTGCTCACGAACTCGGTCTGGCCGCTGATGATAGGCGCCATCATGCTCCTCGCCCTGCTCTTCCCGACGGGGCGGGTTCCCAGTCAGCGGTGGCGATACCTCCCGCCGGCGATGGTCGGGCTGGCCCTCATCCTGTTCATCGGCACCGTCCTCACCCCCGGGCCGATCGACACGGGAGCCGGCGTCCGCATCATCAACCCGATCGGCGTCGAGCCGCTTGGGTCCGTGATCGACATCGCCGGGACGATCGGCGGGATCGGTCTGATGCTCTCCGCGATCCCGGCGATCCTCGCCGTCGTGCTTAGGTTCAAGAGGTCGCAGGGCGAGGAGCGCCAGCAGATCCGCTGGCTCGCCTACGTCGCCGGCACGCTCGCGGCGGTAATCGTCGCTGGGGTCGCGACGGGACTCGTCGTGGGGTCGTCCTTCGGGAACAGCTTCCTCTCGGAGCTGTTCTTCTACGTTGGGTTCGCGCTGCTCGGGATCGGTGTCCCGGTCGCGATGGGCGTCGCGGTCCTGAGGTACCGCCTCTACGACCTCGACCTCGTCGTGAAGAAGACGGTCATGTACGCGACGGTGGCCGTGCTCCTGACCGCGGTCTTCCTGGTCGTGGCCGTGGCGATCGGTGGGATCGCTGGTAGGACAGAAACCAGCGCCATCGTGGCGGCCGCAGCGATCGGGGTATCGCTCTGGCCGGCGCTACGGATCGCCCGCCGCCTGGCCGACCGTGTCGTCTACGGGGGACGCGCGACACCGTACGAGGTCCTCACGTCTTTCAGCGAACGTCTGTCCGAGACGTACTCGACGGCCGACGTGTTGCCGAGGACGGCGCAACTCCTGGCCGGGGCGACCGGGGCCGCCGGCGCGACCGTTTGGCTCCATGTCGGACGAGAGCTCCGTCCAGCGGCCTCATGGCCCCAGACCGCCGTTGCCAGCCCACCGGTTCCACTCGACGCCGACGAGCTCCCGTGGGTCCCCGCCGATTGGGCGGAGGAGGTCCGCGACCGCGGAGAGCTGCTGGGAGCCCTCGCGGTCGACATGCCGGCCAGCGACCCGATCGATCCGACGCGACAACGCCTCCTACGGGATCTCGCGGCGCAGGCGGGGCTCGTCCTTCGCAACGTCCGGCTGATCGAGGAGCTGCGCGAGTCGCGCCGTCGTCTCGTGGCCGCTCAGGACGAGGAACGCCGACGGATCGAGCGGAACATCCACGACGGCGCGCAGCAACAGCTCGTCGCGCTCTCTGTGCAGCTGCGGCTGGTCGAAGGCATGGTCGAGAAGGACCCGGCCCGCGCCGCGGAGCAGCTATCGAGCCTGCAGGCCGCCACGACCGTTGCCCTCGAGGACCTCCGCGATCTCGCTCGAGGCATCTACCCGCCGCTCCTCGCCGACCGGGGGCTCCCGGCAGCCCTAGAAGCGCAAGCCACGAAGATCTCCGTTCCGACGACCGTCGAGGCGGACGGCGTTGGCCGATACGCACAGGACATCGAGGCCGCCGTCTACTTCTGCTGCCTGGAGGCGCTGCAGAACATCACGAAGTATGCGAATGCCTCGACGGTGCGCGTGAAGCTCGGCTCTAGAGACGGGGACCTGGTTTTCGATGTCACGGACGACGGGGTCGGATTCGACCCGGCGACCGTCACGTACGGAACCGGCCTGCAGGGCATGGCCGACCGCCTCGACGCGATCGGAGGAACGCTCGACGTCCGGAGCGAGCCGGGTCGCGGTACGACGGTCGCGGGAACGGTTCCGGTCAGGCCGGCGACGTAGCGGCGGCCCAGGCCGAGACCAGCCGGTCGGGGCCGAACACCGCCTTGGGGATGTAGGCGGCGGCGCCGCACTCGGCGGCCCGGGGCGCGTACTCCTCCTCCTCGTACGTGGATAGGAGCAGGATCACGGTGCTATCGCCATGCTCCGCAAGGATCTGTCGCGTCGCGTCGAGACCATTGATGCCCGGCAGGTTCACGTCCATCAGCACGAGATCGGGCTGGATCTCCCGGGCCTTCTCGACCGAGTCCTCCCCGGTCTCGGACTCGCCCACGACCTCGAAGCCCTCGGTGGCTTCCACGACCATGCGGGCGGCCATCCGGAAGGGCTCCTGATCATCGACGATGAGCACGCGGACGGTCATGTTCGCACTGTTCTCCGATTGAACTGTCTCACCGTGGAGGGCAAGCGCCAGTGGTGCTAGCACCACACTCGCGGACCGGCTACCTCGTCAACCCTGGACCCTCAGGAACGCCTGCTCCAGGACCAGCCGGACGTTCAGGTTCAGGTCCTCCGCCAGGGCGGCGCGGGCTTCCTCGATGGCCCCCACGGCTGCCACCGCCCCGCTCACGGGAACATCCGGCGGCCGCAGGTCCAGGTTGATCGCGACGTCGGGCCCGCCGCCAACCGTCGCGGCCACCCGGTCCCGGAGAAGGGCGGAAGCCGCGAGCAGCACCCGGTCCACGTAGTCCCGCTCGGCCCGACGTTCCCGACGCTTGTGCCGATCCTGGAGCCGGCGGATCGCGGCGCGGTAAGCCTCCTCGGGCCGGCCTTTCTCGTCGAGGTACGGGGCCAGCTCGGCGTCCAGCACGTGCGAAAGGCCCTTGCGATACCGCTCGGCCCCGTGGACCACGAGCTCGGCCGCGGAGAGCGCGCCGGCCGGGCCGAGGCGGGCCAGCTCCAGCGCCTCCACGGCCTGATCGCGGAACGCTAGTCCCTCCTCCTCGGTGACGAGGCGCCTTGCTCGTCCCAGGTTCCCCCCGGACAGGCGGGCGGCCAGCGCGGCCCGCTCGGGAGAGACCCCCGCCTCAGTCAGGGCGGACACGATGAAGTCCTCGGACAACGGCCGGAACGACACCACGTGGCACCGTGACACCACCGTCTCCGGCAGTTCGTGGGGCCGGGCCGATAGCAACAGGAACACCGAGTCGGCCGGCGGTTCCTCCAGTACCTTCAGGAGCGCGTCCGCGGCGGCCGGGTTCAGCCGGTCGGCTTCCCGCAGCACGAACACCTTCCGCCCCGGTTCGGGGGCCGTGCGGTACGCGTAGTGCCAGATCTCCTCGCGAACGGTCTCCACGTGGATGTCCCTGCCCTCCGGTTCCACCACGAACAGGTTGGGGTGGTGTTCCTCCAGCGCGAGCGTGCAGGCCCGGCACTCCCCGCATCCGCCGCGATCGCACAGCAGGGCCGCCGCGAAGGCGCGGGCCGCGAGCTGCTTGCCGCCGCCCTCCGGCCCGGCCAAGAGGTACGCGTGGTGAGGCCGGGCCACGGCCTGCATCAGGAACGCCATGGCGTCGTCCTGGCCCGGGACCGACGAGAGGACCGGGCTGCTCACAGAGCTACTCACCCGCGCCTCCTCCGTTCGCCTCCCGTTCCTTGAGCACCCGCTCGAGCGCCACCTTCACCGACTCCCAGACCTCCGCGGGGGTGCGGTCGGCGTCGACCACCACGAACCGCTCCGGGTGCTCCTCGGCGATCTTGAGGTACGCGTCGGACACCTTCGCATGGAAGTCGCCGCCCTCCATCTCGATGCGGTCCGGCTGCTCGAGCGTTCGCAGCAGCCCGTCCTCTGGCTCCAGGTGGAGCAGGAGCACGAGGTCCGGGAACAATCCCTGGGTGGCCCACACGTTGAGGGTGAGGACGTCTTGCTCACCCAAGCCTCGGGCCCACCCCTGGTAGGCGAGCGAGGAGTCGATGTACCGGTCGCACAGGACCACCTTCCCCTCGGCCAGGGCCGGCCGGATCACCGATTGGACCATCTGGGCCCTGGCTGCGGCGAATAGCAGGGCCTCGGTCCGAGGGTCCATGTGGCCGGTCTCGGGATCCAGCAGCATCTCGCGGAGCCGCTCCCCCACCGCCGTCCCGCCGGGCTCGCGGGTCACCAGGACGGCGGCGCCCCGGGATTCGACGTACTGCTTGGCCATCTCGATCTGGCTGCTCTTTCCGGCGCCTTCCACACCCTCGAACACCACGAACAGCCCCTGGCTGGGGGGTCGCTTCAACTTAGGCACGAGTGAGAGCGGCACCGGCTTGGACAGACGGTACCGCCCGATGGCCCGCCGCGTGAACACGCCAGCCAAGATCACCCCCAGGCCTGCCACGGCCAGCGCCAGCCGGGTCCCCGACAGGTCGATCCGCTGCTGCAGCAGGTGCGCCTGGTGCTCCCCGAAGATCCCCGCCAGCACCGGGAAGACGGCCAAGGAGAGCAGGAGCGCCAGGCGAGAGAGCACCGTGAGCGAGGCGAACGTCCGCCCCCGGTACTCGTCGGAGACGTTCTCCTGCAGGAGCACGTACCCGCTGACCCACGTGGTCCCGCAGAAGAACCCGAGCACGACGGTGAGCAGCGCCGCGAACGTGATGTTGGGCATCGAGGCGAGCACGAACAGGCCCACGGCGGCGGCGAGCATCGACCACACGAACACGAGGTCGCGCTCCAGGATCCGCCCCGCCCTGTTCACGGCCACGATACCGACGGCCATGCCGATCCCGAAGGACGTGACCAGGATCCCCCATCCCGGTGCCCCGGCTCCCAGCGTGGTCCTGGCGAAGATCGGCCCGAGCGCGAGGACCGCGCCCACCGCCGTGAACGCCACCACGATCCCGAATGTCATCGCCGACGCCAGCGAGTTCTCGCGAAGGAACCGCACGCCTTCCCCGATGTCCTTGCCGATCCGGGACAGGTCGAGCTTCTCGATCCGGCGAGCCGCCAGCGGCGTCTTGATCGGCACCTGGCTGACCATCAGCGCGGAGAACGCGAACGTGCCCGCCTCCAGCCACAAAGCCAAGGACTCGGGGTTCCGGCCAAGGTACGGGATCCGGCCGCTCGCCCACGACGAGACCCCAGCCAGGATGGTGAAGATCGCACCTCCGAACGGCAGCGTGGCGTAGGTCGTGACCAGACCTACGGAGTTCGCGTTGGCCAGCTGCCGGCGGGGTACGAGGTTCGGGAGCGACGCGTCGCGAGCCGGCGTCCACAGGAGCGACAGGCATTCGATGAAGAACGACAGCACGTAGATCGCCCACAGCCGCCCGAGGAAGGGCATGGTCGCGTACATCGCGCCGCGGCCGATATCCGCGACGATCATGATGCGCTTGCGGTCCATGCGGTCGACCAGCACGCCCGCCACCGCCCCGAATAGCACCGCAGGCAGCATCCGGACGACCATCACGCCGGCGACCGAGAAGGCGGCCGCCGCCGGTGAATGGCCGAGTCGCGCGACGAGCGACGTCACCCCCACGAAGCCGACCCAGTCCCCCAGCGACGAAACCGACATGGCCGCAAGGAGTTTCGAAAACGAGGGGCTGGTAAGGAGGTCTTTGAAGGTCGCCGACCTGGTGCCGCGGAGCGCCGCGATCTCTTCGGCGTAGCTCGCCAACTATCCCTCCGCGGATGCGGCCTCGGCGGGGTCGGCCTCCGCCGAGGGGATCACGTGCCCACAGCTCGTGCACTTGATCCCCTTGTCCTTCTTGGAGACCACCATCAGCGAGCCGCACTGGGGGCAAGGCTCGGGCACGGGCTTCTGCCCCACGGTGAAGTCACATGCGGGGTATCGGTTGCAGCCGTAGAAGATGTTGGTGCGGTTCCCCCGGCGGGCCCGCTTGGCGACCAGGTCGCCCTCCCCGCACTTCGGACACGTCATGCCAATCTTCTGCTCTTCCTTCTTGATGTAGCGGCACTCCGGGTAGCCGGAGCACCCCACGAACGGCCCGAACCGCCCGACCTTCTTGGCCAGGGGGCGGCCGCACTCGGGGCACCGCTCGTCGAGGAGCTCGGGCTCGGCCCGGATCTGGCCGTCCAGGTTCCGGATGTACCGGCACTCCGGGTAGTTGTTGCAGCCGATGAACTTGCCGTACCGGCCCAGCTTGATGACCAGATGGCCGGGTTCCCGCCCCTCCTCGGGACAGCGCGGGCACAACTCGTCCAGCTGCTCCTCGAAGCGCTGGATCTCCTCCTCGTTCTTCTCGATCAACCGCTCGAAGGGCCCGTAGAACTCGTCCAGCACCTGGACCCACCCCATCTTGCCCTCGGCGATGTCGTCGAGCTCCTCCTCCATCTTCGCCGTGAAGTTCACGTCCACGACATCCGGGAAGAACTCCACGAGTAGGTCGGTGACGACCTCGCCGACGTCCTCCGGGTAGAACCTCTTCTCCTCCAGACGGACGTATCCACGGTCCTGGATCGTGGAGATGATCGAGGCGTAGGTCGAGGGGCGGCCGATGCCCAGCTCCTCCAGCGCCTTCACGAGCGATGCCTCGGAGTACCGGGGCGGCGGCTGGGTGAAGTGCTGCTCCGGGAGGACCTCGAGCATCCGCAGGACCTGCTCCGCCGTGAGCTCGGGCAGGCGGGCCTCCTCGTCTTCGTCGGGCGCATCGTCGCGACCCTCGAAGTAGACGCGGCGGAAGCCGTCGAACACCAATGTCTGCCCGGTGGCCCGAAGAACGTAACGGACGCCGTCCGTCTTGGCCTCGATGTCCACGCCCACCTGGTTGAAACGGGCCTCGGCCATCTGGGTGGCCACCGTACGCTGCCAGATCAGCCGATACAGTCTCAGTTGGTTGCGATCGAGCGCATCGGCCACTCGGTCGGGGGTTCGCATCACCGACGTGGGGCGGACGGCCTCGTGGGCCTCCTGGGCGTTGCGCGAGCGGGTCTTGTACCGGCGGGGCTTGTCCAGGGCGTAGGACTGCCCGTAGTCGGTGCGGACCAGCTCCGCGATCTCGCGCAGGGCGGTCTCGGCGATGTTCACCGAGTCGGTCCGCATGTACGTGATGAGCCCGACCGTGCCCTCGCCGGGGAGGTCCACACCCTCGTACAACTGCTGGGCCAGGCGCATGGTCTGGCGCGCTCCGAACCCCAGCTTGCGCGCGGCTTCCTGCTGCAGCGTGGACGTGGTGAACGGTGGGGCCGGCGAGCGCTTCCGTTCCTTCTGCTCGACCTTGGTGACGCGGTAGGCGGCCCGGCCCAAGAGTTCGGCGTGGGTCCCGGCGTCGGAATCGGTGGCCAGGTGGATGCCCTTCTTGTCGGGGGAGGCGGCGAGCTTGCCCTCGGGCACCTCGACCAGACGAGCCAGGAAGGGCTGTTCCCGGTCCTCGGGCGTGAGCCGGACGTCGACGCTCCAGTACTCGACCGCCTGGAACGCCCGGATGTCGCGCTCCCGGTCAACGATCAGGCGCACGGCGACGGACTGGACCCGGCCGGCCGACAGGCCGCTTCGAACCTTCTTCCACAGGACCGGCGAGAGGCGATAGCCGACCAGCCGGTCGAGGATCCGGCGGGCCTGCTGGGCCTCCACCAGCCTGAGGTCGATGGCCCGGGGGTGCTCGAACGCCTCCAGGATGGCGTCTTTGGTGATCTCGGTGAACGTGACCCGCTGGGCCTGGGTGGGGTCGATCTTCAGGACCTCGGCCACGTGGTAGGCGATGGCCTCGCCCTCCCGATCGAAGTCGGTGGCCAGCACCACCTGGTCGGCCTTCTTCAGGGCGCTCCGAAGCTCACGGACGGCCTTCGCCGAGGCTTCGGGCACGACGTACTCGGGTTCGAACTCCCGCTCGGTGTCGACGCCAAGCTTGCTCTTGGGCAGGTCGCGGATGTGCCCGTAGGAGGCGCGCACCGTGAAGCCCCCACCCAAGTACTTCTCCAAGGTCTTCGCCTTGGTGGGGGACTCCACCACGACCAACGTGTTCCCAGCCATGCGAAACCGTCTCTCTACGCAAGGGAAGGAGGCCGCGTAAGGGCGGCCCGGACGCGGCCACGGTACCACCCCGCTCCGTGATCCCCGCACATCACGGGCCGGAGCGCCGCGTCCGGGCCGCCTCCCGGGACCCCCAGAACACGGTGATACCCTCGGTTCATTCCCGGCGCCCCGAGGGGAGAACGCGTGCTCGCAGCCGTCCTGTCGCACTTCATCACGGAACAGGTGGCCCGCTACGGCCTGGTCGGCGTGTTCGCGCTGATGCTGCTGGGCTCGGCCTGCATCCCCATCCCCAGCGAGGTCGTGATGGCCTTCGGGGGCGCGCTGGCCAGCCCCACGTTCGCCTCGACCGCCCTGGGGGACCCCGGCGCCAAGCTGGGTCTGGCCGCGGTGATGCTCGTCGGGCTGGTCGGCAGCCTGATCGGCTCGTGGCTGGCCTACTGGGCCGGGTACGCGGGGGGGCGGCCCCTGATCGACCGGTGGGGCCGGTACCTGTTGTTACGGCCGCACGAGGTGGACCGGGCCCACGAGTGGTTCGAGCGCAGGGGCGAGTGGGCGGTGTGCTTCCTGCGCCTGGTGCCGCTGATCCGGGCCTTCATCTCCCTGCCGGCGGGTGTGGCTCGGATGTCGTTCCGCAGGTTCACGCTGTTCACGTTGCTGGGCATCGTGCCGTGGACGGTCGGCCTGGCCCTGGCCGGATACTGGCTGGGCGAGAGCTGGGACACGATCGAACGGTTCTTCGCGCCCCTGGCCATCGCGGCCGCGGTGCTCCTGGTCGGGGGGATCGCGTGGTGGGTGTGGCAACGGAGGGAGACACGCTCATCGGCCCCCGAGCCGCGCACCGAGGCCCCCGATGACGTTTCTCCCGAAACGTGAACACGTGCGGAGGCCCTTGCGCGGGACGCCACGCTGGGCTCGCAGAGCTCGTCGATCACAGGGGTCAGTCGCCCCCCGTCGGTCGAAGAGCCCATCGGTACCCGAT
>JAHEXX010000118.1 GCA_023251895.1 bacterium
CGCCCCCGGAAGCGAGCCCCTCGATGGTCGTTACCTCCCGTCCGCCAGCCTGGAGCGCGAGGTAGGAGCAAGAGTTCACGGGACGACCGTCGACGAGCACCATGCACGCGCCGCATTCGGAATCGTCGCAGCCCTCCTTCGTGCCAGTGAGTCCGACGTCGTCGCGGATGGCCCGAAGGAGGGACCGGTCGGCGGCAACCCGCATCCGGTAGTCGGTCCCGTTCACCCGAAGCGTCAGCGGATACCGCATCAGGCCACCTCCGAGAGGGAGTGAGTCGCGGGAACCGCGACCCTCTCCCCGGCGGCGCGTCGCGTCGCAGCCTCGAGCGTCCGCCCGACGATGACGGGCAGCATCGCCCGGCGGTAGTCGGCGGGCGCCCGCACGTCGTCGATGGGCTGGGCAACGGAGGCCGCCAGCTCTCCCGCCTCCGCGAACGCCTCCGGAGCCGGGAGCTCGCCCCGCAGGGCATCCGCGAGGCCCGGCACCAGCACGCACGTCGGTGCCACGGCCGTCAGCGCCACTCGCGCATCCTCGATCCGCCCACCGGCACCGATCCTCACCACCGCGGCCGCACCAACGACCGCGATCTCCATGGCCAGACGGTAGTCGAGCCGAACGTAGGCACTCCCGGTCGACGAGCCGGTCCCGGGAACCGTCACCGCGGTGAGGAGCTCGCCGGGCTCGAGCGACGTCCGCCCGGGACCGGCGAAGAGCTCATCGACCGGGAAGGTTCGACGTCCCGACGGCGAAGCAGCCTCCACGGTGGCGCCGAGCACGAGGAGCGGGCTCCCCGTCTCCATCGCCGGTGACCCGTTGCACAGGTTGCCGCCGATCGTCCCGACGTGACGAGTGGCGGGCGAGCCGATGATCGCGCTGCCGTCTGCGAGCGCCGTCCACGACTCCACGACGGCGGGGTGCGCCTCGATCATGGCGTGGCTCGTCGCGGCACCGATCCGAGCCTCCCCCCTGTGTCCGACGTCCACTCCCCGCAGCTCCGCGATCCGATGGATCGCGATGAGCGCCGGGGGAAGTGGCTGGCCGGTCTTCCGCGAGAGCACCACGAGGTCGGTCCCACCGGCGACGAAGCGCGCATCCTCCCCGTGCTCCGCCGCGAGGGCGACCGCCTCGTCGATCGTGTCCGGCTCGAGATACAGTCCGCCCACGGCTAGGCGCCTTCTCGCATCGCCGACCAGATGCGCGAGGGCGTCATCGGCAGTCTTCGGATCGGCACGCCGGCGGCCACGGCGATCGCGTTCGCCACTGCCCCCGGTGTCGGCACGCAGGGAGGCTCCCCAACCCCCTTGCTGCCGTGCGGCCCTCCCTCCCGAACGGGCGCGTCCACGAACGCGATGCGTACGCGCGGGGCGTCGGCGGCGGTCAGGAGCTTGTAGTCGAGCAGGTCCGGGTTCCGCTGCTGGGCCTCGTCCAGGACGGTCCCCTCGCACAGCGCCAGACCCACGCCCATGGCCACACCGCCTTCGATCTGCCCCTCCGCCCCCAGCGGGTTCAAGACGCGACCGAAGTCGTGCGCGGCCGCCACCTCCAGGACCCGGACGACACCCGTGGCGCGATCGAGGCGGACCCTCGCCGCCTGGGCGAAGAACGCCGGCGCCGCGAACGCCGGGAACACCTCCCTGCCCACGCACGCCGATCCGCCGACGTTCTCCGGCATCGGTGGCGGGAGCGGTGCGCTGCTCGCCTGCATGAGCTCACCGTCGTCCATCGCGGCCGAGGCCGCCTCGGCGACGGTCAGGCTCCGCTCCGGCGCACCTTTCACACGGATCGCGCCCTCGGCGATCTCGAGGTCCTCGGCGGCGGCCTCCAGCTTCTCGGCGGCGATCTGGAGCAGCCGTTCCCGGATGCTGCCACACGCCGCGAGCACGGCGCGCCCCACGTTGAACGTGGTCTGGCTCCCGGCGCTGCCCATGTCCCACGCTCCCGCGTCGGTGTCCTGGCAGACGAAGCCCACGCGCTGTGGCTCGATCCCGAGCTCCTCCGAGACGAGCAACGCGAGCCCCATGACGGCGCCGGAGCCATTCTCCTGCGCGCCGGTTATGACCGTGGCGGTTCCATCCGCGTTGAGCTTCACGTACGCGCCGGTCGCGGCCGGGGAGCTGAACCACCAGCCCACGGCCGCCCCCATGCCCTCGCCCTCGGGGAGCGTCTCCTTCTCCGACCAACCGATCATCTCTGCGGCCCGCTCGAGGCATTCTCGGACGCCGATGCCCTCGAACCGCTGGCCGGTGGGGCCCTCGTCGTCCTCGCCCGCCAGGTTCTTCAGGCGAAACGCCACGGGGTCCAGCCCGATCCGGCCGGCCACCTCGTCCAGGTGCGACTCGAGGGCCCAGCAGCCCTCGGGCCCCGACGGCGACCGCACGGAGCCGCCCACCGACTTGTTCGTGTAGACGGTGTGGGCCTCGATGAGGAGGTTCGGCGTCGTATACGGGCCGGCCACCATCATGGTGACGACCTCGGAGATCATCGGGCTGTCGGACGCGTAGGCGCCAGTGTCCATGATGATCCGGGCCTTCTGCGCGGTCATGGTCCCATCTCGCGTGACCCCGGTCTTGAGGTCCACGATCATCGGCTGACGGATCTTGTCCGGCGCGAGGAACTCCTCGCGCCGGGTGAAGACCAGCCGTACCGGCCGCCCGGCCGCTCGCGCCAGGGCTGCCACATGGGCCTCGAAGTGGAAGTCGCACTTCCCCCCGAACCCGCCGCCGAGGTGCGGAACGACGATCCGGACGTTCCCCTCGGGGATCCCGAGCGTGGCGGCGACCCCCGATCGCGCCATGAACGGAACCTGCGTCGACGACCAGACGGTGACTCGCTCGCCCTGCCAGTCGGCGACGATCGCGTGTGGCTCGATCGGGACGGCGTGTGCCATGTCGGCCACGTAGCGCGCCTCCACGATCTCGTCCGCCTCGGCGAAGCCCGCCTCGACGTCGCCCTTCACGATGTTGACGAAACCGCAGTCGTTGCGGTGCCTCACGATCCCCGCGTAGGCGCTCTCGCTCGACTCCCAGTCTTCGTGGACGAGCGGGGCGCCGGCCTCGAGCGCCGCCTCCGGGTCGACCAGAGGCTCGAGTGGGTCGTAGTCCACCCTGATCAGACCGCACGCCTCCGCGGCGATCTCGGGGGTGGCGGCCGCCACGGCAGCGACGACCTCACCCTCGTACCGCACGAGGCCGTCCGCGAAGAGGGTGCGGTCCTTCACGCACATCCCGTACCGGTTCGGCGGGACGTAGGCCTGCTTGATCACGGCCGCGACCCCCGGAAGGGCGCGCGCCGGGCTCGTGTCGATGCTCCGGATCGCGGCGTGCGGATACGCCGCGTAGAGGAACCGCCCGTGCAGCAGGCCGGGGAGCACGAGATCCCCCGTGTATCGCGCCTGGCCGTTCACCTTCTGCACGCCATCGGCACGGATGAACCGCGGCTCTCCCACCTCCGTCGTCACCTCGCTCCGTCGCCCGGGATCAGCGGGCCACCGTCTTCACTCACGTCGCACTCGCCCGGCCAGGATCTCGAGCATGGCCCACGCTGCCTGCGGCTCGGCGGCCAACGTCTCCCGCAGCACATCCCGCGACACCGTGACGCAGCGTACGCTCGTCTCAGCAACGACGTCGGCGCTTCGCGGCCGACCGTCGAGCACCGCCACTTCACCGAAGAAATCCCCCTCGTCGAGCACCTGCAGCACCCGTCCCCCGCGCTCGACCCGCACCTTCCCCTCCAGCAGCACGAACAGGTCGTCGCCCGGTTCCCCCTCCTGCACGATCGCGTCGCCGGCCGCATAGCGCCGCTCCACCCCGCTCGCGAGGATCGGCCGGAGCAGGTCGGGTGAGAGCGACGAGAACAACGGTACCTTCGCGAGCAGTTGCTCGTACTGGCCACCGTGGAACAGGAGGGGCGTGCCCTCCCCGTATCGCGCGTACTCGACCTGCCCCAGGAATAGGGAGTGATCGCCGCCCCAGTAGGACCGCACTACCCTCGCCACGAGGTGCGCGAGCGCGCCGTCCACGAGGGGTGTGTCGTGGATGAACCGGAAGCGGGTTTCCGGGGCGTGGTCACGGGGCCGCCCTGCGAAATGATCGGAGAGCTCGTCCTGCCCCTGGGCCAGCACGTTGACCCCGAAGCGCACCCCCTCGCGCAGCAGCGAGTTCATCTTTGCCCGCTTGTCCACCGAGACCAGGATCAGCGGCGGTCGGAGCGACACCGACATGAACGCGTTCGCGGTCATGCCGTGGACCTGCTCCCCCGCCTGTGTCGTGACGATCGTGACCCCGGTGGCGAACATCCCCAGGGTCCGGCGGAAGGCGAGCGCGGGGTCGTCCTCCGACCCGACGTCGAGGGGTTCCTCGGGGAGAACCTCGTCGAACGGGCTCTCGCCGATCCCCTCGGGCGCCCCGGAGATGAACCCACCGCCGGCCGGAAGGTCGAACTCTTCCGGGAGCGCAACGTCCTCAGGCACGGCATCAGCTCCAGGGGAACGGCGAGTGGCTCACCGGGTGAAGCCTTCCCTCCGCATACCGGGAGAACCGGAACGGCTCGAGCAGCGCCTGGGGCTCCCCCATCAACTCCTTGGCCACGAGGGCCCCGACGCCGATCATCTTGTACCCGTGGTTGGAATCCGCGACGACGAAAGCGTTGTCCCGGAACACGTCGAACACCGGGAAGCTGTCCGGCGTGAACGCCCCGATCCCACCGGACGGGGCCTTGTGGAACAGTTGCCGTTTGCCCTCGAACCGCTTGTGGCAGTGGGCCAGGGCCGACGTCCACATCCGCTCGAACTCCTCGCCCACAACGAACTCTTCGCTCTTGGGCCCGTAGGGGTCGACGGCCACGTCGTCGGCCGGCTGCTTCACCTCCCAAGGCATGGCCCCGCCCTGCACGCCTCCGAAGTTGAAGTCCGGCTTGTAGTAGATCCCCCACAGCCGATCGGTGATCAGCGAGCCGTCGATGTCGTCGTACAGCGGCGCGTCCGTGTCGACGTGGATCACCGGCGGCATCTCGCCGTCGTTCGTGGTCAGGTAGCTGGGCTCGACCCCCAGGGTCCCCTCGACCAGGCACCAGTACGTCCACATCGGGCGATCGTAGGCACTGCCGTCGCGACCCCTCACCGTAACCGTTCCCGGCAGGTCCAGCATGTGCCAGAGGTCCCGGACCCACGGCCCGGCCGCCACCACCACTTGCTCGCAGGCGACGTCCCCCCGGTCGGTCTCGACCGCGGTCACGGCGCCGCCGTCGGTCCGGAACCCGGTGACCCACGCCGGAGACAGGATCCGCACGCCCATGGCCTCCGCCTTGCCCGCGAGGCCGATCATCGACGGGAGGTTCTCGGCGTACCCCCCCTTCGTCTCGTGCAGGACCGCCGCGATGTTCCCAGCCCGCCAGTCGTGGAACATGTGCTCCATGTAGGTGCGGCAATCGTCCTCGCCCTCGATCAGGACCGAGGTGTACCCGATGGCCCGCTGCTCCCGGTGGATCTGGGCGACGTCGGCGGCCATGACCTCAGGCGCGATCTGCATGTAGCCCACCGGGTGGTAGTGGAAGGCCTCCGGATCCGATTCCCACACAGACACCGAGTGCGCCATCAGCTCGCGCATCGCCGGCTGGAAGTAGTTGTTACGGATCACGCCGCAGGCGATGCCGGACGGCCCCGCCCCGATCCCCGTCTTGTCCAGGACGATGACGTCCTCGCCCGACCCCGAACCCCTGGCCTCGAGCTCCCTGGCCAGGTGCCACGCGGTCGACAGGCCGTGCACCCCGGCCCCGACCACCACGAACCGGGCGCTCTGGGGAAGGGATGCCATCAGCGTTCACTCCTCTCGGGCCGGGCACACGCAGAATAACGTGCCCTGGGGATCGGACATCGTGGTCCATCGCGACCCGCCGGAGGCGGTCTCGTCGATGTCCCACTCCACCTTGGCCCCCAACCCCACCAGGCGAGCCACCTCCATCTCCGGGTCGTCGACCCGCAGATCCATGTGGACCGGCGTCTTGCCCGGAGCGATGGCATCGACTCGTTGGATCACCACCCTGGGCCGGAGGTCCCCACGGGGCGGCCCGAGCACGACGTAGGGGTCACGTTCGTACATCAGCTCGTACCCCAGCGCGGCCTTCCAGAACGCTGCGACGGCATCGACCTCCACGGCATCCATCGTGACCTCGATGGATGCGGTCACGGCGGTACGGGGGCCCGGTCGCGGTCGTCCATCCGTCGCCGGGCGGCGTCCACGAATGTCTCCCAGATCGCGAGCATCCGCTCGTCCGCCCGCCACTCTTCGTGGATCTCCCACTGCACCCCGAGCACGAAGGCCGGCGCACCGGGCATCTCCACCGCTTCAACGACGCCGTGAGGGGCCCAGGCCACCGCTTCTAGGCCTTCCCCCAGCCGCTCGATCGCCTGGTGGTGGTAGCTGTCCACCACGTAGCGCTCCCCGAGATGGGCGGCGAGGAGCGACTCGGCTCTCACCTCGATCCGGTGCGTCGGGTGGGGCGGAGGATCCCGTCCTTCCAGGGTCGCCGCGACCAGCGCTCGCCACTCGACCCATTTCGCGCCGGGGTGGTCGGCGCCTGCCTCCGGGAACTCGGAGAGGTCGCCGTAGAGCGTGCCTCCGTGGGCGACGTTGAGGACCTGGCACCCGCGGCACACGGCCAGGACCGGGACGGCCATCTCCACCGCGAGCCGCGCGTACGAGAGCTCCATCTCGTCGAGGTGGGGCAGGGACTCCCCTTGGGAGGGGTGCGCCCGCTCCCGCCCGTACCGCCAGGACTCGACGTCCCGGCCGCCGGCGAGCACCAGCCCATCCACCCGCTCGAGGACCGCGAGGCGGTCCTCCTCACGCTCGTAGTAGGTCAGCAACACCGGGAGCGCGCCGGCGGCGAGCAGCGGGCGTCCATACCCGAACCCGTAGTAGTCGCCGTAATCGGCGAAGCCCTCCGAGATGGCGACGATCGGACGGCGCGGGCTCAAGGGGGGCCCCGTCTCCCCTAGTGCCCGGCCGGGCGCTCCCAGCCCTCGAGCACCGCGGGCTTCCAATCCGTCCCGACCGTATCCGAGCCCTCGATCCACGATCCGAGCATGGGCTGCGGGAACTTCGCGTGCTCGCGCTTGAGTTGGATGCCGTACGAGTTGCCGCTGACGAGGTGCTTCATGAGAACCTTCCGGGCGATCTCGTCTTCGCGGCCCTCGGGGATCGGGAAGTAGATCTTGAGGAACGAGTTCGAGTACCGGTCAAACACCGCCGGCATGTCATCCTCCTCCAAGAGGGTAACGTCCTCGAGCCAGTTGATGTCCTCGCCGGGCGTCAGTACCACGAGGTCGATGTCCTCGATCAGCGAGATGTCCTCCTGGTACGGGAACCGGTGCCCGGCAAGCTCCTCGGCGTCCAGCTTGCCTTTCGTCGACAGGTGCGGTTCGGTCATCGTCGGATCTCCTACGAACTGGGGAACTGGCCGGTGTCGGCCAGGTACTTCTGCATCATGTCCTTGATCTCGTCTAGCGTGCCCTGCTCCGTCACGCCGGGGATGTAGTTGGTGCCGGCGAGCGGCACCTTGGCCATCGCGGCGGCCTCGACCGTGAGCGCGCAGAGGTCCTCCGGCTCCAGGCTGTGGACGTCGGTCTTGCCGCAGGCCCGGGCCAGCATCTGCAGCTCCATGGTCATGGCCGTGAGCAGGTTGTAGACGCGCTCGGCCGCCTCGTCGACGACCAGGCGCTTCCGGAGCTCCGGGTCCT
>JAHEXX010000119.1 GCA_023251895.1 bacterium
ACTCTGTGGTCGGCGGGATCGTCGAGGAGCTCGCGATCGAAGGGGAGCGGAGGCTCCATCTCGTCGAGGCGGCCCTCGTGGCGGGGTACTCCGTGGAGGAGATCGCGGAGGCGTCCGCGATCGATCCCTGGTTCGTGGGGCAGATCGCGGAGGTGGTCGCGGAGGCCGAGCGGCTCCGGGGCAGGGAGCTGGGCTCGCTCGCGGCCCACGAGATGCTCGAGGCCAAGCGGCTCGGATTGTCGGACGTCAGGATCGGGGCGCTCGTCGGCGCGAGTTCGGCCGCGGTGGCAGAGCGGCGGGCGGAGCTCGGGGTGGAGACGGTCTTCAAGACCGTGGACACGTGCGGGGGGGAGTTCCCCGCTCGCACCCCGTACCACTACTCGACCTACGAGGAGGAGTCGGAAGTGCGGCCGGCGGAGCGGCCCAGGGTCGTGATTCTGGGGGCCGGGCCGAACCGCATCGGCCAGGGCATCGAGTTCGACTACGCCTGCGTGCACGCTGCGTACGCGCTGGAGGAGGCCGGCTACGAGTCGGTCATGGTGAACAGCAACCCGGAGACGGTCTCCACCGACTACGACACCTCGAGCCGCCTGTACTTCGAGCCACTCGCGACGGAGGACGTGCTGGCGGTGTGCCGGGCGGAACGGCCGGAGGGCGTGATCGTGCAGTTCGGGGGGCAGACGCCCCTCAAGCTGGCGCCGCAGCTGGAGCAGGCGGGGTTCCGGGTCCTGGGAACGCGGCCGGAGGCGATCGATCTCGCGGAGGACCGGGGGAAGTTCGCGGAGCTGCTGCGCGAGCTCGAGATCGCCGCTCCGCCGCACGGCGAGGCACGGAACGCAGACGAGGCAAGGCGGATAGCGAGGGACATCGGCTACCCGGTCCTGGTGCGCCCGTCCTACGTGTTGGGCGGCCGGGCCATGGAGATCGTGTACGACGAGGAGGAGCTGGCGCGGTTCGTGCGGACGGCGGCCGAGGCCTCGCCCGACCACCCGGTGCTGATCGACCGGTTCCTGGAGGGCGCGCTCGAGGTCGATGTCGACGCCGTGTCCGACGGGAAGGAAGTGTTCATCGGCGCCGTGATGGAGCACATCGAGGAGGCGGGCGTGCACTCCGGCGACTCGTCGTGCGCGATCCCCCCGCCCACGCTGGCCGACGAGGAGCTCGACGAGGTCGAGTCGATCACACGCGCCATCGCAAGGAGGCTGGAGGTCAGGGGACTGCTCAACCTGCAACTCGCCGTGAAGGACGAGCGGATGTGGGTACTCGAGGCCAACCCTCGTGCATCTAGGACGGTCCCGTTCGTCTCGAAGGTCACCGGCGTGCCCCTCGCCAAGGTCGCCACCCTGGTGCTATGCGGCCGGACACTGGAGGAGCTTGCGGGGCAAGGGATCGTGCCCTCCGATCCGGCGCACTACCGGCACCTGCCGTACACGTCGGTGAAGGCGGCCGTGCTCCCGTTCGGCCGGTTCCCCGGCGTGGATACGTTGCTCTCGCCAGAGATGAAGTCGACCGGCGAGGTGATGGGGGTCGACACCGACCCGGGCTCGGCCCTGGCCAAGGCGCTCATCGCGAGCGGAGCTGCGCTCCCGCGAGAGGGGAGGGTCTTCGTCTCGGTGGCGAACCGGGACAAGCGGGCCATCGTGTTCCCGGCGAAGCGGTTGGCCGATCTCGGCTTCCGCCTCATCGCCACGGGCGGGACGGCGGGGGTCCTGACCCGCGCGGGCATCGCGGTGGAGCGGGTCGCCAAGGTGTCGGAGGGAGGCCCGAACGTCGTCGACCTCATCAGGAACGGCGAGGTGGACCTGGTCATCAACACGCCGTTCGGGCGAGGCCCCCGGACCGACGGGTATTTCATCCGCACGGCCGCAGCCTCGGTGGGGATCCCGTGCATCACCACGCTTCCCGGCGTGCTGGCGGCCGTGAGGGGCATCGAGGCGATCCGTGATGGATTGGGCGAGCCGAGGTCGCTGCAGGAGTACCACCGGGCCGCGTCGGCCGTGCCGGTCCAGCAGCGGTTCGACACGAGGAGCCCCGTCGGGGCGCGGGACCGATGAGGCGGGTCCGCGCGGAGATCCTCTCGACCCGCAGGGTGGGCGTGTACCACTCGCTCACACTAGTCGCGCCGGAGATCGCGGAGCGCGCACGCCCCGGCCAATTCGTCGGCATCGCCATGCCGGCGGGGCGTTCGTTCCTGCTGCGGCGGTTCTACTTCATCCATCAGGCTTCCCGCCGGGGGGGCTGGGCCGGGACGCTGGAGTTCGCGTTCGAGCCCGACGGCGTCGGCGCCGAGTGGCTGGGCTCGGCGCGGGCCCACCAGTTCCTGGACGTGATGGGACCGCTGGGGAGGCCGTTCGCGTTCCCCCGGAGACTGACGAACTGCCTGCTGGTCGCGGAGGGGCACGGAACGGCCGCGCTGACGTTCCTGGCCCAGGAACTGCGGGCCCGTGGGAAGCGCGTCGACATGATCGTGGGGGGCGCCACCGAGGAGGCGGTCTTCAAGCCCATCGAGGTCAAGCGGGTCTCGCAGACCGTCGCGATCCTCACCGGCGACGGGAGCCTGGGAACGAAGGGGCGGCCGGTGGAGGCGCTGCCCGAGATGGCCGAGCACGTGGGGGCCGAGGTGGTCTACGCGGCGGGGCCACGGGAGCTGCTGCGAGCCGTGGCCGAGTTCTGCCGGGAGCATCGGATCCCGGCGCAGGTGGCCGTGGAGGAGCGCATGGCGTGCGGTATCGGGCTCTGCTTCGCGTGCACCGTGCCGGTCGTCCGCAAGGACGGCTCGGGCTACGACAACCTGCGGGCGTGCGTCGAGGGGCCGGTCTTCAACCCGGCCCGGGTCCTGTGGGACCGGTGGATGGCCGACATCCCCCGGATGCTACCGACCCCGCCCGGAGGATCCCCGGTGGTGGGCTCGTGGCCGGGGTGAAACGGACCCTCGCCGTCGATCTGGGAGGGATCGCTTTGTCCACTCCGCTGGTGGCGGCGTCCGGTACCTTCGGGACGGGCCGGGAGGGGGGGCTGCTCGACACCCGTCGCCTGGGGGCGGCGGTGAGCCGGAGCATCACACTCGCTCCCCGCAAAGGCGCGCCGTCGCCACGGGTCGCCGAAACGGCCTCGGGCTTGCTGTGGTCGGTGGGCCTTCAGAACCCCGGGATCGACGCGTTCTTGGCCGACGAGCTGCCGCGGCTCACCCGCACCGGGATCCCGCTGTTCGTGTCGATCGCTGGATCCAGCCTCGAGGAGTACGTGCGTCTGGCCAGCGTGCTGCAGGACGTGCAGGGGATCGCGGGGATCGAGGTGTACCTGCGGGGAGAGGGCGAGGCACAGGAGGGAGAGCCGTTCCTCTCGTCGGCGGAACACGTCGTAGGAGTGGTGGGCGCGGTCTCGCGTCTGTCGAGACTGCCCGTGGTGGCCAAGCTACCCGTGAGCCTGGCCGATCTCGTGGAGTCCGCCCGGGGGTGCGTGCGGGCCGGCGCACACGGGCTCACCATCGACGGGAGCGCTCCGGGGATGGCTATAGACACGGCCAGGCTGCGCCCGGAGGTCGGTGCCATCAGCGGGTTCCTGTCGGGGCCGGCCGTGCGTCCCTTCACGGTCAGAGCGGTGTTCGAGGTGGCCCGGATCTTGCCGGAGGTCCCGATCCTCGCGGCGGGCGGGGTATGGACCGGGAACGACGCCGTGGAGCTCCTGCTGGCGGGAGCCTGGGCCGTGGAGATGGGCACCGCACTTCTGGTGGATCCCTCGGCCGCGACGGCGGCGGCCGACGGCATCCTCGGGTACCTGAAGCACAAGGGCCTCGCGTCGCCCGCCGATATCCGGGGACGGGTCCGGATCCCCGAGCCCGGCACGGGCGAGGAGGCCGGATGATCCAGCGCCCGCAGAACCCCATCATCGCCGCGCTGGACCTGTCGGACCTCGACCGTGCGGAGGACCTGGCCGCCCGGCTGGCGCCTTCCGTGGGGCTGGTGAAGGTGGGGCTGGAGCTGTTCTCGGCCCATGGTCCGGAGGCCGTCGCGCGCGTGCGGGCGACAGCCCCGGTGTTCCTCGACGTGAAGCTCCACGACATCCCGAATACGGTCGAACGGGCCGCGGCCAACTGCGCGCGGCTCGGGGTGGCGATGTTGACCGTTCACGCACTGGGGGGGGAGGCCATGGTGGCCGCGGCGACCCGGGGGGCGGAACGCGGCGCCGCGGACGGGGGGCATCCCGTGCCGACGGTGGCCGCGGTCACGGTGCTGTCCAGCCTGTCCGGGGGATCGCTGGCATCGCCGGCCTCGCTGGCGTTCGAGGCTCGGGCGGCGGGAGCCGGGGCGGCCGTGGTGTCGGGGGAGGACGTCCGTGAGGTGCGGGAGGCGATGGGCGAGGAGTTCTGTCTGGTGGTTCCCGGGATCCGGCCGGCCGGGGCCAACGGCCACGACCAGGTCCGCATCCTCACGCCCCAGGAAGCCATCGACGCGGGCGCCGACTACCTCGTGATCGGACGCCCCATCACCGAGGCCGCCGACCCTGTGGGCGCCGCGCGGGGGATCCTGAGGGGCATCCGGTGATGGGATCGCCCGCGGCCCCATCGGCCTCCGATAGCACGCAAAACCGCAGGTGACAAGGGAAACTCGCGTTGCCCGCCGCGGAAGCGCGCGTCTATAATCGCGCGGTTCCCGAGACGTCCCCGAGGCAAAGGAGTGCACATGGCCCTTCCCGTCCTGACCGAGGAACAGCGCAGGGATGCGCTCGCCAAGGCCGGCGAGGCCCGCCGCAAGCGCGCCGAGCTGAAGGCAGAGCTCAAGTCCGGCAAGCGCACGCTCAAAGACGTTCTGGCGAGATCCGGCGACGACACCGTCGGCAAGATGAAGGTGTCCAACGTCCTCGAGTCCCTGCCCGGAGTGGGGAAGGTCCGGGCAAGGAAGATCATGGAGAAGCTGGACATCTCCGCCAGCCGTCGGATCCGGGGCCTCGGCGCGAAGCAGCGCGACTCCCTGCTGACCGAGTTCACCAAGAAGTAGCTACGGTCACCCGCGGCCGGCTGTTCGTCGTGGCCGGCCCTTCCGGGGTCGGCAAGGGCACCGTGGTCCGGACGCTGCTCGCGCGGCGACCCGACCTGTACCTATCCATCTCCGTGACCACCCGTCGACCCCGTCCCGCGGAGCGGGACGGGGTCGACTACGTCTTCGTCGCCGACGAGGAATTCGACCGGATGGTCGCGGCCGACGATCTGCTGGAGTGGGCCGAGATCTTCGGTCACCGGTCCGGTACGCCGGCGGAGCCCATCGAGCGGGTCCTCTCCAGTGGGCGGGACGCGCTGCTCGAGATCGACGTGCAGGGCGCGGGGATCGTGAGGGCGAAGGTGCCCGAAGCCGTGCTGATCTTCCTGGCGCCGCCTTCCATCGAGGAGCTGGAGCGGCGCCTCCGTTCCCGTGGGACCGAGGACGAGGAGAAACTGTCGCGCCGACTGACCAAGGCCGGATGGGAGATGGAGCAGCGCGCCTGGTTCGACCACGTCGTGGTGAACGACGACGTGGCGCGGGCATCGGACCAGGTCGCGGCTATAATCGGCAGGTCCCGTGCCCGCGACTGAAGGATCGACGCTCCCATGATCGAACCCAAGATCGACGACCTGCTCGCCGCGGTCGACTCCAAGTACTCGCTTGTGATCCTCGCGGCCAAGCGCGCGCGGGAGATCAACTCGTACTACAGCCAGCTCGGCGAGGGGCGGGGTGAGTTCGTGCCGCCGCTCGTGGAGACCGGCGGCCTCAAGAACAAGCCCCTGTCCATCGCGCTCCAGGAGATCGCCGAGGGCAAGATCAAACCCGACCGGCCGGAGGGGAGTGACCCCGACTAGCCCGCTCTCGGGGCGCCGGGTCCTGCTCGGCGTCACCGGCGGCATCGCCGCGTACAAGGCCTGTCATCTCACGCGCCTGCTCTCGGCCGCGGGCGCCACCGTACAGGTCGTGATGACTACCGCCGCCACACGGTTCGTGGGACCGGACACCTTCGCCGTGCTCTCAGGGCATCCCGTCTACACTGACCTGTGGGACGAGGCCGGCTCCGTCCTGCACGTGCGGATAGCCCGCGAGGCCGACGTGGCCATCGTCGCCCCGGCCACGGCGAACGTGATGGCGAAGCTCTCCCAGGGCATCGCCGACGACCTGTTGACGTCGACGTTGCTCGAGGCACGCTGCCCGTTGGTCATCGCACCGGCCATGCACTCGGGGATGTGGGAGCACCCCGCGACGCAGTCGAACGTGCGGGCACTCGCGGAGCGGGGCGCACGCATCGTTGGCCCGGCCACCGGTCCGCTCGCCGCAGGCGACGAGGGCATCGGCCGCATGGCCGAACCGGAGGACATCCTGTCCACCGCGGCGGCGGCGGTGTCGGAGAACCACGATCTGGCGGGACGCCGCATCGTGGTGACGGCCGGGCCGACCTGGGAGCCGATAGACCCGGTGCGGTTCATCGGCAATCGCTCAACAGGCAGGATGGGATTCGCCGTGGCCGAGGAGGCAGCCGCCCGGGGAGCCGACGTGCGCCTCGTGGTGGGTCCGGGGACGATCGGACCACCCCAGGGCATCCCCGCGGTCAGGGTGGAGACGGCGGAGGAGATGCGCGACGTCGTGGTGGCCTCGGCCGCCGAGGCCGACGCGGTCGTGATGGCGGCGGCCGTGGCCGATTTCCGGCCGGAGCGCAAGGCGGAGGGCAAGATCAAGAAGGGATCGGGTGTTCCCGATCTCCACCTGGTCCCGACGCCGGACATCTTGGGGGAGCTGGGGGGATCGAAAGGCCACCCGATCCTGATCGGCTTCGCGGCTGAGACAGGCGATCTCGAACGGGCAGGACGGACGAAGCTGCAGGCGAAAGGCCTGGACGTGATCGTGGTGAACGAGGTGGGGCGGGAGGGGAGCGGTTTCGGAGCCGACACCAACAACGCCCTGATCCTCACGGCCACCGGTGAGGACGAACCACTTCGCATGTGGACCAAGCGTGAGCTCGCTACCGCCGCCTGCGACCGCATGGCCAAGTTGCTCCGGGACTGACCGGCGGTCCTTCGGAGGGGGCGAGTATACTCGCGCGGTCATGCGGAAGGGATACCTGTTCTCCTCCGAGTCGGTGACGGAGGGCCATCCCGACAAGCTCGCCGACCAGATCTCCGATGCGGTCCTCGACGCGATCGTGGAGGTAGACCCCGTGGGCCGGGTGGCCTGCGAGACGATGGTCACCACCGGCCTCGTGATCGTCGCCGGCGAGATCACCACCACGGGCTACGTGGACATCCCGTCGGTGGTCCGCCAGACCATCCTGGACATCGGATACACGGACGCGAACTTCGGCATCGACGGCGCGACGTGCGGTGTGATCACGTCGATCCAGGAGCAGTCGCCCGACATCGCCCGCGGCGTGGACGACGCACTGGAGCACCGAGCCGAGGGATCCCACGACGAACTGGACACGCTTGGCGCCGGGGACCAGGGCATGATGTTCGGCTACGCGTGCCGGGAAACCGAGGAGCTCATGCCGATCCCCATCGCCATGGCCCACCGGATGGCCAAGCGGCTCGCCGACGTCCGCAAGGCGGGCGTCATTCCGTATCTGCGGCCCGACGGGAAGAGCCAGGTCAGCGTGGAGTACGCGAACGGCAGGCCGGTCCGCGTGGCTACCGTCCTCATCGCGGCTCAGCACCGGGAGGAGGTGGACGTCGCCACGCTGCTCGCCCCCGACGTG
>JAHEXX010000120.1 GCA_023251895.1 bacterium
GTTCCTCGGCGCGCCGGAGCCGGCCTCGATCGTGTTCAACCGTGGAACCACCGAGTCCGTCAACCTGGTCGCCCACGGGTGGGGCCGGAAGTTCCTACGGGAGGGCGACGAGATCCTCATCACCGAGATGGAACACCACTCGAACATCGTGCCCTGGCAGTTCTGCGCGCGGGACACGGGTGCGGTGCTCCGGTTCATCCCGCTGACCGACGACGGTCTGCTCGACCTGTCAGGCCTTGGCTCGCTCCTCACGGAACGGACCAAGCTCTTGTGCGTTACCGGCATGTCAAACGCCCTCGGCACGATCCCACCGCTCAAGCGGTTGATCGAGGCCGCCCACGCCGTCGGCGCCAGGGTACTGGTCGACGGTGCGCAGTTCGTGCCGCACACGAAGGTGAACGTGAGCGAGCTGGATTGCGACTTCCTGGCGTTCTCCGGGCACAAGATGCTGGGCCCGACGGCCTCCGGCGGTCTGTACGCGAAGCACGAGCTGCTGGAGTCCATGGACCCGTTCCTCGGGGGTGGCGAGATGATCCGCGAGGTCTTCCACGACCACGCCACGTGGAACGACGTGCCGTTCAAGTTCGAGGCCGGGACGATGAACATCGCCCAGGAGGTCGGTCTCGGCGCCGCAGTGGACTACCTGGAGGCACTGGGGATGGACGCCGTCCGGGCCCACGAGGAGGAGGTCACGGGATACGCGGTCGATCGCCTGCTGGAGGCCGGGGCCCGCGTGTTCGGCCCCACGGACGCCGGGATCCGGGGAGGAGCGGTGTCGTTCTGGTACAAGGAGGTCCACCCGCACGACCTCGCCACGATCCTGAACGAGGAGGGTGTGGCCATCCGGGCGGGGCACCACTGCGCGCAGCTCGTGATGCGTCGGTACGGAGTGCCAGCGACGGCGCGCGCGTCGTTCTACGTGTACAACACCAAGGAAGAGGTGGACGTCCTCATCGACGCGCTGGCCAAAGCCGAAGACATCTTCGCCTTCTAAGATCCACGGAGGGAACGTGGCGCTCGACGACATCTACAAGGAAGTGATCCTCGACCACTACAAGAACCCCCGGAACAAGCGGGAACTACCGGAGGCGGAGCTGTCGTGCTCCAAGAACAACCCGCTGTGCGGCGACGAGATCACCGTCTTCGTGCACGAGGATGATGGGAAGATCGCCGCGGTGGCGTTCCAGGGGGCGGGGTGCTCCATCTCGCAGAGCTCGGCCTCGATGATGACCGAGGCCATCTCCGGGAAACCGGTCGACGACGCGAAGCGCCTGGCCGAGGAGTTCCGCGGCATGATGGCCGGCGAGGTCGAGCCGGACGAGGACGAGTTCGGCGATCTGGTGGCGCTGAAGGGCGTCGTCAAGTACCCGATCCGGATCAAGTGCGCCGTGTTGGCCTGGGACGTCTTGCAGGAGGCCCTCGGCGGCGCCGGCCATGCGGCCGGCGCCGCTACCCACTAGTCTGGTCCATACTAGCTGGCGGACGGATCCCCAGGAACAGCTCGCTGCCCATCTGCTCGCCATGTTCGGCCTGGCGGATCTCGGTTCGGAAGCCCGCGGCCTCCATCAGCCGGAGCCACGTCGCCCGGGGGAACACGCCGAGGAGATGCCGGTCGTGCTCCACGGCGACCGTCCCGTCCTCGTGGCGGAGGAGGTAGGCGAAGTCGGCAACGTACGTCGTGTCGCTCGGGTCCGGGTCCCATTCCCACATGAGGTACCGGAGGGCCCGCCGAGCGCCGTCGTGGCCGCCGTGCTCCGAGCCATCCCGGAACGTCTCGCGGACGTGGTCCGGCACGAAGAGCGCCGCACCGCCCCGACGGCAGTGGACGAAGGCCGTCTCGATCGCCGCTCGCAGGTCCTCCTCCGTCGTGAGGTAGCTCACGGCATCGTGTACGAACACCGCGTCGAAGGTCCGCGCCAGGCGCACGGTCCGCATGTCGCCGGGGACGTGCTCGCACTCGGGATTCAGGCCGAGACTCACATCGAGCATCTGGGGGGAGCGATCGACCAGCGTGAGCCGGAAGTGGCGCTTCATGTGGGATGCGTTGTTCCCGCCCCCGCTTCCCAGCTCCAGCACTGTCTGTGGCGGGGGATCGCAGGCCTCGGTCAGGATGCGGCGGTACTGCTCGGCTTCGTCCGCGTAGTCCTCGGGTGCGGTGAGCAGGTGGAACCAAGAGGCGAGTCCCTCGTACAGCTTCGGCCGGTCGCTCACCTCACCATCTTCGTTCCCCGGAGCCGTCCGAGGAACTAGGCTTCGGCCGTGCCCAGGCTGAAGCCGTCGCTCCGCCCTCGTGGGCGGTTGCTCGCCTTGCTCGCGACGGCCGGCGCCCTGGTCGCCCTGGCCGGTCCCGCGGCCGCGCAGGGCGAGCGGATCAGCGCCTACGACGTCGACATCCAGATCCGGCCGGACGGGAGCCTGCTCGTCACCGAGTCCGTCGCCTACGACTTCGACGGGGCGACGGATCGGCACGGCGTCTACCGGGACATCCCGACGCGGATCCCGTACCCGCCGAAACAGGGGTTCGACCGCGTGTACCGCCTGACCGGCGTTGCGGTGAGCGGGTCGCCGGGAACCCCCGACGACGTGAAGATCCAGGACGTCGGGAACGGGTACACCCGGATCCGGATCGGCGACCCGGACCGGACCGTCGCGGGGCAACACACGTACACGATCAGCTACCGGATCGAGGGCGCCCTGAACGGGTTCCCCGATCACGACGAGCTGTACTGGAACGCGATCGGCACGGATTGGACCGTGCCGATCGAGAGGGCCACCGTGCGCGTGACGGCCCCCACGGACATCCCGCGGGTCGCGTGCTTCGTGGGGCCCTACGGCTCCAGCCTGCCCTGCGGCGAAAGCGGGGTCGAAGGGAACGACGCCAGCTTCCCCGCGGTCGCGCTCGGTCCGCACGAGGGCTATACGGTGGTGATCGGCCTTCCCAAGGGGGCCGTGCCCGAGCCGAAGCCGATCCTGCGGGAACAGTGGACGGCGTCGAAGGCCTTCTTCGGCTCGAAGCCGCTGATCGGCGTGGCTTCGGTGTTGCTCCTGGCGGTGGTCATCGGGTTCGGGATGCTGGCCTGGAGGACCGGGCGGGACCGCCGGTGGGTGGGTTCTCCGATCGACGCGGTCATGGGCCCGGCCGGGCCGGGGGGTGCCGAGGAGCAGGCCGTGCCGCTGGGGGAGGAGGGAGAGGGCCCCGTGGAGTTCGCGCCGCCGGAGGGGCTCCGACCCGGGCAGATCGGCACCGTGATCGACGAGCAGGCAAACCCCCTGGACGTCACCGCCACCATCGTCGACCTGGCGGTCCGCGGGCACCTCAAGATCATCGAGATCCCCAAGCACGGTTGGTTCGGTAAGCCCGACTGGATGCTGGAGCGCACGCGGAACGACACCGACCCCCTGCTCGGGTACGAGGCCACGCTGCTCGCGGGCCTGTTCGAGGACGGGGACGCGGTGAAGCTCTCCGAGCTGAAGACGAAGTTCGTTGAACGCCTCAAGCGGGTGAACGAGGCCCTGTACGACGACGCCGTACAGCGGGGCTGGTTCTCCGGCCAGCCCTACAAGGTCCGGACCTCCTGGGAGCTGAGGGGTGCGATGGTCCTGGTCGTCGGGGCCGTCCTCGAGTACATCGCCCTCAAATGGCACACAGGGTTGGCCCTCCTTCCCGTCCCGCTCGTCGCCGCAGGGCTTCTCGGCGTCGTCGGCTCCCGGTGGATGCCGAGGCGGACCCCCAAGGGGACGGCCATGGTCAGGCGGATTCGCGGGTTCCGGCGGGTCATCGAGGCCGCCGAGACCAACATGTCCCGGTGGGCCGAGCAGGAGAACGTGTTCACCCGGTTCCTGCCGTACGCTGTGGTGTTCGGCTGCACCGACAAGTGGGCCCGGGCCTTCGCCGGCCTGGCCGCGCAGCCGCCTGACACCTCCACGTGGTACGTGTCGCCGAACCCCTTCAACTTCGAAGGGTTCTCGAACGCCATCGACGGGTTCACGGTGACGACCGCGGGGACCATCGCATCCACGCCCTCCGGGTCCGGCTCGAGCGGTTTCGGGGGAGGGGGCTCCTCCGGAGGCGGCGGTGGCGGCGGGGGCGGCGGCTCCTGGTAACGCAGCGAGCGCGCAGGGGTTCTGCGCGTCCCACCTATCATTGCTGGTGATGCAGATCACGTTCTCCGACGACGGGCGGGACTTCACGCGGCGGTATTGGGCGTCGCTGGTCGACGCCGACCCGGCCGGCACGTTCTTCCATCGCCCCGAGTACCTGAAGCTGTACTGGGAGGAGTTCGGGCAGGTCCTCGACCACCTGCTGCTGGCGTTCGCGGAGGAGGACGACGGGACCCAGGTCGGCGTGGTCGCGCTGGAGCGTGTGGAGGACACCCTCCGGTTCCTGGGCGGCACCGAGGTCACCGACTACATGGGGCCGGTGGCGATCCCGTCCGCTCAGGAGCGCATGGCCAAGGAGCTGTTCGCGGCGCTCGCCCAGCGCGAGGATTGGTCGACCGCGGACCTCCGCGGGCTCCCCCAGGACTCGGCGTGGCAGGAGCTGCTGTCTGAGGGCGCTGCGGCGCAAGGCTTCTCAGTGGATGTGACCGAAGACCAGAACGGCGTCGCGCCGTTCCTGCCGCTGCCGGCGACCTGGGAGGAGTACCTGTCCGGCCTGCCGGCCAAGCTCCGCCACGAGATCAAGCGCAAAGCCAAGAAGCTGGAGTCGGAGGCCGGCGCGTACGAGGTCTCGGTGTCGACGTGGGACACGCTGCCGGCGGACCTCGACCGTTTCGTGCAGCTCCACCGGTCGAGCGAGGGCCCCAAGGGCGTGTTCCTGCAGCCGGGGATGGAGATTTTCTTCCGCCGGCTGGGCGAGGCGTTCCTGCGCGACGGGACCTTCCAGCTGACGTTCCTGTCGGTGGGGGCGGAGAAGGTGGCCGGGACGATCGGGTTCCGCTGCGCCGGCCGCTACTACCTGTACAACTCGGCCTTCGACCGGGAGTGGCGACAACTTTCCCCCGGCATGGTCCTGGTGGCCGAGGACATCCGGCTTGCGATCGGTTCGCGGTGCGAGGGGTTCGACCTGCTGAAGGGCGACTACGAGTACAAGTACCGGTTCGGGGCGCGCCGCCGCCGCGTGAACCGCCTCGTCGTCAGCCGGTAGGCGTTCGCTCGCCGGAGATCGTTCCCGTCGCGATCTGGGTGCCGTCCGGGGCGGTCACGGCGACCCGGTCGTACGGCTTCAGGCTGCTCGAGGTCACGAGCCAGGTCGACGCATCGCCCCCGGCCTCGAACGTCAGCTCGTGGAGCCGGATCGTGCGGCCGTCGGAGGAGGACAGCGTCACGTCGGCGGTTCCCTCCATTCCCGGGGCCCGGACGAGGAGGAGGGCCCAGGACTGCTCGCCGGCCTTCGCGTCGTACAGGACGACGCTGCCGTGGAGGTCGCGGGAACCCCTCGGGGAAAGCGTGCCCACGCGGACGTTCTCGCCGCCCAGGACGCCGAGGAAGTTCTGGTAGTTGGCCGCGTCGGCCTCGTAACGGACGGCCCGTCGGTCGGCGGCTGCGGCCCAGCCGAGCGATCCGGCCAGGACGACGATGGCCGCCGCGGCGGCCATCCAGTTCCACTTCCGGGCGGCGCCCGCAGGCGCGGGCTGCTGGGCCCACTCCTCCTCCAGGACCGACAGGACGCGTTCCTTGAGTCCCTCAGGGGGCGCCGTCTCGTGGGCCGCGCGGGAGAAGAGGCTGACGCCCTCGGCCAGAGCAGCCATCTCCCGGCGGCAGCCGGCGCAGCCCCGGAGGTGCCCGCGGACCTCCAGGTCCTCGGGCTCGGGCAGCGTGCCGAGCAGATGCTCAGCCAGCACCTCGCGAACCTCATCACACCTCACGGTGTTCCTCCATCGCCTCCCGGAGCCGCAGCAGGGCGGTCCGGATCCGGGTCTTCGCCGTGCCCAGGGGGATGCCTTCCATCTCGGCCACCTCCGCGCTGGTCTTCCCGCCGAAGTAGGCGAGCTCGAGCGCCGCGCGCTGACCATCCGAGAGCGAGACCATGGCCCTGCGGGCCCGGTCGGCCAGGTCGGCCGTCTCGGCGACCTCCTCGGGTCCCGGCTCGCCCGACACCTCGCCGGGGAGGCCGATCGCCTGCAGGCTCCGGGCATCCAGCACCCGACGGCGGAGCGCGTCGATGGCCAGGCTTCGAGCGACCAGGAGCACCCACGTGTCCAGCTTGCCCCGCGAGGGCTCGTAGCGCTCGGCGCTCCGCCAGAGCTTCACGAACGTGTCCTGGACCAGGTCCTGCGCGGTGGCGTCGTTCCCCAGCATCACGATCCCCAGCCCGTAGATGCGCGATGCGTACCGCTCGTACAGACCCTCGGCGGCTCCCGGCTCGCGCCGGGAGAACGCCCGCATCAGGGCGGCGTCGGAGCCTGGGTCGCGGGATCGCATGCGCAGCACGGTACTCCGTGGTAGTACGAACGGGAACCGCGGACGGCTCTCGGATCAGACGTAGGCGCGGATGTGCTCGAGGACGGCGAAAGCGATCTCCTCCTCGCCGCCGAGCACGAGGTTGCCATCCTCCAGGTACTCGTCGGCGCGCGCCCGCCGGGCGGCGACCAGCGCGAACGGGTACGCGCGGCCCTCGATGAATGCGTCGGCCTTCTTGTCCTCGGGGGCCGCCTCGGCGCCCAAGAGCCCCCAGTGCCAGGTTCCTCCACCGGCGCCCTCCAGGTCGATCCGCACGCTGGCCTCCGGGAACGCCAGCCCGGCCCGCGACAGGGCCCACGGGAGCATCCGGATGGCCAGGTCGTTCGTGAGGTGGATGGGCCAGTGTTCGAGGCCCGGCGCGAGCTCCGCGGCCGGGCGCATGTCTTCGCCGTGGACCCACCACTCCACGATCCGCGACTGCACGAGGTACCGGACCGCGATGTCGCCGGCCAGCCACGGAACACGCCGGGTGGCCCACGCCTCGTCGGTGAGCCCGGCGACGTTGCGCAGGAACCGGTCGGCGTTCCGGCCCCACTCTTCGAGGACCTGCCGGGTCGGCAGGTCAACCCGCCGGCCCACCGCGAAGTCGTTGAAGCCGTCCACCGTGAAATGGGCGGAATCGCCCTCCCCCGCGCGCCATCCGTCATAGTCGGCGAACTCCCGGGACGTCTCGCCCGCCACTACCTGAGCGGCGGCCCCGTCCTGGGCCGCCAGATGGGCGACCACGTCGCGGTTCCACCACCCCGCGGCGGCGCTCATGCGCTCCCAGCTCTCCGGCAGCGCGTACTGGACCAACCGTCCCAGCCGGGCGCGCTCCGCGTGCGCGTAGCCGGTCAGTTCCTCCCGGGAAAGGCTCACCTTGGCTCCTCGTCAGACGCGGACCGCGGCGGATTGTACCCTCAGCCACACACGTCTAGCGGGGGATGCCCTCGTATCTTCGCGTAAGCGTTTCCGCACGTTAGGGGCCAGGTGGGCGAGCCGTGACTCAGCCGGAGTATGCCCCCATATGCCGAAGGTGATTAGCAGACGATTAGCAGGGCGGCTACCGGAACAGCCGCGACAGCATCCGCGCCATCCGCCGGTGGTACGAGGCAGGATGCGCCTTGCTCACTGTGCCCCGTGGACGCACGCGGCAACGGCCGCGGTGAAGTGCCTGAGGGTGGCGCGGTCAAGGCAGTCCATGCTCGCTCCCTTCTCC
>JAHEXX010000121.1 GCA_023251895.1 bacterium
CAGAGCCTCGTGGTGAGCCAGCATGCCGGCAACGCATCGCCGGGCCAGGTCGGAGATGCCCGTCGGATGGTCCGGGTCGGCCATGGCGTTGGATCCGTCTTCCTGGCTCCGGAAGCTGATGTTCAGGTGCAGCCCGCTCCCGCCCCGGTCCGGGATGGGCCGGCCCATGAACGTGGCCAGATACCCGCGCCGGACCGCGATCTCGTGGCACAGCACCCGGAACAGGAAGGCCTCGTCCGCGGCCTGGATGGCGTCCTTGTAGTGGATGTTGACCTCGTAGGCGGAGGTGTCGAACTCGCTGCCCCAGCCCTCCACGGGGAACCCGGAACGGACCGCGGTCGTGACGATCTCGTCGACGACCCCGGATGGATCCACCGCCATCCCCGTTCCGTACACGCGGTGGGCGGGCAGCGAGATCGGCCGCCAGCCGGCCTCCCCGTCGGGCTCCATCAGGAAGAACTCGAACTCGTACGCGAGCTGGGGGTCGAGGCCTCGTTGCTTCCACGGCGCGACCGCCCGGCGGAGCACCTCGCGGGAGTCCAGGGGGTGGCGTTCCCCTCGGTACCAGACGTCGGCGATCCCGATGGCGGTGTCGGGTTCCCACCCGGGGCGGATCGAGTCCCGATCCAGATGTGCCTCCATGTCGGGCAAGCCCACATCGAAGTGCACGCCGGGGATCGGCAGGATCTCCTTGTCGAACGTGAGGGGCCACGTGCCGATGCAGAAGTTGGCGCCCTTCCTCTCCGCCCACTCGCCGAGCAGGTACTTGCCCCGTTCGATTCCGTGCAGGTCGGAGAACAGCAGGCGCAGACGCTCAGCCACCACATCCATCTCCGCTCCTTGTCGTCGCCGCGTGAGCGGAGGATATTGCATCGTGCGATCGAGGGGTTCCGATGGAGGGACGATGAGGGCACTGGTCATCAAGCCGCACCCGCTGGAGGACCCCGGGACGATCGGGGCATATGCGGCGGAGCTGGGCATCGAGTTGGTCGACCACATCCCCAGCGAGGACCCGGACATCCCGCCGCTGGACGGATTCGACCTCGTGATCGTGATGGGGGCACCGTGGTCCGTGTACGGCGAGGAGGTGAGGCCTTGGATCGACCGGCTCCTGGAGCGGATGCGCGATGCCGTGCAGCGCGACGTGCCGGTCTTGGGAATCTGCTTCGGGGCCCAGGCCTTCGCCGAGGCGCTCGGGGGGAAGGTCTACCGAGGAGAGCAGGGGGAACTGGGGTTCGGGAAGATCGAGCTCGTCGGCGACGGCCCGGTCCCTGAGGGCCCGTGGATGATGTGGCACTCGGACACGTTCACCCTGCCGCCTGGCGCCTCCCTGCTCGCGAGGACCGCCGCCGGGCCGCAAGCGTACACGTATGGATCCAGCCTGCTCGTGCAGTTCCACCCGGAGATCAGCCCCGAGGTGATGCGGGAGTGGTCCAAGATCGACGACTCCGATTTCGAGCGGTACGGCGTCGACGGGTGGGCGATTATCGAAGAGATCGATCGCCGGGCCGACGAGGCGCGGGATCGAGCCCGGGCGCTGTTCGACCGCTTCCTGGCCGGCATCCCTGCGGCCGGGGGATGAGCTTCAGTCCCGACGCGGGCGTCGGATGCCCCGAAACTCCCAGTCGCCTCCGAAGGCGGTCGAGATGACTTCCTCGGACCCGCTGGGCTGCGCCCCGACGTCCTCGCGGAGGGGAACGGCGCCCTCGACGATCGTGTTCGTCAGGGCACCGAGGCCCTCGACCTCGACCGTCACCACGTCGCCCGGCTCGACCGGGCGGGAGTTGGCCGGCGTGCCGGACAGGATCACGTCGCCGGGCACGAGCGTGATGGTCCGGGCGATGTCGGCCACCAGGTAGCGCATGTCCCAGATCATCTCGTCGGTGTTCCCGTCCTGTCTCACCTCGCCGTTCACGAGCGTGCGCATCCGTTTCCCCAGGAAGTCCCAGTCGTCGACCAGGCCCGGGCCGAGCGGGCAGAGCGTGTCGGAGCCCTTAACCCGCAGCATCGAGCCGGCATCGGTGTCGCGGAAGTCGTGCAGGCCGAAGTCGTTCGCGATCGTGTAGCCGCGGATGTGCTCGGCGGCCTCGTCGGGGGCGATGTGACTCGCCTCCTTGCCGATCACGATGGCGATCTCGCCCTCGTAGTTGAGGTACTTGCACCGGGGCGGGCGGACAACCACGCCGCCGTGGGCGTTCAACGAGGAGATCGGTTTGTGGAAGTAGGTGGGGGCCGGACCGAGCTCGGCGAGGAACTCGGCCCGCCGGCTCTCGTAGTTCAGGTGGACGCACACGATCTTCGTGGGCTCGCACGGGGGAAGGTGAACCGCCTCGCCGGCCGGGACCCTGCGCCCGTCCGGCGCCACCAGCTGGTCGCCCTCCCGCACGACGCTCGAGGCAGAGCCGTCGAGCACGATCCGTCGGGTCTCCATCGACCGGTAGTATGACGCCCGTGGTGGAGCTCAAGGGGTTCATGGTCCCGAGGTCGCCCGAGGGCCGGGCCTCCATCGTTCCCCCGCCTCCGTGGCACTACTCGGGCGACCTACTCACCATCGAGTACAGGGCCGATCCGGCCCGCGTGGCCGAGCTCCTGCCCGACCCGCTCGAGCCGGCGGACGAGGACCCCGGTGCCGTAGCCGTGATCTTCGCGGACTGGCAGTCCTGCTCGGACTCGTTCGAGGAGCTGCTGGACCCCGTCCGCTCGCAGTACAAGGAGTGCTTCTTCGTCGTGCGCTGCAAGTACCATGGAGAGCACTACTCGCGGTGCGTCTACATCTGGGTGGACAGGGACTTCGCGCTGGCCCGGGGATGGCACCAGGGGTATCCGAAGAAACTCGGTTCGATCCAGATGACGAAGCCGGTCACCGTCGGGCGAGCCGGGCCACGGCTCGAGCCCGGCGGAACGTTCGGGGCGACGCTCACAGCGAGCGACTGGCGCCTGACGCAGGCTCGGTTCACGATCACCGGGCCGTCGGAGACCGCCGGGTTCGTCAACGCGTTGCCGATGCTCCACCACCGGTGGATGCCATCGATCGAGAAGGGCGCGAAGGACTCGCTGGTCGAGCTGGTCACGATGCGGGGCTACGACGTCGAGGTTTCGCCGGCCTGGACCGGGGAGGCCGAGGTCACGCTGTGGGACGCTCCCACCGAGGAGCTCTCGCGGCTGGCACCGGTCGAGATGATCGCCGGTTACTGGCGGAGCGTCGGCGTCTCCTGGGACGGTGGCACGATCCTGGAGGGCCGAAACAGCGACGAGCGGATCGGCCGATGAGGACGAACGGAGCGACCCGCGTGTCCTAGCCCCCCTGGGCGAGGGCGTGGAGCGAACGGCGCGGGCGGCCCGGCGCTGGAGTCCGCGGCGACTCCCCAAGAGGCCGTGGACCGGTTCTCGAGTACGTCGACCCCGTACGGATGCTGACCGGGGACCGGAGCGCGCAGCTGTTCGGGCAGGTGGCCCGCATCATCGCCGGGGCGATCCCCGATGCCGACCTCGTGGTCCTCGAGGGGGCCACGCACGCAACGTACTGCACGCGGCCCAAGGCCTTCGCCGAGACGGTCCGATCCTTCGGCCGTTCACTGGCCTGCCTGACCGGCAGGAACCGACTTTCCCCACCAAGGCCGAAGGTCCCGGAAAGCGAGGGAGGTTCGCGACGCCCCAAGCACTACGCCACCCTCTATCTATAAGCGCATAACTAAAGGTTCATGCCCGATCTGGAGGGGAAGGAGGGATCGCGCTGCCCCTGGTCGTGGCGAGGTTGGCTATGGCCCGCCGCCCGGTCTGACGCGGCGAGGGCCGGTCTCCCGGCCCGATGCGATAGCCTGCCGGTCCGATGAGGTTGGTCCGCTTCAAGTTCGGGGATCGCATCGCGCACGGCGTCGCCGAAGGCGACGCCGTGCGCCTCTTGCGGGGCACGTTCTTCGAGGACCCTCTCCCCTCGGGCGACGAGGTTCCGCTCGACGACGTGCGACTGCTCGCTCCGGTCCTGCCGTCCAAGGTCGTGTGTCTGGGGAAGAACTACGCCGCCCACGCCGCGGAGTTCGGCGGGGAGGTGCCCGAGGAGCCCTTGATCTTCCTCAAGCCGTCGACGTCGGTCGCCGGCCCGGGAGACACCATCCCGCTTCTTCCGATCAGCCATCGCGTCGACTACGAGGGCGAGCTCGCGGTGGTGATTGGTCGCATCGCCCGTGACGTCAAGACCGAGGAGGCGGGGGCGTTCATCCTGGGTTACACGTGTGGCAACGATGTGACGCTCCGGGATCTCCAGAAGAAGGACGGCCAGTGGGGCAGGGCCAAGGGATTCGACGGCTCCTGCCCCCTCGGGCCGTGGATCGAAACCGAGCTCGACCCGGGCGACCTGCTCCTCCAGACCCGGGTGAACGGCGAGATCCGCCAGTCCGCCCAGACGTCGGACATGGTGTTCAGGGTGGGCACCATCGTGGAGTTCGTGACGCAGTTCATGACCCTGCTGCCGGGTGATGTGATCCTGACCGGCACGCCGGAGGGCGTCGGGAAGCTCGCCCCCGGTGACCGGGTCAAGGTGGAGGTGGAGGGGATCGGGGTGCTGGCCAATCCGGTGGGGGAGCGGTGAGCGAGGTCCGGTGCCGGTTCGCCCCCGCCCCCAGCGGCTCGATCCACGTGGGGAACGCCCGCACGGCGTTGTTCAGCTGGCTCACGGCGCGCCACCACGGGGGGACGTTCGTGCTGCGCGTCGAGGACACCGACGTCAGCCGGGTCACGGAGGAGGCGTTCCGGGGAACCCTGGAGTCGCTGCGGTGGCTGGGCCTTGGCTGGGACGAAGGCCCCGACGTGGGCGGCCCTCACGCTCCCTACCGGCAATCGCAGCGCACGGCCATTTACCACGAGCACGCGGAGCGGTTGATGGCCGGTGGGCACGCCTACCGGTGCTACTGCACGCCCGAGGAACTGGAGGAACGCCGCGATCAGGCTCGGGCTCGGGGCGAGCCGCCCGGCTACGACGGTCGGTGCCGGCGGTTGTCCGACGCGGAACTCGCCGCCTTCGAACGCGAGGGGCGGCTCTGGGCCGTGCGGTTCGCCATGCCCGAGCGCCACTACATCGTGCACGACCTGGTGAAGGGCGAAGTGCACTTCGCGGCCGGCGCACTGCGAGACTTCGTGATCCTGCGTTCCGACGGCTCGCCGGTGTTCCTGCTGGCCGTGGCGGTCGACGACATGCTGATGGGCATCACGCACGTGATCCGGGGTGAAGACCTGCTGGCCTCCGCGCCCCGGAACATGGCCGTGATCGAAGCGCTCGGTGGGACGCTGCCCCAGTACGCGCACCTGCCCCTGATCGTGGGGTCCGACCGCCAGCCGCTTTCGAAGCGGCACGGCTCAACGTCGGTGGAGGCGTTCCGCGAGCACGGCATCCTGCCCGAGGCCCTGGTCAACTACCTGGCTCTGCTCGGATGGTCGTACGACGACCAGACCACGTTCTTCTCCCGCGAGGAGTTGATCGAGCGGTTCGACGTGTCGCGCGTGTCGAGCAACCCGGCCGCCTTCGACTCGGACAAACTCGAGTGGATGAACAACCACTACGTCCAGGGCCTGGACGACGAGGACCTGGCCGCGCGAGTGGTGCACTTCCTCGCCGGGGCGGGGCTGCTGGTGGATCCGGGCCTGCTTCGTCGGGCCATGCCGTTGGTGAAGGAACGGATGAAGACCCTGACGCAAGCGGTTCCCCTGCTCCGGTTCCTGTTCACCGACGACGTTGAGCCGGACGAGACGGCCGCCGCCGTGATCGAGAAGGCAGGGCCAGGCTACCTGGCGGATGCCGCAGAGGCCCTCGATGGCGTGGGGACGTGGGATCGCGCGTCGATCCAGTCGGCCCTCGACGCCCTGGCGGGGGAGGCCGGCCTGAATCGCACGAAAGGATGGCAGCCGGTGCGGGCGGCGGTCACCGGAAGCACGGTGTCACCGCCGCTCCCGGAGTCGATGGAACTGCTGGGCAGGGATCGCACCGTGGCCCGCCTGCGCGCCGCCGCGGCTCGCTAGAATGCCGGCATCCCGGGCGGGCGGGGGGTGCAGTGTTGCCGGGTCCAGGATCGGAGCCCGCGGACCACGGGTCTCCACACGGCCGACCTCGCCTGGTTGTTGAGCTGGTAGGGGTCGCTGGAGAGGATGTAGAGCTCCTCTTCCCCGGTGCCCCAGTGGACGAAGATCTGCCCGCGGCTCGTGTGGACGCCGCAGTAGCCCCCTCTGGTCACGGACTCGATGAGGAACCTCGAGCGCCACGATGCCCCGGGTTCCGTGAGCACGGGGAGGAAGTTGGCGCCCTCCACCCCGGGCGCGGGCACGCCGGCCGCCGCGGCGATCGTCGGGGCGACGTCGACGTTCAGGATCAGATGGCGGTCGGTGCGCGGCGACAACTGGAGCCGGTCCCAGCGCACGGCGAACGGCACGCGGATGCTCTCCTCGTAGGGCACGTCCTTGCCGACCAACCGGTGCTCCCCCAACAGATATCCGTTGTCCGACATGAACAGGACGAGCGTGTCCCGGAGGCGTCCGGTGTCGCGGAGGGCCGCCAGGATCCGACCCACCGCGTCGTCGACGGCGAGGAGGCTCTCGAAGGCCCGTTCCCGTCGGACGTCGATGGTGGCTGTTCGCCCTACCGTCAGCGGGCGTTGGCGCCGGACGAACAGCGGCTTGTCCGAAACGTCCCGCTCGTTGAAGCTGGGCGGCCGCAAGGGCGCCAGCCCGCTGAACGCGCCGACGTCACGCGGAGCGGGGATGGTCGGCCCGTGCGGGGCGAAGGGCGCGAAATACAGGAACAGCGGGCGGCTGGTTGGCGTGGTGCGGATGAACCCGACGGCTCCGGCGGCCAGGACGTCGGTCGAGTAGTCGGCGGGCCCGTTCCCGTACGAGACGAGCCTCCCGCCGACGTTGAGCTGGTAGCCGTAGTAGTCGCCTCCGGTCCCAGGGTTCTCGAAGGCCGTCCAACGGTCCCAACCCGGGGGGATGTACGTATTGCCGGGGCCGTAGTTGTTCAGGTACTTGCCGATGAGGGCGGTCCGGTAGCCCGCGCCGTGCAACCACGTCGCGATGGTGGAACCGTCGGAATGGAACGTGGGGAACCCCCCGTCGGGCCCGATGTTCCTCCACACGCCGGTGGTGTGCGAGTACTGGCCGGTGAGGATGCTGGTGCGGCTGGGGCAGCACAGGGGGTTCACGACGAATCCGTTCGCGAACCGCACTCCGCGGTCGACGAGCCCCCCCATCACCGTCGGCATGCGCCGGAGCATGTCGTATCGCTGGTCGTCGGTGAGGATGAAGACGACGTTGGGCTGGACGGTGAACGGGCTGGTGCCGGTCGCGGTGCCGCCGCGAGCGACGACGCTGACGGAGCCCGTGGTGGCGTGGCGGGGGACCACCGCCGTGATCTGCCGGTCGGTGTCGACCGTGAACCGAGCCTCGGTCCCGTTGAACGACACTGCTTTGGCCGAGGTGAATCCCGACCCGGTGACGACGACCTTGGCCCCCACCGGCCCCCGGGCGGGGGAGAAGGAGGCCAGCGTAGGCGGCGTCGGTGCGCTCTGCCCGCCGGTGCATGCCGCGGAGATGGCCGCGATCAGGATGATGGTGAAGACGCCACCG
>JAHEXX010000122.1 GCA_023251895.1 bacterium
ACCAGGCAGAACCGGCGGTCGCCGACCGCACCAGCCGTATCCAGCCGCACTTCGTCGGGGTGATGGAGGGCCAGCGACTTCACCGGAGTGACGGACAGCCGGGCTACGGTCGGCATGGGTGACACCCTAGCCGAAAGGCCTAGGCGAGAGGCGTTCGGACGAGGTCGAAATGCGCCGTGTGGTCCCTACCGGAGGGGAGGGCGTTGGTCCTAGTCTTGGGTGATCGTGACGTGAGAGGAACGGGACGCGCGGTTCCTGAGGAGGCATCGTGACGAAAGAGAAGAGCATGCGGGTCGTCGAGGCCTGGAAGAACTCGAAAAGCGAGTACCACAGCAACATCGTCGAGAACCTGATGGGCTTGCAGGCCCGGCTGCGGGACCGTGCCAATCGGGCGGCCCAGGCATGGTCACTGCCCGAGCGTCCGGCGCGGCCAGCCCCGGAAGCTGCTCCGCTTCAAGAACCCGATCCCGTTCCTGCTCGAGCCGAGCCCAGGCGGGCCCAGAGGCACAAGGCGAGGCTCGCGGCGGCGCCGGCTCCCACCGACGTGGCCGAGCTGCCCTGGAAGCCGGAGGACTGGATCGCGGCAGCGGAGAACGACCTCCAGATCGTCCATGAGCCGGCGCCGACGGTCGACCCGCATGTGGTCGAGCGGGTCCGGTACCTGGAGGAGGGGACGGCCGACCTGGCCGATTCCGTCACAGCGGTGTACGCGGAGGTCGGTGAGCAGATCGTCGACCTCCGGCAGGACGTGTCCGCGGAGATCGAGGACCTGCGCGGCCACCAGGACCAGGTGGAGGCCCGGATCAAGGAGGTGCTGGTCGCCCATCGCGACCAGATCCGCCGGATCCTGGACGAGCATTTCGCGGCGATGCGCAGGGCCGTCGAGGTCGTGGAGAAGGAGGCTGGCTGAATGCGTAGCTCCTACCGTGAGGAGCGAGGCGCGTCGGCAGTAGAGTTCGCCTTGCTCGTGCCCGTGGTCTTCACGCTCATATTCGGCATGGTTGAATTCGGGTTGGCCTTCTTTGCGACCCAGTCCCTCAGGGCAGGGGTCCGCGAGGGTGCCCGTCAGGCCGCGGTGGGTGCGACCGCTTCCCAGGTGCAATCGGCCGTTCTGGGCGGGGCATCTGGCGCCTTGGATGGCTCCCCTCAGGTCGTCACGGTAGCCGGCCCGAACGGGGCTGTTAGCGGTGGCGGGCTGGCTTGTTCCGGGACGAACACCCTGGGGAAGAACGTGACGGTTTCGATCGACACGTCCAATTACGCCGCCCTCCCACCGAACGTCGCGGAGTCGCTCGACGTGAGCATCCCGTTCCTGCCAACGTACGCCCTCCACCCGACCATCTCCGGAACGTTCAGGTGCGAGCAATGATGAGGCGACTGCACGCCGACGAACAAGGGGCGACGGCCATCGTGCTCGCCATCTGCCTGGTCGCCTTCCTGGCAATGCTGGCCTTGACGCTAGACGTGGGCGGACTGTTGCTCCATCGCCGTGAGATGGTCAACGGGGCGGATGCTGCAGCCTTGGCCGCCGCGCAGTCCTGCGCCAGCAGGACGGATACGTCTGACCCGGAAGCGATGGCGGATGGGGTGGCGAGGGACAACGTAGCGACGCTCACAGCTGCCGAGGTTGCCGGCACGAACATCACCGAGATAGTGAACTGCGACGCCGGGCCGGGGCACCTCACGGTCGGGTACACGAGCCAGCAGGCCCTGTTCTTCGCCCCGGCCCTTGGGTTTCAGCGGACATCCCCAGTTTCGGCCGAAGCTACGGCGACGTGGGGTCCGGCCGGCATGGCGGGCCCGGTTCCGGTCGTCCTGAATGTTGGGGCATTCCAGGGAACTTGCGACATCCCCAATATCGCCAAGGGGACGACCTGTTACCTCTGGTACGACAACAACCTCTTTGGGGGGTCCAGCTTCGGGTACCTGGACCTCGGAAACGGTTGGGACGTCTCGGCCACCGACTCGTGCAACAACGCGGGCGGTTCCAGGCAATTGAGCGACTGGATCAATGGGACCACGCCGGTCGGCACCCCGTCTCTGCACTATCCCTACCACACGTATGTCTGTGTGGACGGGGGGTTGAGGGGAAATGTCGATTCCAGCGTGTGGGGGGAAGTGAGCAACCTCAAGGGCCAGACGAGGGATTTCCCGATCAACGGGACGTCCCCTGCCGACAACGCGAGCCAGGTGATGAAGAACAGCCAGATCGACAAGTACAACATCATCGGCTTCGCCCACCTGGAGATCGTGGACGTGCTTACCGTCAGTCAGGCCGGCGGGGCTTCGGGTTCTTGCTCGGTCAAGGTCAATCCGGCCCTGTCACCCGGCACCTACCCTTGGTCCGTTTTCGGGAATTCTCAAGGCTGTCCGGGTTCGCTGATTCCCGACGCGGTGACGGTCACGCAGTTCGATTCCTTGACGAGCGGAGATTACAGCTACAGCAGCGCGGGGTTCACTTTGAAGAAGGCCCTTCCCAAGAACTCCGCGGTGGCGTTCACCTGGTCGAAGGGCGGAACGTGCGGCACCGCACCCAACGCCAGCGCTCGTTGCCTGGTCGTGAGATGGAACGGTTCGACGTTGGGCGGGGATGACCCCGGCCACGGTGCCGATTTCGGCATGGAGGCAATCAAGCTCTGCGACGGTCGATATAAGTCTTGCCTGGGTTAGAGCCACACGCTGATCTTGCCGAACGCGGAACGGAAGGGGCCCGCCGGCGGGTCCTTCCCGCTTGATATCGTCGGCCCCATGCAGCACGCACTCCTTGCCGACCTCGAGCCCCTCGCGTTCCTCCTAGGAATCTGGCGCGGCGCGGGCGCCGGCGGGTACCCCACGTCCGACTCCTTCGAGTTCGAGGAGGAGACCCGGTTCTGGCACGTTGGACTGAACCACGTGCTGTACCAGCAGCGCACGTGGGTCCCCGGCGATGAGTCCGACGCCATCCACATGGAGCTCGGCTTCCTCCGTCCCGCCGGCCCGGGCAGGGTCGAGTTCCTGCTCGCCTACCCCCTTGGCTCGGTCGACGTCGAAGAGGGAACCGTGACCGATGGGGTGCTGGAGCTCACCTCCACTGGGGTCGCGCGGGCCGCGACCGGCGATCCGGTGCAGGGGTTCTTCCGCCGGATCGAGGTCGACGGCGATACCCTGTCCTACGAGCTGCGTATGGCGACGGACTCCGTCCCGCTGACCCGGCACGCGACGGCGACGCTCCGGCGGGTCTGAGTCGGCGCGGCCCGGCGACGAGGGCGAGCGAGGACATGGCGGGACCGAGGGAACGCGATTTCAGCAGGGCCTGGCTGGCTGTTTCGGTGGTCGGCGTCGGCGCCGGCGCGATCCTATATCTCGCGAACGCCCCGGGCGCCGCCCACGCGGCCTGGGCCGCGACCACCGCTGTGGGCCTTGTGCCGCTGGCGTGGGCCGTGGGCCGGGGCCTGCTGCGTCGGGAGACCGGGGTCGACGTGGTCGCGCTCTTGGCGATGGGTGGGGCCCTGGCGCTTCACAAGTATTCGGCCGGCGCCGTCATCGCCCTGATGCTGTCGAGCGGCCGGTCGCTGGAGGCCTACGCCGGCGTTCGGGCGCGCAAGGAACTCTCATCGCTGCTGGAGCGCGCTCCGCGCACGGTCCACCGCTACGCGGATGGCGCGCTCGCGACCGTCCCCATCGACGAGGTCGTCCCCGGCGACCACCTGCTCGTGAAGCAGGGTGAGGTCGTCCCGGTCGATGGGATCTTGATGTCGGAGAACGCGGTGCTCGATGAGTCCGCCCTGACCGGGGAGTCGCGACCGGTCGAACGCGGCGGCGGCGAGCAGATCCGCAGCGGCTCGGTGAACGCCGCCGCCGCGTTCGACCTGCGGGCAGTGGCCACCGCCGCCGAGAGCACGTACGCCGGCATCGTGCGGCTGGTCGAGGAGTCCCAGTCGCAGAAGGCGCCGTTCGTGCGGCTGGCCGACCGGTACGCCGCGATCTTCATCCCGGTCACGCTGGTCTTCGCTGGCGGGGCGTGGATACTGTCCGGCCAGGCGGTGCGGGCCCTGGCCGTTCTGGTGGTGGCGACCCCGTGTCCGCTGATCCTGGCGGCGCCCGTCGCCATCGTCTCCGGCATCTCCCGGGCCGCGCACCGGGGCGTCATCGTGAAGGGGGGCGGCGCGCTGGAGACCCTGGCCCGGGGAACGGTCCTGCTGTTCGACAAGACTGGAACCCTCACCGCCGGGATGCCGCACGTGGCCGACGTCGAGAGCTTCGGCTCGATCGACGCCGACGAGCTGCTCCGGTTGGCAGCCTCACTGGACCAGGTTTCCCCGCACGTCCTGGCCACCGCCATCGTGGCGGCCGCTCGGGAGCGGAAGCTGGAACTGTCGTTCCCCGAGGACGTCCACGAGGAGCACGGCTCCGGCATCGAGGGAACCGTCGACGGTCGGCCCGTGGCTCTGGGGAAGACGGCCTGGGTCACGAAGGGCCGATCGCTGCCCACACGGGGGCGCGACATCCGGCGGCGTACGGCGATGGAGGGATCCTCCTGCGTGCTCGTGTCGGTCGGGCAGGAGGTGGCCGGGGCGCTGATCCTCGACGATCCCATCCGACCCGACGCCCCGCGCGTGCTGCGGACCCTCCGGCGGGCCGGCATCCGGCGGATCGTCATGGTGACCGGGGACCATCCGGACGTGGCCGAGTCGGTCGGCATCTCGATCGGGGTGGACCGCATCCTGTCCGAGCGCGACCCCGCCGACAAGGTGGACGCCGTGCGGGCGGAGGGAGAGGAGGGAGTCACGATCATGGTGGGGGACGGCGTAAACGACGCGCCGGCCCTGGCCGTGGCAGACGTCGGCGTGGCGATGGGCGCCAGAGGTTCGACCGCGTCGTCGGAGGCGGCCGACGTGGTGCTGGTCGTGGACCGCCTGGACCGGGTGGCCGAGGCCATGCGGATCGCCCACCGCTCCCGGAGCATCGCCCTGCAGAGCGTCCTGGTCGGCATGGGGCTGTCGTTCGTGGGGATGTTCTTCGGGGCTATCGGGCTGCTGGTCCCGGTCGGTGGAGCTGTCGTGCAGGAGGCCATCGACGTCGCGGTGATCCTGAACGCGCTCCGTGCCCTCCGGGCCGGCCCGGCCGACCGGATGCGGGCCGGTCCCGGGAGCCACGTGGGCGAGCGGTTCCGGGACGAGCATCGCGAGTTCCAGCCGTGGCTCCAGCGGATCCGGTCGGCGGCCGATCGCCTGGACGCGATGCCGCCGCGGGAGATGCAAGAGGAGCTGGAGCAGATCCGGTGGTTCCTGCAGGAACGGCTGGTGCAGCACGAGCAGGAGGAGGAGGCCGCCGTCTACCCGGTGGTTGCGAAGCTCATGGGCGGCGAGGACCCCATGGGGACCATGGAACGGGCGCACATGGAGATCGCGCACCTCAGCCGGATCTACGCCTCCCTGTTGGAGTACCTGCCGGAGGAAGGGGCCACCGCCGAGGACCTGATCGATCTTCGCCGCATCATGTACGGACTGCACGCGATCTTGCGGCTGCACTTCGCCCAAGAGGAGGAGGCGTACTCGTGGCTGGCCGCCGAGGACCACGCGCCCGAGTCAGTGGCGGCGGGCTGAGCCGACGCTAGGGATCCAGGATCAGCGGCCGGCCGTTGGCCAGCCACACGCGGAACGATGCACCGCCGCCGTCTCGTTCCTCGACCCAAACCCGGCCGCCCATCAGCTCGGCGAACCGAGCGACCAGGGCCAGCCCCACGCCGACGCCGGGGGAGTATTCGGGAACCTCGGGCCCCTGCCGGAACGGTTCGAAGATGCCCGCCCGGTGCTCCTCGGGCACGCCGAGGCCCTCGTCCTCGACGGCGATGAGAGCCCCTCCCTGATCGGGGCGGACCCGCACGCAGACCGCGGTGCTGGCCGGCGTGTGGCGAACCGCGTTCGCCAGCAGGTTCTCCACGATGCGCTCGACCTTCGCGGCGTCGACCGACACCTCGGTGGGCTCGGTCTCGACCAGGACGGTCCGCTCGCCCAGCCACGCCTTCGAGTCCTCCACCATCCGGCGCACCAGTTCGGCCACGTCGGTCTTCACCAGCTTGGGTTCCACGATGCCCCGGTCCAGCCGGTCCAGGTCCAGCAGGTCGCGCACCAGACGGTCCAGCTTGCGCGCGTTGGTCGTGATGCGGCCGGCCAGCTCGTAGATCTCCTCCTCGCTCATCTCCACGTCCCGGCGCTCGAGGGTGATGGACAGGCCGAGGATTGCCGCGAGCGGCGTGCGGAGGTCGTGGGAGACGGCCTGAAGGAACGTGCTCTTCAGCTCGTCGACTGCGCGGAGCTGCCTGGCGGTCTCGCGCTCCACCGCCAGGGCCTGTTCGAGGGCCTCCGTGCCCTTCCGTTCGGTGATGTCGAGCATCAGGCCGTGCCAGTACCTGGGCTCACCCTGCGCGCCGCGAACGAGGGCGGCCTCGTCGCTGAACCAGCGCACCTTCCCGTCGGGGGTCACGATGCGGTATTCGCACGCGAACGGCGCCTGGGTCTGGTTCGCGAGCCGGTTGGCCTCGAGGACCCGCTCCCGGTCGTCGGGATGGATGGCGCGCACCCAGATCTCCCGATCCGCCATCCATTCCTCCGCGCTGATACCCAGGATCCGCTCCGCCTGCGGGCTCACGTACAGGAGCTGACCGACGTCGTCCTCCACGGCCTCGGCGTAGACGACGACCGGGAGCCGCTCGATCAGCTGCCGGTAGTCGTCCGGCGTGAGTTGCTCCCGCCGCCTGGTGCTGGCGGGTTCGGGCTCGGTCCCGGGGGTCGTCATCTCGGACTCAAGTATCGACCGCCGGGGGATCCAACCCAACCCCGCTCAGCCGGCGGCAGCGCCGCCGTCGGCCCGAGGGTCGGTGGCAGCCTCGAAGGCGCCGCCGCCGGCCACTATGAGGTGCGCCTGCCCGGTTGCCTCGTCCCGGTCGGACAGGGGATGGATGTCGAACCCGGCGGCGGCGAGTGAGCCGGACGCCGCCTCGGGCACCCGGGCCTCGGCGTCGACGAAGTGCCGTTCCGTCTGGCGGTCCATCCCGCCGACGAGCCACCGAGGGGCGTCGATGGCCGCAGCCGGATCGAGACCGAGGTCGAAGGCCCGGATCAGGTTCATCGCGTTGATCTGCGGCTGGGCGAACCCGCCCATCGTGCCGGTCACGGCCACGAGCCGGTCGGCACGATGCACGAGCACCGGCATCAGCGTGTGGGCGGACCGCTTCCCGCCGGCCAGGACGTTCGGCGAGGAAGGGTCGAGGGAGAACAGGGCCCCCCGGTTGTGGGCGATGATGCCGGTGGCCGGCTCCAGGATGCCCGCGCCGAACCCGTCGGACAGGCTCTGGATCAGCGATACCGCCCACCCCTC
>JAHEXX010000032.1:0-4390 GCA_023251895.1 bacterium
TGTGGGAGATGCGGTTGGGGACATTCCCCAGCAGGAACTCCCTGCGCCCGGCCATCCCCGCGTTGCCTACGACCAGGACGTCGATGTCCTCCTCCTCCGCCGCCCGGACCATGGCCATGGCCGGGTCGTCGTCGAAGACCACCTTGGCGATCCCTCGGTCGCCGGCGACCTCCTTCGCGAAGCCGGTGAGCTCCTGGAACGCGAACTGCCCCCGGGTAGCTTCGGCCTGGCCGGCTTCCGTGGTCCCGGGGTTCTCCGTCAGGATGACCTGGACGACGACCAGCTCGGCGTCGAAGCGCCCGGCGAAGTTGGCCGCCCACCGGACGGCGCGATCCGCCGTCTCTGAGCGGTCGGTCCCCACCATCACGCGGCGGATCGCGCCGTCCAAGCTCCGGCCCCCGTTGCCTCTCACGCCGTGGATTATGCGACCCTCGGCTCAAGTCGGCATCCGTGGTCACCGAACGGGTGGAGTCGGGTTTGCGCACCTTGTGAGTGGTGCGGGCACCCCAAGGGACGTTGGTAGACTCGCGAACTGCGGCCGGAGTAGCTCAGGGGCAGAGCAACCGCCTCGTAAGTGGTAGGTCGTGGGTTCGAATCCCACCTCCGGCTCTCAGCCCGTCGGCAGCAGCCCCTCGAGCTCTTCGATGGCCCGAGCACCCTTCTCGTATCCCGCGATCACCTCCGCCATGCGCCGGGCCCCCGCACGCAGCTCGTCTGACTCGAGCGCGTCGGAGATCGCTGATCGAATCTCCTCCACCGGCGCCTCGAGGTGGATCGTTCTCCCGGCCCCCAGGGCCTCGACTCGCGCCGCGATTTCAGGCTGATCCCGGCCGAGCGGCATGCACAGCATCGGGACTCCGTAGGCGGTCGCGGCGAGGACCGTGCCCATACCCCCGTGCGTCACGACGAGCGACGCGTGCGGCATCAGGGCCACGTGAGGGATGTATCGGCGAACGAGCACCTCGGGCGGGACCCGGATCTCGTCGGGATCCAGCCCGAAGCCCGTCGTGATGACCGCGCGAACCGGCAGACCGTCGAGCGCCTCGCCCGCTCGCTCGACGGCGGCTTCATGGTGCATGTAGCTCGATCCAAGGCCCACGACGACGAGTGGGTCGGAGTGATCGAGGGGCCACGGTGGGTCCCAGGCGGTGGCGGTGTCGTCCTCCTCGAACACCGGCCCAACGTATCGGAGGTTGGTCGGCTCCGCCTCCGTGTCGTCCAACTCGCGCGGGAGCACCGCCAGGACGCGGTCGAGGCGCTCCCACAGCGGAAGGAGCGACGGCTGGTTCGGGAGGGCCGGGAGACCGAGCCCCGCGGGTCTTGTTGGCGAGCGGGAGCCACTCGTCCCACCACGGCGAAGAGGACAGGTCGGCCCAGATGTTGAGCATCGAGTGGACCAGAACGGCGGTCGGTAGCTGGGTCCACTCCGCCGCCCACTGCGCGTTATCGAGCATGCAGTCCACGACGAGGACGTCGGGGGCCTCTCGGTCCACCTCGTCGAGGATCGCTTCGGCGAGGGTCCTGGTGGTGACCATATCGTCCCAGAACTCGCGCTGGTCCTCCAGGGCCCGCCCCTTCCCGGCGTCCCACTCGAGAGGTGCCGGGAACGGTACGAACGCACCGCCGGCCACCTCGACCCGCTCCCGAAGGGTGCGGGGGGCGATCACCCGAACCGAATGACCGCGCGCCGAGAGGAGTCGCGCCAAGCCCAGGGCGGGCTGGACGTTGCCCCCGAACTCGGCCGTGACGAACAGGAACCGGCCGGGACTGGACCCCTCTCCAGCGATCACGCGCACGTCTTACCATCAACGGGTCCATGTGTCCGAGCCGACGAGGAGGTACGCGAGGTCCGGAGACACCGCGGGTGGCACCTTTATCGGATGGAGACGTAGGGGGGGATGTGAGATGACGTCGAGCGTCTTCTATGTGACCTTCGACTGCGCCAACCCGCGAGGGCTCGCGACCTTCTGGGCGACCGCGCTCTCGTACGAGATCTACGCCCCGAACGAGAGCGCGGGAGAGGTGTTGCTACACGATCCGACGGGAGCCGGACCCCCGCTTGGCTTCATGAAGGTCCCGGAGTCCAAGGTCGTCAAGAACCGCGTGCACCTCGACCTGCGCCCCGACTCGTCGCTCGAAGTTGAGGTCGAACGCCTGACCGTGGCGGGCGCGCGACCGCTTAGGACCCTCCAGGATCCGGAGAGCTTCGTCGACCCGGTCAGATGGACGGTGATGCAGGATCCTGAGGGCAACGAGTTCTGCGTGATCGAAGAAGTCAGTAAGCGCACATGAACCCGGAGACGAACTACGCGAAGACCGACGACGGTGTGTACATCGCCTATCAGGCGCTGGGCGAGGGCCCGATCGACATCGTCTGGCAGTTCGAGTGGATCGGCAACGTCGACACGATCTGGGAGTTCCGGCCGTACGCGGAATGGTTCCGCGGACTGGCGTCCTTCTCGCGGCTGATCCTGCACGACCGCCGGGGGACCGGGGTCTCCAGCCGGAACGTCGACCCTCCAAACCTGGAGACACGGGTCGCGGACCTCCGGGCCGTCTTGGATGCCGTCGACGTCGACCGCGCGGTCCTCGGCGGCGCCCTCGAGGGTGGTGCCCCGAACGTCCTGTTCGCGGCAACGGTCCCCGAGCGCGTTCATTCCGTCATCTGGTGGTACCCGGCCCCGCGGACCACCCGCGCCCCGGACTACCCGTTCGGGGCGAGCCACGAGTTCCTCGATCAGGCGCAGCAGGACACGATCGATCATTGGGGGGCGGACGCCTACGACATCGGCGACATGTACGCCTTCGGATCGAAGATGGACTCCATCCCGTGGGGCTGGCTCAGCCGTCAGACGACCACCCCGGATATCGCCGCGGAGATGGGCCGCATCTACGACGAGACGGACGTCCGAGGGGCTATGTCGGCGATCCCCGCGCCCGTGTTGCTCATGGCGCGGGAGCGGGACCGCGAAGCCCTCGAATATCTCGCGACGCTCCTTCACCAGCCGCAGATCCGACTCTTCCCGGGCGAGAACACCTTGAAGATCGACGAACAACCAGCGGTCCTCGATGCGATCCGAGCGTTCATCGGCATCGAGCCCGCAGCTCCGGAGCTCGACACCGTGCTGTCCACGGTCCTGTTCACCGATGTGGTGGGCTCCACGGAGAAGCAGGCCCGGCTCGGCGATCGACGGTACAGGGACTTGATCGAGCAGCACCACGCGATCGTCCGTGATGCCCTCGAACGCTGGCGCGGACAGGAGGCGGGCACCGCCGGGGACGGCTTCTACACCACGTTCGACGGGCCCGCCCGGGCGATCCGGTGTGCGCTCGAGATCGAACGTCGTGTCCGCGACCTCGGGATCGAGGTGCGCGCCGGCGTCCACACCGGCGAGTGCGAGTTGATCGACGGGCAGATCGGCGGCCTGACGGTCTCGATCGGCGCCCGGGTGGCCGCGCACGCGGATCCGAACGAGGTGCTCGTGTCCCAGACCGTCAAGGACCTCGTTGCCGGCTCCGGCTTCTCGTTCGAAGACGCAGGCCAGCATGAGCTGAAGGGCGTCCCGGACCGTTGGCGCCTCTACCGGGTTATGGCCTGACGTGCGCATCCCCGAGGTCCACTACGCCCGAAGCGGCGACGTCCACATCGCCTACCAGATCTCGGGCGATGGACCGCTCGACCTCCTCCTGGTTCCCGATGGGGCCATCCCGATCGAGTCCTTCACAGACCTACCGTCGTTCGCGCGGTTCCTCGGCCGCCTCACCGCCTTCTCTCGGGTGATCAGGTTCGACCGCCGTGGCACGGGCTTGTCCGATCCTGTGACGCCAACAACGTCGCCGACGCTGGAGCAGTGGATGGGCGACGCCGAGGCCGTCCTCCTCGCGGCCGGATCGGAGCGGACGGCGCTCCTGGGGATGGCCGAGGGCGGATTCGTGGTGACGCTCTTGGCTGCGACGCGGCCCGGGCGGTCCGCGGCCCTCGTGCTCGTGAACGCGACGCCCGGGATCTCCTCAGAACCGTTCCGCCGATGGGGGCTCGCCGCGGATGCCCACGATCGACTGGCCGGCACTGTGGACACGGACTGGGGAGAGATCGAATGGGGGATCCCGCTCTTCGCCCCCAGCGCCGTCGATGACGCCGAGTACCGGGAGTGGTTGAAGCGGGCCTACCGTCGGTCGCTCTCGCCGGCGATGGCCGACGCGCTCTTCGACGTGATGTTCCGGAGCGACATCCGCGACGTGCTGTCGGCCGTACGGATCCCGACCCTGGTCATCCATCGCAGCGGGAACCGGTACCTAACCCCCGAGCACGGTCGGTACCTCGCCGAACACATCCCCGACGCCCGGTACGTCGAGGTGCTTGGGGAAGACCATGTGCCCTACCTCGGCG
>JAHEXX010000032.1:4490-23105 GCA_023251895.1 bacterium
CGGCGCCTGGGGATCGAGATCCGGGCCGGCGTGCATACGGGGGAGTGCGAGCGCATCGGCGACAAGCTCGGAGGCATCGCTGTGCATATCGGAGCAAGGGTTGCAGCGCAGGCCGGGCCGGGCGAGGTGCTCGTGTCGAGCACCGTGAAGGACCTCGTCGCAGGCTCGGGGCTCCGGTTCGACGATCGAGGCTCCCACACACTGAAGGGCGTGCCCGACGAGTGGCGGCTGTTCGCCGTGGACCCGACCTCGGTCCGGACTTGACGTCGCCGGTTCGCCCGGCCAGCTTGTTAGAATCCGCCGCGATGCGCTCCAGGCGGGCTCTTCAGCGGGTTCTCGGCGTGTTCGTCGGCGCCGTCGCGACCACGCTCGCCATGGTGTCGGCCGCGATGGCCCAGGTGAGCATCGACCCCACGTTCAAGCCCACCAAGAACACCGGCGGCTGGGTGTACGGCATGGCGGTCCTGCTGTTCCTGCTAGGCGCTGTGATCTGTGTGCTTGTCGTCGTGGGCTACATGCGGTTCGCACCCCGGTTTGCCCGCGAGCGCGCGGAGGGGCCCCGGGCCGCAAGAGCATCCCGACCCTTCGTCGGCGAAGAGATTCCTCGCCGCGCGGTGAGCATCAGCAACGCTCCGCCCCTGATCGTGCCAGCGCCCGCAGTCCCGGTGACAGTCGCCGCGCCCGCAGCCCCCGCCCCTGCTGCTCCTTCCCCGGAAAGGGTTGCTGCTGCAGTGAGCGCCGGGGCCTCGGGGGGAGAGACGCTGCGGACCCCCGGTACGGAGGTCGCTGCTTCAGAGGTGGTTGCTGCTCCGGGGGGAGCAGTCTCGACCCCCGAGGCCCCGGCGCTGCCAGTCGAGGCACCTCCGGCACCAGCGGCAGGAGAACGGCCCGAGGTCGCGTTGGACCAGGAGACGTTCGACAAGACCCTCGCGGAGCTCCTCGAGAAGGGCACCGATCGTCGGGTTGCGGAGGGCCAGGCCCGGCGGGCCGCCATGATCGCCGCACGGAAGAAGGCCGCGGGGGGCTGACCCCCCGGGAGCCATGGGAGCGGCCAAGGTCGACTGGTCGATGGGCTCGAGCGCGGCCCGACTGGTCGATTGGAAGACCGCCGCGGGCATCGGCCGCAGGGTGGCCGGCCCGGGGGTCTCCGTCCCCGCGGTCGCGCGGGCTCGGCTCCGGGAGGACTTCGGGGAGCTGGTTCCCCTGTCTGAATCGCTGATCCGCGAGTTCACGGGCCTCTCGGTGAATGATGGGTTCCGTTCACGGGCCTGGGTCATGTCGCGAGGCGAGTGGATCTCACAGAACCTCCGGGGCATGCAGCGCCTGCTCGAGCCCCTCGCGGCCCGAGTGCTGGGAGACGGCAAGCACCGCGCGGACTTCCGGCGCAAGGCCCTCGGGGGACAGATCGGCGCGTTGCTTGGATACGTGTCCCGCAAGGTCCTGGGCCAGTACGACGTGTTTCTGCCTCCCGACGACGAGGGCATCCTGTACTTCGTCGGGCCGAACGTGGCGGAGACCGAGCGCCGGTTCGCGCTACCCGATCGGGACTTCCGGTTGTGGATCTCGCTGCACGAGGTGACCCACCGCGTGCAGTTCGGCGCGGCGCCGTGGCTCCGCGGCTACCTGTCGGGGCTGATCGATACCTACCTCTCCTCAGTCGAGATCGATCCCGGTGCGCTGATGCGGCAGCTCCGGGCCGCTTCCGAGGAGGCCCGCCGCAGCCAGGAGTGGCGCGGCGTGGGCATGCTGTTCCTGCTGATGACCCAGGAGCAACGGGACCTGTTCCAGCGGATGCAGGCCCTGATGTCTCTCCTCGAAGGGCACGCCAGCTTCGTGATGAACGGCGCCGCGCAGGGACGGGTCACGGACCTGGACCGCCTGCGCCGCAGCCTGAAGGAACGGCGCCGCTCGTCCGGCGTGGAGCGCGCGTTCCAGCGTTCGATCGGGTTCGACTCGAAGATCCGCCAGTACGATGTGGGCGAACGATTCGTCACCGAGAGCGTGGAGCGCGCCGGCATGGACGGGTTCAACCTCGTGTGGCAGCGGGAGTCCAACCTCCCCACCCTATTCGAGATCCAGAACCCCGAAGCCTGGCTGGAGCGGGTCGCGAGGGCCTGATGCCTCGCCCGCCGGCCGTGGCCCGGGTGTTGGAGCGGGTGACGGCCACAGCTCGATCCCATCAGATGTTCCGTCCCGGGGAGCTGGTGCTGGTGGCGTGCTCCGGTGGGCCGGACTCGATGTGCCTGCTGCACTCGCTGTACCACCTGCGGCGGCTGTTCCGGATCAAGCTTGGGGTGTTCCACTTCGACCATCGACTGCGTCCTGACTCGGGGAAGGATGCGGCGTACGTGAAGCGGGCCGCGACCGGGCTGCGCCTGCCCCTTCACCTGCTCGTGGCCGACTCACAGCCCCGCCGCGGCCAGTCGGTCGAGGACTGGGCCCACCAGGCGCGCCTGGCCGCGATGGGCGCGGCCCTCCGGGAGTCGGGGGCGGGCCGCATGACCATCGGGCACACGCTGGACGACCAGGCCGAAACCGTTCTGATCGCCCTGATCCGAGGTGGCGGGCCGGATGCCGTGGCCGGCATCCGGCCCGTGATGGGCCCTTTCGCCCAGCCCCTCATCGACGTCTCCCGGGAGGAGGTCGAGGCCTTCCTGCGCGCCCTGCGGCTGCGGCCGCGCCGGGACCCTACGAATCGGGACGCCCGGATGCTCCGCAACGCCGTGCGGCTCAAGGGCATCCCCGCACTGCAGCGGGCCGTGGGCCGGGAGATCGCGGGCCCCTTCGCTCGGTCCGCCGCGTTACTGCGGGCCGACGCCGACTTCGTGCGGGAGGCCGCCGCCCAGCACGTCGACGAGCTGGTGGAGGACACTCCCGAGGGGGTGGTACTGCCGGCCCGGGACCTCTCGCTCATGCCCCGGGCCCTCGGCTCACGGGTCGCCGGCCAGGCCATGCTGCGGTGCGGCGTCCTGGCCACGGCGGAGGCCGTCGAGGCGGTGCTCGGACTGGCGGCCGGGCGCCCGGGGCGCAAACGTGATCTTCCAGGGGGATTGAAGGCCGTCCGGGACCGAGAGTATGTTCGCCTCTCTCGTCCTTCCCCGGAGAGCGCCGCATGAGGAGGGAGACGAGATGGAAGGTCCTACGGTCGTGACGCGCCGCTCATCGGAGGCCGTGTCGGTGCCTACATTGTCGGCCCACGTGGCCGAATACGAGGACGCGATCGAGCGGATCCTGATCTCCGAGGAAGAGATCCAGGCCAAGGTGCGGGAGCTCGGCGCGCAGATCACCGAGGATTACGCGGGCAGGCGGCCGCTCCTGGTCGGCGTGCTGAAGGGCGCGTTCGTGTCGATGGCCGACCTGTCCCGGCATATCCGGCTCCCGCTGGAGTTCGACTTCATGGCGGTGTCGTCCTACGGCGCGGCCACCAAGACCAGCGGCGTCGTGCGGATCCTCAAAGACCTCGACCACGACCTGGAGGACCGCGACGTGATCCTGGTCGAGGACATCGTGGACTCCGGGCTCACGTTGAACTACCTGCTGAAGAACCTCCGGACCCGGCGGCCCGCCACTCTGGAGGTGTGCGCGATGGTCCAAAAGAAGGGGATCCAGCAGGTGGAGCTGAACATCCGCTACAGGGGCTTCGAAATCCCGCCGGAGTTCGTCGTGGGCTACGGCCTGGACTTCGCCGAGCGGTATCGGAACTTGCCCTACATCGCCACGCTCAAGCCCGAGGCGTACGGCGAGGTCTAGGAACCGACGTGCGCGTCGGCGGCGTCCAACCGTCGTCATGAGACGACTCGCCCTCCTCTTCGTTGCCGCCGTGACTCTGGCGTCCTGTGGGCAGGGAGTTTCGGCTCCGTCCAAGTCGGGCGTCGAGGGGATCGTGCTGATCGGCCCGATGTGCCCGGTGGAGATCGAAGGGAGCCCTTGCCCCGATCAGCCGTTCGCGGCCACCATCAAGATCGTGCAGGCCGGCAAGGAGGTCGACACCGTGGAGTCGGGGAAGGACGGGCGGTTCCGGGTGCTTCTCGAACCGGGCGATTACGTGCTCGAGCCGGCGGGTCCCAACCCCGGCGCTCCCCCCACCGGCCAGCCTATCCCGGTCACCGTGAAGCCGGACGCGTTCACGCAGGTCACCCTGCATTTCGACAGCGGCATCCGGTAGCAGTCGCATCCGTCCGGGGGGTCGCCAAACGGGGGGTCGGTTGCTACCATCGCGGAGGGCTCACCGGCCGACACATTCGCGGGTCCCAACGTCTTCCACCCGAAGGGAGCGAACCACGGCCTCGGAAGGATCACCGCTCCGTAGGCTCTCGCGCGGCCCGATCCTGTACATCGCGATCGGTCTCGCGGTGCTGTGGGGGATGGTCCTGTTCACCTCGAGGCCGCAGAGCAACAAGGACCTGACCTTCAACCAGTACCTGGACGCGGTCGATGCCGGCGGGGTCCGATCCGCGGTCCTTCTTGAGGGAGATGGGAAGGTCCGTGGCGAGTTCACCGACGGATCGACCTACTCGATCGGCTACCCGACCGCGTTCGAGGACGAGCTGACCAAGGCTCTCCGCGACGCAGCGGTGCCCCTCAAGATCGACCCCCAGAAGGGGAACCCGCTCGTCAACACCCTCGTCACCCTGATCCTGCCCGCGGTGATCCTGGGGGGCGTTCTGTTGTTCGTGATGAACCGCGCCCAGGGAGGCAGCGGCCGCGTCATGCAGTTCGGGCGGGCGAAGGCCAAGACGGTCCACAAAGACCAGCCCAAGACCACCTTCGCCGACTGCGCCGGGGTGGACGAGGCCGTCGAGGAATTGCAGGAGGTCAAGGAGTACCTCCAGAACCCGGCGAAGTTCCAGGCCATGGGGGCCAAGATCCCCCGAGGTGTGCTGCTGTTCGGCCCTCCGGGGACGGGGAAGACCCTCCTGGCCCGGGCCGTGGCCGGAGAGGCCGGTGTTCCGTTCTTCTCGATCAGCGGCTCGGACTTCGTCGAGATGTTCGTGGGTGTTGGCGCCGCGCGCGTCCGCGACCTGTTCGAGCAGGCCAAGCAGACGGCGCCGGCCATCGTGTTCATCGATGAGATCGACGCGGTGGGGCGGCATCGCGGCGCCGGCCTGGGTGGCGGGCACGACGAGCGGGAGCAGACCCTCAACCAGCTCCTGGTGGAGATGGACGGGTTCGACCAGCGTTCCACTGTGATCCTGATGGCCGCCACCAACCGCCCGGACATCCTCGACCCGGCGCTGCTCCGGCCGGGGCGGTTCGACCGCCAGGTCGTGATCGACCGGCCCGACCTGGAGGGCCGCAAGGGCATCCTCCGGGTGCACGCGCGGGGCAAGCCGCTCGACACGGGGGTGGAGCTCGACGTCGTGGCCAAGCGCACGCCAGGGTTCACCGGGGCGGATCTGGCCAACGTCATCAACGAGGCTGGGCTGCTGGCGGCGCGCCGGAGCCGCAAGGCCATCACGATGGCCGAGGTGGAGGAGGCAATCGACCGGGTGATGGCCGGTCCCGAGCGCAAGAGCCGGGTGATGGACGAGGAAGAGAAACGCATGATCGCCTTCCACGAGGCCGGCCACGCGCTGGTGGCGCACGTGCTCCCGAACACCGACCCGGTTCACAAGATTACCGTGATCCCCCGGGGCCGGGCGCTCGGCTACACGCTGACCCTGCCCGAGCAGGACAAGTTCCTGATGACCCGGGAGGAGCTGGCCGACGAGCTGGCCATGCTGCTGGGCGGGCGCGTGGCGGAGGAGATCGTGTTCGGCGACATCACGACCGGTGCGCAGAACGACCTCGACAAGGCGACCAAGATCGCCCGGCAGATGGTGACCGAGTTCGGGATGTCCGACGTGCTGGGGCCGATGACGCTCGGGCAGAAGGCGCACGAGGTGTTCCTGGGCCGCGACTTCGCGGCCAACCCCGACTACTCCGACCAGGTGGCGTTCGAGATCGACAACGAGATCCGGGCGCTGATCGACCGGGCCCACGACGAGGCCCTCGAGATCCTGACCGAACGGCGGCCCAAGCTGGATGCGATCGCCCAGGCCTTGATCGATCGCGAGACGATCGAGAAGGAGGACCTGGCGCGGATCCTGGAGGGCGTGGAGAAGCGCCCCCAGCGTGCCGTGGAGAACCGGGGCGCCGGCCTGGCGGTCTCCCGGACCACGATGCGCCGACAGCAGGGCCAGGGAGGCTCCGGGACGCTGTAGGCGTTCCGGTACGATCGTCCCCATGGAACCCAAAGGGTTCGACGACAAGAAGGTCGAGGAGGGCGTTCGTCTGATCCTCGAAGGCATCGGCGAGGATCCCGACCGCGGAGGGCTGAAGGACACACCTGCCCGAGTGGCTCGGATGTACCGGGAGATCTTCGCGGGGGTGGGTGTCGATGCCGCCGAGCTCATCACGGTGGTCGAGGGCGCCGACCACGATGAGATGATCATGATCCGCGACATCCCGCTCTCGTCGTTCTGCGAGCACCACCTCGTGCCGTTCAACGGGAAGGCACACGTGGCCTACATCCCGAACAAGCGGCAGGAGATCACGGGGCTGTCGAAGATCGCCCGGGTCGTCGATGTCTTGTCGAAGAAGCCTCAGGTGCAGGAGCGGCTGACGACCGAGATCGCCGACGCTATCGATGCGGCGCTCGAGCCGCGCGGCGTGTTCGTCGTGATCGAGGCCGAGCACCTCTGCATGACGATGCGCGGCGTGAAGAAGGCCGGCTCGGTCACCGTCACCTCGGCGGTCCGAGGGCTGTTCCGTACGGACGCCCGGACCCGCCAGGAGGCCATGAGCCACATCGGCAAGCACCTCCCGTAGCCTCGGACCGGCGAGCGGCGGCTTCGGGCTAGCATGGGGGGGTGAGCGGGAAGCCCCTGGTCTGGCGTTGCAGGGGGCGCGCCATCGAGTGCGGAGCGCGGACCCTGGTTATGGGGATCCTGAACGTCACGCCGGACTCCTTCTCGGACGGAGGGCGATTCCTGAACCATGACGCTGCAGTCGCCCACGCCGTGCAGATGGTGGCCGACGGCGCCGACATCCTGGACGTGGGCGGCGAGTCCACGCGGCCCGGCTCCGACGACATCCCACCCAACGAGGAGCGCGATCGCGTGATGCCGGTGATCGAGCGGCTCGTGAAGGAGCTTCCCGACGTCGCCATCTCGATCGATACGCGGAAGCGAGACGTGGCGGCCGCCGCCCTGGAGTCGGGCGCCGCCATCGTGAACGACGTGTCGGCCGGCGCCGACCCGGCGATGTTCGACCTGGTGCGGGACGCTGGCGCCGGGCTGATCTTGATGCACATGCAGGGCGACCCCAAGACCATGCAACAGGCGCCCTACTACGACGACGTCGTGGGCGAGGTGAAGGAGTTCCTCCGGGAGCGGCTGGAGGCGGCCATCTTCGCCGGGATCGGGGCGGATGCGCTGTGCGTGGATCCCGGCGTCGGGTTCGGCAAGAACCTCGAGCACAACCTGGCGCTGATGGCGAACGTCGCGCAGTTCGTCGACCTGGGCGCGCCGGTGCTGGTGGGGCCGTCTCGAAAGGCGTTCATCGGCATGCTGCTCGACCTTCCGGTGGACGAGCGCGTGGAGGGGACCGCCGGCGCCGTCGCGTGGCTGGCGGGGCAGGGCGCGCACATCGTCCGGGTCCACGACGTGAAGGAGATGGCCCGGGTGATCCGGGTCGTGGACGCGATCCGGCAGGCCGGGTCGTGACTGTTCTCCCCGAGAAGGACCGGGTCCGGGTCTCGGGCGGCGAGCTCGCCTGCGTGGATCTGGGGGAACCGGAGAACCCGGCGGTCGTTCTGCTGCACGGGTTTCCGACGTCGGCCTTCCTGTGGCGGGAGTTCGTGCCGCTCCTGTCCCAATGGTTCCGCGTGATCGCTCCGGACCTGCTGGGGTATGGCGACTCCGACAAACCGACCCGCGGTGAGCTCCACATCCGGGCTCAGGCCGGGTGCGTCCGAGAGCTGCTGGCTCACCTCGGGATCGAGCGGTTCGCCGTCGCCGGCCACGGCGCCGGCGGGGGCGTCGCCCAGCTCCTTGCCCTCGGGGTTGGGGTCGAGGCGATGATCCTGATCGACTCGGTCGCGTTCGACGGCTGGCCGGACGAGGCCACCCGGGAGCTCCGGTCGCTCCCCCCGGAGCAGGAACGCGAGGACCTGGCCCTCGCCCTGATCACCAGGGCGTTCGACCTTGGGATGGGGCACCGGGACCGGCTCTCAGACGAGGACCTGGCCGAGTTCCGCCGGCCCTGGGAGGGCGAGGAGGGCATGCGCGCGTACTTCCGGGCGGCCCGGGCCATCGACGGCGCCGGGCTGGCTGGGACGGAGGAGCAGCTGGCCGCGCTGGAGTGCCCGGTGCTCATCCTGTGGGGAGAGGACGACCCGTTCTTCCCCGTGGAGGTGGCGGAGCGGCTGAACGACGCGATGCCGACATCGGCCCTGGCCCTCCTGCCGGGCTGTTCCCACTTCGTCACCGAGGACGCCGCGGAGTCCGTGGCGCCGCTGCTCTACGAGTACCTGCGGGTGAAGTACCTGAAGAGAGGACACGACCACGCCCACGAGGGGCCCATCCCCGTCGTCCTGGGCCGCCGGCCCACCCCGGAGGAGGAGGGACTCGACCAATGACGACCAGCCGCCTGTTCCTCACCGGCATCCGCGCGTCCGGCCGCCACGGCGCGAACCCGGGCGAGAAGGAGGAACCGCAGGAGTTCGTGGTCGACCTCGATGTGGAGGTGAAGACCTTCGCCGACGTCGTCGAGGAGACCGTGGACTACCGCACGCTCGCGCGGGTGGCGCGGGAGGTGGTCGAGGAGCGGTCGTTCGACCTCCTGGAGACCCTGGCGAGCGCGGTGGCCACCGCCGCGGCGGAGATCGAGGGCGTGGTCCAGGCCACTGCTGTCGTGCACAAGCCGAACGCCGCGCGGTCCCTCCAGATCGACGGCGTCGCCGCGGCCGCCACCGTGGAGGGCGAGGCGAAGGGCTGACGCCCATGACCGCGACGGCGTATCTGGGTCTCGGCTCGAACCTCGGCGATCGGCTGCCGACGCTCCAGCGGGCCGTGGGCCTCCTCGCGGCCGAGCCGGCGATCACGGTGACGCGTTCCTCCCGCGTCTACGAGACGACCTCCGTGGGCGGGCCGCCGCAGCCCGACTACCTGAACGCGGTGCTCGAGGTGGAAACGTCGCTCTCAGCCCGCGATCTGCTGACGGCGTGTGGACGAGTGGAGGAGGCACTGGGGCGAGTACGGGGGGAACGGTGGGGGCCCCGCACGATCGACATCGACGTGCTGACCTACGGCGACGAGTTGATCGACGAGCCGGGCCTGACCGTGCCCCACCCGCGGATGCACGAGCGGGGGTTCGTCCTGGTGCCCCTCCTGGAACTTTGCCCCGACCCCACGCTCCCCGGAGGCGTGCGGGTCGCCGGGCTGCGCCTGGCGCCGGACGCGATCGGTGGGGTCCGCCCCTTCCTGCCCCCTCTGGAGGTACCCCGGTGACCGAAGCCGCGTGCTTCCGCTGCGACTGGCAGGGGGGCACCCGCAGCGATGAGTGCCCCAACTGCGGTGCCCCGTTGTACCGGATCGAGCGAGAGCCGCGGCGCGAGCTCCGGGAGCCACTGCCCGGACCGGCGGAGCCCGAGCCAGCCGCCAAGCCGGCGGTTCGCCGGTCCGGGCCGTGGCGCAGCCTGGCCGGGCTGGCGGCCGTGGCGATGCTCCTGGGAGCCGTGGTCAGCCGGGCGGGTCCGGACCGAGGCGGCGGGTCCGCGGTGGGTTCCCGCCCCAGCCTGCGGTCGCTCCACGGTTCGATCGTGTTCGCTAGCTCCACCGGTGGGTACGGGGGCGGGCAGCGCTTGTTCAGGGTGGATCTCGAGACCAAAGCCGTCACCTTGGTGGCGAGTGTTCCCGAGGTCGAGGAGCTGCGACCGTGGGGCCGCGGCGTGCTGTTCTCCACCCGCGACGAGCACGGTGTCTCGGCCTTCAGCCTCAGGACGGTCGGCCGGAACGCCCGCGCCCGTCTCCTCGTCTCGGGAGATCTGCTGGCGTGGGGGCCGAGCGGGACCTCCTTGGTCGTGGCGAGTCGCGGAACGCCGGACCGGCGCGGGTGCGCCGACGAGGTGATCCGACGGCTGGAGACGTTCAGCGGACGGGTCCTGGATGCGTTCCGGGACCGTCGACTCTGCGGGAGCTACCTGTCGGTTGGTGCGGACCCGTCGCATGCGTACTACACGCGCGCCACCCACCACAGCGTCGGGATCTACTTCGCCGGGCTGGGCGTCGGGCACCTCGTGCTGGGTCGGTACGCGATGGTCTCGTCCTCCCCGACGGGGGACCTGCTGGTCGTCCGGGTCGATCCCACGCCGTCGGGGGCTCCCGACGGCAACGCGGGGCCGACGCCCGCAGCGCCTTCCGGTGCGCTGCTGTACTGGATGGGGCGAGGCGGTCCCGTTCCATTCGGCTTGCCGACGGCGGACCTGGAGGTCGAACGGGTGCTGGCATGGTCGAACGATGGGCGCTACGCCCTGGTCGTGGGCGACATGGGTGAGGGGCGTTCCGTGTATCGGTTGCAGGGCGGCGCGGGAACCGGCCGTCGGATGCCGGACCTGATCCGGGACGTTCCCGAGGGGGTCCGGGTGGGCGCCGCTTTCGGCGAGAACGGTGTGATCTACCTGGCGGTCGGCGGGCAGCTGTACGCGTTCGTCGGTGGCCACGTCTTCAACCTCGGCCTCACGCAGGCCGAACCGCGGCCGTCCGGCCCCATCGCCTGGACGCCCTGAGTTGGGATACTCGCCGGCGGTGGACGTCGCGGTGATCGGGGCGGGTCGGGTGGGGACGGCGCTCGCCGTCCTGCTGCAGCGCGCGGGATATCGCATCGTGGCTGTTGCCGGCCGAGAAGGGACCTCGGAGCGCGCGGCCCGGTACCTGCCCGGCGTGCCGGTCCGGGCGGCCGTCGAAGCTGCGGCCGGCGCCGACGTCGTGGTCCTGGGAACGCCCGACGACCGCATCGCCGAGGCGTGCGAAGCGATCGCCGGAGCCCTCCACGCGGGGCAAGGCGTCGTCCACCTGTCGGGGGCCACGTCGCTCGATTCGCTGTCGGCCGCTCGCCGCGCCGGCGCGCAGGTTCTGTCGACGCACCCGCTCCAGACGTTCCCCGACGTCGAGGCGGCTCTTCGCCTGATCCCCGGTTCTGCCGTTGCTGTGACGGCCGACGACGAGGAGGGGTACGCGCTCGGGGAGCGGCTGGCGGTTGACGCGGGAGGCCGGCCGTTCCGGCTGCCGGACGAGGTGAAGCCGCTGTATCACGCGGCGGCCGTCTTTGCCTCGAACTACCTGGTGGCGACCCAGGCGGCCGCCGAAGAGCTGTATCTGGCCGCCGGCCTACCCGACCCGCTTGGGCTGTTCCTGCCGCTGTCCCGGGCCACCCTGGAGAACGTCAAGGCGCTCGGCCCTGCCGGTGCGCTGACCGGGCCGGCGGTGCGCGGCGACGCCGGCACACTGGTGCGCAACCTGGAGGCCATCGCCGCGCACCGCCCCCGGCTGGTTCCCGCCTACGTTGCCATGGCCCGGGTCTCCCTGGACCTCGCGGAACGGGCGGGGAGGCTGTCGGAGGGGGAGCGGACGGCGGTGGAGGAGGTGCTGGCGAAATGGACCTGATCCGCGATGCGGCGGGGATCCGGGCGGCCGCCGACGCGGCTCGCGCCGGCGGCCGCGCCGTCGGGCTGGTCCCCACCATGGGCGCCTTCCACGACGGCCACCGCTCCCTGATCCGACGGGCCCGGGACGACCGCGACATGGTCATCGTCTCGATCTTCGTGAACCCGCTCCAGTTCGGCCCCGGCGAAGACTTCGAGCGCTACCCACGCGACGAAGAACGCGACCTGGGCGACTCCGAGCTCCTGGGCGCAGACCTGGTCTTCGCGCCGACGGTCGAGGAGATGTACCCGGAGGGCTACCCGCCGGAGGTCACGGTCGATCCCGGTCCGCTCGGCGAGCGGCTGGAGGGCGCCGCCCGACCCGGCCACTTCAGGGGCGTCGTCACCGCCGTGGCCCGCTTGCTCAACCTCGCCGGCCCGTGCGCCGCTTACTTCGGTGAGAAGGACGCACAGCAGCTCGCGGTGATCCGTCGGATGGTCCGGACGCTGGGGTTCCCCGTCGAAGTCGTTGCCTGCCCGATCGTGCGGGAGTCGGACGGCTTGGCGATGTCATCTCGGAACGCGTACCTGTCCCCCGAGGAGCGGGAGGCGGCCGGCTGCCTGTTCCTCGCGCTCTGCGAGGCCGCCGAGCTGGCCCGCAAGGGCGAGCGCGACGCCGCCGTGCTCGCCGCCGCGATGGCCCGGGAGGTCGGAGCCACCCCGCTCGCGCTGCTCGACGACGTCGCCGTCGTCGACGAGGCAACCTTCGAGGAGATCCGGGATATCACCGGCCCTGCTCGGGCGGTGGTCGCCGCCCGGTTCGGGCCCACGCGCCTGATCGACAACCTGCTCCTACCGATGTGAACCGCGTGCCGGCTCGGCCATCGCTATGCGACGATGGGCGCCGTCCGACAGGAGGGGTCCGTGCTGCTCGCGGTGAACGTGGGGAACACGAACACGGTCCTCGGCGTGTTCCGGGGGACCGAGCTCGAGTGGCGATGGCGCATATCGACCCAGCCTGAGCGCACCGCCGACGAGCTCGCCGTGATCTTCGGGAGCCTCCTCGAGCAGGCAGACCTCTCCTTCCAGCGGCAGATCACCGGAGTGGTGATCTCATCGGTGGTACCGACCTCGACAACGGCCCTCCGAGACATGATCCACCGGTACTTCAACTTCCCACCAGTGGTGGTCGAGCCGGGAACCCGCACCGGCTTGTCGATCCAGACCGACAACCCTCGCGAGGTGGGTGCCGACCGCATCGTGAACGCCGTCGCCGCGCACTCCCGGTACGGCGGGCCGTGCATCGTGGTCGACTTCGGGACGGCCACGACCTACGACGTGGTTTCCGAGAAGGGGGAGTTCCTGGGCGGGGCCATCGCCCCCGGCGTCCAGGTGTCGAACGTCTCGCTGTCGTCGTCCACCGCCCGCCTCCCCCAGGTCGAGCTGAACGCGCCGCCGTCGGTGATCGGCCGAAACACCGCGGAGAGCATCCAAGCGGCGCTGATCTACGGAACGGCCGCAGAGGCCGACGGGATGATCGAGCGTATCCGCAAGGAGCTGGGCGGGGACGCCACGGTGGTGGCGACCGGGGGGCTGGCCCCGATCATCGTTCCCCACTGCCAATTCGTCGACGAGTACGATCCGTGGCTCACACTCGAGGGGCTCCGCCTGATCTTCGAGCGGAACGCGAACGACGTCCATGACTGAGGGCTACCGGGAGAAAGAGGTTCGCCGGGCCCGCCGCGACAGTCTGGTGCGGCTGCGGGCCAAGGGGATCGAACCCTTCGCGTTGACCTACGAGCCCGAGATCCACGCGGCGGAGCTCCACCGGGAGTACGCGGATCTCAGCCCCGACTCGGTCACAGAGGACCGAACGTCCGTGGCCGGCCGCGTCGTGCTGGCCCGACGGTTCGGCAGGCTCGTGTTCTTCACCCTGCGGGATCGAACCGGGGACATCCAGCTGTTCTGTGCCGAGGACGACCTCGGCCCGGACCGGTTCGCGCTGCTCGACCAGGTCGACCTCGGCGACGTGGTGGGGGCGCGCGGGCGTGTGGTGACCACGAAGAAAGGCGAGCTGTCGATCCGCGTCGACGAGGTCACGATGCTCACGAAATCGCTCTTGCCACTCCCGGAGAAGTGGCACGGCCTGAAGGACCCAGACCTCCAGCAGCGCCAGCGCTACCTGCAGCTCGCCACCGACCTGGAGGCCCGACGGACCGTTCTGGAGGTCCGGGCCGGCGTGTTGAGGGCCTTCAGGCGGTACTTCGAGGAGCACGGGTTCATCGAGGTGGAGACCCCGGTCTTGCAGCCGCAGGCAGGGGGGGCCCTCGCCAAGCCGTTCACCACGCATCACGAGGCGCTGGGCATCGACCTGTACCTGCGGATCGCGCTGGAGCTGTACTTGAAGCGGCTGCTTGTCGGGGGGATGGAACGGGTCTACGAGATCGGCCGGAACTTCCGCAACGAGGGCGTCGACCGCGATCACAACCCGGAGTTCACCATGATGGAGGTCTACCAGGCCTACACCGACTACGAGGGGATGATGGCCCTCGTGGAGGACCTGGTGCGGGCCGCCGCCCTCGAGGTCAAAGGCTCGCTCAGGTTCACCTACCAGGAACGGGATCTCGACGTTGAGCCGGCCTGGAAGCGCGTCACGATGCTCGCTTCGCTGTCGGAGGCCGTCGGCGAGGAAGTGACCCTCGGCCGCTCCGACCTCGCGGTGCTGGCCGACCGGCACGACGTCGGGGTGGACCCGAAGTGGGGACCCGGCAAGATCGTCCAGGAGATGTGGGAGCGGATCGTCGAGCCCTCGCTATGGGACCCGACCTTCGTCAAGGACTTCCCCCGAGAGATCTCGCCGCTGGCGCGGCCGCACCGCGACGACCCGACGCTGACCGAGCACGTCGACCCCTACCTCGCGGGCATCGAGCTCGGAGCGGCCTACTCGGAGCTGACCGACCCCGACGACCAGCGGGCCCGGTTCATGGCCCAGCAGGAGGCCAGGCGTCTGGGCGACGAGGAAGCCCACCCTCTCGACGAGGACTTCCTCACGGCTCTCGAGCACGGGATGCCGCCAGCCGGCGGCCTGGGCATCGGCGTCGACCGCCTCACGATGATCCTTGCCGATGCGCCGTCGATCCGCGACGTCATCGCCTTTCCTCATCATCGCCCCGAGCAGACCTGATCCTGCCCGGCGCGCGGGCGGTTGATCCGCTAGGACTCCGCGGCCTCGTGCAGCACGACCACGAGCTCCTCCAGACCGATGCCCTTGGCGAGGAAACCGGAGGCACCGGCGTCCCTGGCCTCCCGCTCGACGCCCGGGTCGGCGTGGGCGGTCAGGATTACGACCGGCAGGTCGGGTTTCGTCTTGTGGATGAGCTTCATCGCCTCGATGCCATCAAGGTCGGGCATCGACAGGTCCATCAGGATGACGTCGGGTTCCAAGGCTGCTGCCTGCTCGGTGGCGGCGATGCCGCCGCCGGCCTCCCCGGCCACCTCGACATCGTCGACCATGCGCAAAGCCGAGGTCAGGGCCCGCCGGAATGCCGGGTGATCGTCCACAACGAGAACCCGCAACGCCATCGCTCCTTGCAGGGTATGCACGTTCAACGGTGACTGGGGGAAGCTGTAGGAATCTTGCCCGACGGTTGTAGTGCATCGCAACGGGCCGAAAGGGGGAAAGTGTGTAGTTCGAACGGGCGAGGCCTTTCGTCATGCAGGGCGGAACTCATCCCGGGGGACGGAATCGCCGAATAACCAGTAGGAGGGTTGCCCTTTGAATGGGGGAAGGCGGCGAGAGCTTTTCGGGCATATCGGAGGCCAAGGGTATACTTCCGTTTCGAGGGCGCATCGGTGACGCGCTGGCGTCGCTCGGGGCGCTCGATGTGCCTCGGGGGTAGGACGTGGTCCCCAGATCCCCGGGGGTGCCCGGAAGGCGGGCTCCGGCCCGGAGGTCCATATGTTTGAGCGGTTCACCGACCGAGCGAGAAGGGTCGTCGTCCTCGCCCAGGAAGAGGCGAGGATGCTCAACCACAACTACATCGGCACCGAGCACATCCTGCTCGGGCTGATCCACGAGGGTGAGGGAGTCGCTGCCAAGGCCCTCGAGTCCCTCAACATCTCGCTCGAGGCGGTGCGCCAGCAGGTGGAGGAGATCATCGGCCAGGGCCAGGCCGCCCCCACCGGGCACATCCCGTTCACGCCCCGAGCCAAGAAGGTCCTGGAGCTCTCGCTCCGCGAGGCGCTGCAGCTCGGCCACAATTACATCGGCACCGAGCACATCCTCCTCGGGCTCATCCGGGAGGGCGAGGGCGTCGCTGCCCAGGTCCTCCAGAAACTCGGCGCCGATCTGAACCGCGTTCGCCAGACCGTGATCCAGCTGCTTTCCGGCTACACCGGCGGCAAAGAGCAGACCGGGGGGGGTGAGGCAACCGGGCAGCAGGGTTCCATGGTGCTCGACCAGTTCGGTCGGAACCTCACGCAGCTCGCGCGCGAGACCAAACTCGACCCGGTTATCGGGCGGGAGAAGGAGATAGAGCGGGTCATGCAGGTGCTGTCTCGCCGGACCAAGAACAACCCGGTCCTGATCGGCGAGCCTGGAGTGGGAAAGACCGCCATCGTCGAGGGCTTGGCCCAGGATATCGTCAAGGGCGAAGTCCCCGAGACCCTGAAGAACAAGCAGATCTACACGCTCGACCTCGGAGCCCTGGTCGCGGGCTCTCGCTACCGTGGCGACTTCGAGGAGCGGCTGAAGAAGGTCCTCAAGGAGATCCGCACCCGCGGCGATATCGTGCTGTTCATCGACGAGCTGCACACGCTTGTGGGCGCGGGCGCGGCCGAGGGCGCGATCGATGCGGCCAGCATCCTCAAGCCCATGCTCGCCCGGGGCGAGCTCCAGACCATCGGCGCTACGACCCGCGACGAGTACCGCAAGCACCTGGAGAAGGACGCGGCGCTCGAGCGGCGGTTCCAGCCCATCAACGTCGAGGAGCCCACGGTCGCGCACACGATCGAGATCCTCAAGGGCCTGCGGGACCGGTACGAGGCTCACCACCGCGTGTCCTTCACCGACTCGGCCCTGGTGGCCGCGGCCAACCTGTCGGACCGCTACATCTCCGATCGGTTCCTGCCGGACAAGGCCATCGACCTGATCGACGAAGCAGGCTCGCGGATGCGCATCCGGCGTATGACCGCGCCGCCCAACGTCCGCGAGGTCGACGAGAGGATCGCCGAGGTCCGGCTGAAGAAGGAATCGGCCATCGACGCACAGGACTTCGAGGCTGCCGCGCGGCTGCGCGACGACGAGAAGCGACTGCTCGACGAGCGCGCCGAGCGCGAGCGCGAATGGAAGTCGGGCGAGATGGACGTCCTCTCCGAGGTGGACGAGGAGGAGATCGCCGAGGTCCTCTCGATCTGGACGGGCATCCCGGTCTTCAAGCTCACCGAGGAGGAGACCGAGAAGCTGCTGCGCATGGAGGACGAGCTCCACAAGCGCATCATCAGCCAGGACGACGCGATCAGATCCGTGTCGAAGGCCATCCGGCGAACCCGGGCCGGCCTGAAGGACCCCAAACGACCGTCCGGCTCGTTCATCTTCCTGGGCCCATCGGGCGTGGGGAAGACCGAACTGTCCAAGACCCTGGCGGAGTTCCTGTTCGGTGACGAGGACGCGCTGATCCAGCTCGACATGTCCGAGTACATGGAGAAGCACACGGTCAGCCGGCTGATCGGCTCACCGCCCGGCTACGTGGGATATGAGGAGGGCGGCCAGCTCACTGAGGCGGTCCGGCGCAAGCCGTTCAGCGTGATCCTGTTCGACGAGATCGAGAAGGCCCACCCCGACGTCTTCAACACGCTCCTCCAGATCCTGGAGGACGGGCGCTTGACCGACGCGCAGGGCCGCACGGTGGACTTCAAGAACACGATCATCATCATGACGTCGAACCTGGGCACCCGGGACATCGCGAAGGGCATCGGGATCGGGTTCACCGCGGCCCGGGACGACCAGGTGACCTACGAGAAGATGCGGGAGAAGGTAACGGAGGAGCTCAAGCGCCAGTTCCGGCCGGAGTTCCTCAACCGCATCGACGAAGTCATCGTGTTCCGGTCGCTGACCATTGCGGACGTGAAGAAGATCGTCGACCTGTTGATGAAGCGGGTTCGCGAGCAGCTGACGGCCAAAGACCTCGACATCGATCTGACCGACGCGGCCAAGGAGCTGCTCGCCGAGAAGGGCTACGACCAGGCTCTGGGCGCGCGGCCGTTGAGGCGGACCCTGCAGCGGATGGTGGAGGACCCTCTCTCGGAGAAGCTGCTGTGGAAGGAGTTCCGGACCGGGCAGACCATCATCGTGGATGCCAGCGACGGCGAGATCGTGTTCGAGGTCCCGACCTCGCCGGAGACGCCGCCGGTCGAGCTGGCCGGCTCCAGCGAGAGCTAGCGCCGACCGATACATATCGAGGCGTGGGTCGGTCTCCGACCCCACCAAGGCCGATGGCCCAGCAGCCCGAAGGGTTGCTGGGCATTCCGGCATCTGCAAGCGGTTTCAGCCCGACAACGACGTGGGGTCGGGGTCGTCGGGGTAGAGCTCGGCGAACTCCCAGCCGGTCCAGAGGTCTCCGGCGATCCGGCCCCGTCGGCCGAGATGCCGAAGCGCGAGAAGTGCGCGCAGATCCTGCCGACGTCGCGCTCCAGGAGCTCCCGGGCGTGCGGGTTCTTGGTCGCCGACGTAGGTCATCAGGATGGCGTCGTCGGTGTACTCGAGCGCAGTCATCGATGGGCCTCCTTCTGGTGGGGAAACGAAGAAGGCCGCCCCGGACGGGACAGCGTCAACTCAGATCGATGTGATGCGATGTGCTAGCGCGCGACCCCCGAGGGATGCGGCAGGGCGACGAGGACTTCGGCCATCATGCGATCCCCCTTCGCGTCGAGTCGTGCGGAACGGCAGAGAAGCATACCGGCGAACCCAGGCCCGGTCTAGAAAGGGTTGACGT
>JAHEXX010000123.1 GCA_023251895.1 bacterium
GGACGCGGTCAAGACGGACCTTGGTTCCCCGGTTGCGGCTACTCGAAGACCCACCATTATCCGACGTCGGCACGCTCCGACGGCTCCCCGCGCCGGTGCAGGGTGTGGTCGCCAATGGCCGTAGCTAGCCGCCGGCGACGGCGGGCAGGATCGAGACGGTGTCGCCTTCCTGGACGGTGGTCTCGAGCGAGCCCAGGTAGCGGACGTCCTCGTCGTTCACGTAGACGTTGATGAAGCGGTGCAAGCCACCGTCCTCGGACACGACGTTCTTCGTGATCCCGGGGTACCTGGCCTCCAGGTCGCCAAGGAGCTCGCGGAGCGTCGCGCCCTCGGCCTGGATCTGGGCCTCGCCGCCCGCGTGCTTGCGGAGGATGGTCGGCAGCTTTACTCGAACGGACATCAGGCGGTGTCTCCTTCTTGTGTGCGACTGGGGATGCCGCAGAACATGTCGTAGTCGATCAGCTCGGTCACCGTGGGCTCCTTGCCGCACACCGGGCAGTCGGCGTCCCACCGGATCTTCACGGTTGTGAACTCCATGACCAGGGCGTCGAAGATCAGGAGTTTGCCGATCAGGGGCTCGCCGAGCCCGGTGATGAGCTTGATGGCCTCGGTGGCCTGGATGCAGCCCACGATCCCGGGCAGGACGCCGAACACGCCGCCCTCGGCGCACGACGGCACGGTCCCCGGCGGCGGCGGCTGCGGGAACAGGCACCGGTAGCACGGCGCCTCCTGTCCCGGCATGAACACCGTGGCCTGACCCTCGAATTGGTAGATCGACCCGTACACGAGCGGTTTGCCGAGTATCTGGGTCGCGTCGTTGACGAGGTACCGCACCGGGAAGTTGTCGGTGCCGTCGATCACGATGTCCCAAGGTTCCAGGATGCCGAACGCGTTGTCGCTCCCGAGTAGCGTGTCGTAGGTCACGACCTCGATGCCGGGATTGATGTCCCTCAGGGTCTCGGCTGCCGATTCCACCTTGGGCCGCCCCACGTCCTTCGTGCCGTGCACGATCTGGCGCTGGAGGTTCGACAGATCCACCCTGTCGAAGTCCAGGATGCCGACCGTGCCGACGCCGGCGGCGGCCAGGTACATCGCGATCGGAGAACCCAGCCCGCCGGCCCCGATGCACAGGACCTTCGCGTTCAGCAGGGCCTTCTGGCCGGCGCCGCCGATGCCGGGCAGGATGATGTGCCGCGCGTAGCGCTGGACCTGTTCCTCGGTGAACCCGAAGCCGGTCACCCGATAGTCAGCTCCTCCTCGGCGAAGTCGCCGTCTGAGATCCGGAACGCCCGCAGGACGGGGTTCTCGCGGTCGGCCAGCGACATGATCATGTACCGCGCCTCCGGGTAGAACGCCTGCCGCCGGTCGGTCTCCGACGGGTAGGCCTCCGAATGGGTGTGGGTGTGGAAGATGGCCCACAGCTCCAAGCCTCGCTCGTCCATCTCGCCGAACACCTTGAGCTGCTCACGGGCGTCCAGGCGGTAGGTCACCGGGCTGGCGTCCGCATTCCTCATCGGGAAGAACCGGACCGCCCGGCCTTCTCCGTTGGCGGCCACCAGTCCGCACGCTTCATTGGGGAACCCGGCGAGGCCGTGCTCCACCATCTCCTTGAACAGGATGCCGTCCAGCTCGTTCATTGCACCTGCAATAACTCTATCAGCCGGGTGGAATTCCCTGAACCCGGCCCGTTAAAGCGATCCGGCCGGGGTCGGTGGCGGTGGTAACGCCGATCTCGGCCCAGGCTATTCCCCGTTGGGTCAGGGCGGCGACGAGGCGTTCGCCGTCCGTCGAGGCGATCAACAGGCCTCCGGAAGTCTGGGCGTCGGCCAGCGCGAACTGCTCCGGCTGCGTGAGCTCGCCCCAGTCCGTGAACGGCCGCAGGAACGCGTGGTTCCGCTTGGTTCCGCTGGGGACGACGTCGGCCACGGCCAGTTGGAGCACGCCGTCAAGGAAGGGGACGGCGGCGGCGTCCACGATGGCCCCCACACCGGATGCGTCCAGCATTCGCTGCAGGTGCCCCAGCAGCCCGAACCCGGTGACATCGGTGGCCGCCTCCGCCCCCGCCTCCACCATGGCCTCCGAAGCGGCCTCGTTCAGCGTGACCATCGTCTCGACGGCGGTGACTACCTGCTCCGGTGCTGCCCTCCCCCGCTTGATGGCCGTGGAGATGATGCCGAGGCCCAAGGGCTTGGTGAGGAACAGGCGCGCGGCGGCCGGCGCGGTCGAATTCCGAACGACCTTCGCCGGGTCCACGAAGCCGAGCGCGACCATCCCGTACTTCGGCTCCGGGTCGGTGATCGTGTGGCCGCCGACCACGACCGCGCCGGCCGCCCGGGCCACGTCCTGTCCACCCTGCAGGACCCGGGCCAGCATCTCGAGGGGCAGATCGTCCACGGGCCAGCTCGCGACGTTCAACGCGATGGCCGGTCGCCCCCCCATCGCGTACACGTCGCTGAACGCGTTCGCGGCGGCGATCCGTCCCCAGTCGTAGGCGTCGTCGACGATGGGCGTGAAGAAGTCGACCGTCGCCACCAGCCCCTGCCCGCCGGGCAGGAGGTAGACGGCCGCGTCGTCGCCGGTCTCCGCCGCCACCAGCACCTCGGCCGGCAGCGCCGGAGCCTCGAGTTGGCCCAGGACCTGGGCCAGGTCACTCGGACCGAGCTTGCACGCTCAGCCGGCGCCGTGGCTGAACTTGGTGAGTCGCACCTCATCGCGCATGGTGCGAGGATACGCCGCGACGTCCGGTTGCCGGTGACACACTCACGCTCATGAAGGTCGCCGTCGTGGGCCACACGGAGTGGATCGAGTTCGGACGCGTGGATCACGTTCCGGCGGCCGGGGACATCGTGCACGCCAGGGAGTGGTGGGAGGAGCCGGGCGGGGGTGGCGCCATCGCCGCGGTCCAGTTGGCCAAGCTCGCCGGCGCCTGCACCTTCCTCACCGCGCTGGGAGACGACGATCTCGGCCGACGCTCCCGGCGGGAACTGGAGTCGTTGGGGGTGGGGGTGGAGGCCGCTATCCGCGGCGCGCCGACCCGCAGGGCTGTGACGTTCATCGATCCCGCGGGCGAGAGGACCATCACGACCCTGGGCGAGCGGCTGGATCCGCACGCCGAGGACCCGCTCGCGTGGGACGAGCTGGCCGAGGCGGACGCCGTGTACTTCACGGCCGGGGATCCCGACGCGCTCCGCGAGGCGCGGCGCGCCCGCGTGCTCGTCGCGACCACCAGAGCGTTTCCGACCCTGGTCGCGGGCGGCGTCCTCCTCGACGCCGCGGTGGGGAGCGGACACGATCCCGCGGAGCGGTACAACCCGTCCGCGCTCACCCGTGGCGCGACCATCGTGGTTCGCACCGAGGGGGTCCGGGGCGGGACGTACGAGACGTCCTCCGACGCGGGACGCTACGAGGCCGCGCCGCTCCCGGGACCGGTCGTCGACACCTATGGGTGCGGCGACAGCTTCGCGGCCGGACTCACCTTCGCCCTCGGTGAGGGGCGAGACCTGGAGCGGGCTCTCGGCCTCGCGGCCCGGTGCGGCGCCGCGAGCGTGACGGGCCGGGGCCCCTTCGGCGGCCAACTCACGCGAGCGGATATCTAAGAGGGCAGGATCACCTGGCCCGTGGCCTTGTCGATCGTCACGTCGACGGGTGCCAGCGGCGTCGCCGCTGGACCGGCGATGGGAGCGCCCTGTCGGGTGGGGTCGAACTCCGCGCCGTGACATGGACAGATCAGGATGCGCGTGGAGGTGTCGTAGCCGACCAGGCAGCCGGCGTGCGTACAGACCCGGCTGAAGGCAACGACCTCGTCTTGGGACGTGCGGACGAGGGCGGCCGGGCCCATTCCCGGGGCTGTGAAGCTCACGGCATCGCCGACGGGGAGGCGGTCGAGGGACGTGATCACCTTCCCCCGCGCCGGGCGTTGCCCGGGCTTCCCGCCGGCTGCCGCCCCGGCCCGGCCCGAGGAGCGCGCCGAGCGAGCGAAGGGCGTGGGCGGCGAGTCCGGGCCGGCGAAAGCCCGGGCCGCGCTGCCCACCAGGACGGACAAGGCTGCGAGCGCGCCACCGCGGAGCAACTCGCGACGACCGAACCCGTCCGGCATGGCCGCCGCGGGCCGCCGCTTCGCTCGCCCTCTACGATGCTGCGACTCGAAGATCGCGGCCAGGAAGGCCAGCCAGGCCACCGCGTACATCGAGTCCGATCCCAGGAAGTACGGGTGGACGTGCCAGGTGGCCGAGAGCCACAGCGTGATGCTGATCAGCAGGCCTCCGGCCGCGCTCGTGACGGCCCCGATCCCGAGCAAGGTTCCGGCACCCACGGCGATCTCGGCCAAGGCGACGCACATGCCGGTCAGGACGGGCATGTACTCGGCGACACCGAGGACCGACGCGAGGGGGCTTCCCCGCGCGAAGCTCTGCAGTTGGCTCCCGATGTAGTCGGGGGTCCCGGCGTGGAAGAAGTTCGGGTCCGCGAACTTCTGGATCCCGGCGTATACGAACGTCACGCCCAGGAAGGCTCGGAGCACTCGGATCGACCACGGCTGCTCGCGCCAGCTCGCCCCGACCGACTCTGCCCTGACGCGGTGATGCCCTCTCGTCGGCATGGCGCCGAGTGTGGACGAGAACCGTTGGAGGAGGTTTGGACGAAGATTTGAGGAGGGTAAGGATCGGGCCAAGGGTCCGCGGGAGGACGAGAACATGGAGCCGATGAAGATCCTGGTGGTGGAGGACGACCACCGCCTGGCCACGCTGCTCGCCTCCCGGCTCCAGCGCGAGGGGTACGAGGCCACCCCCGCTTTCACGGGAACCGATGGCCTCGAGTCGGCGACCACGGGCGGGTACGACCTGGCCGTGGTCGATGTGATGCTCCCGGGAATCGACGGCGTCGACCTGACCAAGGAACTCCGCAACCGCGGCATCCAGCTCCCCATCCTCATGCTGACCGCCCGCGACGCGGTGGACGACCGCGTGACCGGCCTGCGGGCCGGCGCCGACGACTACCTGGTCAAGCCCTTCGCCTTCGCCGAGCTGATCGCCCGGATCGAGGCCCTGACCCGGCGGTTCACTCGCGATCAGCGTCTGACCCACGGCCCGGTGTCCCTGGATCCGACCTCCCACAGGGTCACCGTGAACCGGGAGAACGTCGAGCTCACCGCCAAGGAGTTCGAGCTCTTGGAATGCCTGCTGCGCAACGCCGGCCGCGTGATGACTCGGTCCGAGCTGCTCGAGTACGTGTGGGAGTTCACGTTCGAAGCGCAGACCAAGGTCGTGGACCTGTACATCCACTACCTCCGCAGGAAGCTGGGCGAGGCCGGAAACATCATCCAGACCGTCCGCGGCGTGGGCTACGCGGTGGGGCGCTGATGTTCCGAGGGGTCCGCCTGCGGATGGCCGCCTCCCATGCGGGCGTCCTCGCCGTGATCCTCGTGGCCCTCGGAGCGAGCGGATACCTGCTGCTGTCGCGAAGCCTGGACCGCTCGGCCACTCAGGAGCTTCGTGCGGCCGCGGAGGGTCAGGTGGCTCGGATCGTGGAACACGAGGGGCCGCTCCCTGCACCCGACTCCGACGTGCCCTCCGCGGCCGCGATCAAGGTCGTGGTGTTCGCGCCGAACGGAACGATCGTCGGGGACACGCTGGAGGTGCCGCCGTGGCTGTCGCCGGGCCGATCCGAGGTCTCGGACGCCACCGTGTCCGGCGAGCGGGTTCGGGTCGTCACCCTGAAGGCGGACGTCCACGGCGTGCCCATCGCCACGGTCGTCGCCGGCCGGTCGCTGAAAGCCGAGGACGCGCTGCTCCATCGGGTCCGCCTGTTGCTCCTGGCGGGTGGGGCCGTAGCGGTTGCCGTCAGCCTGGGCGCAGGGTGGTGGCTGGCCGGCCGGGCCGTGCGGCCGATCCAGCGCGCCTATGACGCCCAAGCCGCCTTCGCCGCCGACGCCTCCCACGAGCTCCGCACCCCCCTCACGTTCATCCGCTCGGGGGTGGAGTTCCTGGCCGAGGGCGAGCCCGACCTTGGGAGTCAGGTCCTCGGCGAGATCGACTACATGACCGACCTGACCCAACGGATGCTGCTGCTAGCCCGGGCGGAGCACGGTCGGGTGGTCCTGGAACGCAAGCCGTTCGACGTGGCCGAGGTGTGCCGTTCGGCGGCCCGGCGAAGCGAGATCGCCCACCACAGTCGGCTCCAGCTGTCGGGGCCAGGGCGGCTGGAGGCCCGCGGCGACCGCGTCGCCGCCGCGGCGGTCCTGGACGCGGTGCTGGAGAACGTAGGTCTTCACGGCGGCGGCGTGGCGACGGTGCATTGGGAGCCGAGCGGCAACGAGGTGATGCTGACGGTCGCCGACCACGGGCCGGGCCTACCCTCGGAACTCGCCCCCAGGGCCTTCGAGCGGTTCGCCCGGGCCGATCCTAGCCGAGCCCGCGACACCGGAGGTGCAGGGCTTGGCCTCGCGCTCGCTCGATCGCTGACCGAGGCCCAGGGGGGGCGGATGTGGCTGGAGCCCACGCCGGGAGGAGGCCTCAGCGCGCGGATGGCGTTCCCCGCCGCGACGCGGGGCACCAGCTAGGAATCCCGGACGGTGCGATACTCCGCACGCGTGGACGTTGTCGCCTTCCTGGCCCGGCACCCCCCCTTCGATTCGCTCGACCCCGACGACCTGAGCCACCTCTCGCACGGCGTCACCGTCGAGCGGTACCCGGCGGGTGCGGTGATCCTTCGTCAGGCCGGCGAGCCCTCCCGGTTCCTGTACGTCGTCCGCGAAGGCGCGGTGGAGATCCTCGACGACGAACGGCCCATCGACCTGATGGGCGAGGGGGAGTTGTTAGGGGAGTGGTCGCTCCTAGCCGGCTCGGGGCCATCCGCGACGGTCCGGGCCCACGAGGACACGGAGTGCTACCTGATCGACCGACTCGAGGCCGAGCGCCTGCTGGGGAGCCAGCAGGGATTGGCGTTCATCGCCAGGGCGATGCACCGCCGGGTGGCCCGGGCGACCGGGCGCGACCCCGAGGCGGCGTCGACCGAGCTGCGGTCGGTGGGCTCGATGGTCAACCGGCCGCCGGTGACGTGTCCACCCGACACGCCGGTGACCGAGGCCGCTGCCCTGATGACCAGGGAGCGCATCTCCTGCCTGCTGATCCCCCGGGACGGCGGGTGGGGCATCCTCACCGACAGGGATCTGCGCTCCCGGGTGGTCGCCGCCGGACGCGGGTTCGACACGCCGATCGAAACCGTGGCCTCGTTCCCCGTCGGGACCGTGCCCGAAGACACGCCGGCGGGCGAGGTGCTG
>JAHEXX010000033.1:0-18678 GCA_023251895.1 bacterium
GCGGAGGCCATCGATCTCCCGTTCCGCGACGGTGCGTTCGACGTGGTCACCGCGAACTTCGTGATTGGTTTCTTCACCAAGTACCAGACAGCCTTGTTCGACATGCTCCGGGTCCTGAAACGGGGGGGTCGCCTGGCCGTCTCCACTTGGACGGGCCGGCCCGACGACCTCCAGCGGACCTGGCGGAGCTTGGTCGAGGAGGTCGTCCAGCAGGAGCTGCTCCAGGACGCGATGACGACAGCGGCACCGTGGGAGGACCGGTTCGCCGACCCCATGCGGCTGGAACAGGCCCTGCGGGACGCGGGGTTGCGCCCGGTCCGCGTCGAAAGGCGCGAGTACCACTTCCGGTACTCGCAGGAGGAGTACGTGACGGGCCGAGCCTCCGCCGCCATGGGCCGGTTCGTTCGCGAGATGCTGGGCGAGGAGGCGTTCGAGCGGTTCCTGGGGCGGGCCCGCGAGGTGTTCGCCGAGCGGTTCGCCGATCCCGTCAACGACTTCCGAGACGTGCTCCTGGCGGTGGGGATCAGGCAGTAGCTGGGAACAGGTTCACTGCGCCAGGTCCAGCACCCGGAAGGACTCGGCGTGTTCCACGCCGATCCGCTGACCGGCCTCCGCCGCCTCATGCGGCAGCCACTCCTCGAAGAACCAGATGCCCTCGCCCGCCACCTGGCTCCGGTGCTCGGACAGGGCGGCCAGCTTCGCGGGCAGGAACCCGGTGATGTCCTCGTGGTGGTTCGGCTCCAGCGTCCACCCCAGCCATGCGTCCGTCACGCTCCACACACCGAGCCCCTCGCCGAGGTGCTCATCGAAGAAGTGCGGGTTGCCGGCGCCGGGGAACAGGGAATCGAGGGCGATCACGCCGGCGGTCCGGTGGTCGGAGTGGTTGTAGTACCGGTTCTCGAAGAACCAGGCGGTGGGATCGCACGACAGCACGGTCTCGGGCCGGATCTCGCGGATGGACCGGACCACCTCGGCCCGGACCTCGGTGGTGTTCTCGAGCTCCCCGTCGTGGATCCCGAGGATGCGGACCCCGACCAGCCCCAGCACCCGGCCGGCGGCCTCGGACTCGGACCTGCGCGTGGCCGCGAGCTCCGCCCGATCCTGGTCCGGATCGTCGGAGCCGCGATCCCCGTTCGTCAGGATCAGCAGGTGCACCTCCCTGCCGGCCGCGCACCACTTGGCGAGGGTCCCGCCCGAGGCGATCTCGGCGTCGTCGGGGTGCGCGAACACGGCCAGGGCCGGCCCGCTCCGCACGGTCTCGGCCATCTGCCTACGAGCGCTTGCCGGCGGTGGCTCGCGTCAGCAGGTACTGCACGAGGGCACGAACCGGGATCCCGGTTCCACCCTTGGGCCCGAGGTCGCCGGCCTTGTCGGTGAAGGCGGGGCCTGCGATGTCCAGGTGGACCCAGGGGGTTCCGTCCACGAACTCGGCCAGGAACCACGCAGCGGTGATCGCGCCGCCCCAACGCTTGCCGACGTTCTGGATGTCGGCCACCGCCGAGTCGATGTCCTGCCGGTAGTTCTCCCACAACGGCAGCTCCCAGCCCGGCTCGCCCACCGTGCGACCGGCGGCCAGCACGTCGCGGGCCACGGTCCGGTCGTTGCTGAACACCCCGTACAGCTCCGGTCCCAGCGCCACCACGCAGGAGCCGGTCAGCGTGGCCGCGTCGACGATGGTCTTGGGCCTCTGCTCGGCGAGGTAGGCCAGCGCGTCGGCCAGCACGAGCCGGCCCTCCGCGTCGGTGTTCAGGACCTCGGAGGTCTTGCCGCCCCGGTGCCGCAGGACGTCGCCGGGCCGGATCGCGGTTCCGCTCGGCATGTTCTCGGCCGAGGGGATCGCGGCGATCACGTTGATCTTGGGCTTCAGCCGGGCGATGGCCTTCATCGTGGCCATGATCGACGCGGCCCCGCCCATATCGTCCTTCATCGTCTCCATCTGGTTCGCGTCCTTGATGGACAGGCCCCCGGAGTCGAAGGAGATGCCCTTGCCGGTGAGCGCGTAGGGCTGGGCCTTGCCGGCCCCCGTGTAGGCGAGCTCGATGAGCCGTGGCGGGTTCGCGCTGCCCGAGCCGACCCCGATGATGCCGCCGAAGCCGCCTTTCTCGAGCTCGGGCATGCCCCAGATCCTGCACTCCAGCCCGACCTCGCGGGCCATCTTCTGCGCCTCCTTGGCCAGGAAGTCCGGTGTGCAGTCGAGGGCCGGGGTGTTCACCAGATCGCGGGCCCAGGCCACCGCATCAGCCACGACCTCGGCCCGGGCCATGGCGGCCTTGGCCTTCTTCGCGTCCCACCGCGAGGGGCCCAGGACCGTGAAGGCTTCCAGTGCCGGCACCTCGGGGACGGCGTCCTCCTTCTTCCCGCTCTTGTACCGGTCGAACCGGTACGAACCGAGCAGCACCCCCTCCACCGCGGCCTGAACCGCGTCCTCGGGCTTGCCGGCGGCCTGGGCAACCGTCGTGGCCACCGTGGCCTGCTTCACGAGCTGGGGCGCGACGCGGCCGATGGCTCGGCGAACGGTGTCCGCGGTGGCCTTGGCCCTCTTTCCCATCCCGACCAGCAGCACGGACCTCGCCGCGTAGGCGTCGCCGGTGTTGGGAACGAGCAGGCTCTCGCCCTTCTTCCCCTTCAACTTGGCGGCCGCGAAGATGCCCAGAAGGTCGACCGCCTTGATGTCCCTGATCCCCGGTCCGGGCTCCGGGCCCTCGAAGATCGGCAGTACCAAGACGTCGACGGAGACCTCTGCGGGTGACGCGGTGGAGTAGGTGAACTGTGCCACGATGTCGAACCCTCCCAGGAGGAACGGACGGCCAGTCTACCCAGGGACGATGCGGGGCAACACGCGGCGCCGCCGGTAGGCTTGCCGCCGTGAACGCGAAGGACCTGCGCGACCTCGTGCACTTCTCCGAGGAGGGGCCCCACCGCCAGACCTTGTGGGAAGGGGTTCACCTATGGTCCGAGGTGATCTGCCTGGAGCGGGGCCAGCAGCACGGACCCGTGGGGGATCCCGCGTCCGACGGCCTGTGCCTGGTCGCCGCCGGCCGCGTGGTGGTCCAGGTGGGCCGGAGCCGCAGGCGCCTCGGTCAGTGGGAGACGGCGCCGGTCCCGGCCGGCCAGGAACTCACCCTCACCAACGCGTCGGAGGACCCGGCCGTCATCCTGCTGGTGGCCGCTCCCCCGCCGACAGCGGCGTCCTAGACCGCGGCAGCAGCAGCCCCAGCGCGAACGCGACGACAACGCTGGGCAGGCTCGCTCCCCACGCGCCGTCGAACAGCGGGAACGGAAGGTGCAGCCACGCGTGGAAGAAAGTGCCCATCGCGTCGGTCCACCAGGCGGGGAACCCGCCCGGCGCGACGCTCCACTGGTACATCAGGATCCCGGCCGCCCAGGGCACCAGCCCGCGCCAGTGGATCTGGGCACGCTCCCGCGCGAACAGCTCGTCTTCGAGGTACCGCCCCCGCCGCAGGACGAAGTAATCGGCCGCGAAGACCCCGAAGAGCGGCACGAATACGGACCCGATCAGAGATAGGAACAAGATGTAGCGGTCCATCGACAGGAACAGAGCCAGCCCGAACGCCACTGCCCCGAGCACGGCGATCAGCGCCCGCTGCGGTGCTTCGGGCGCGACGTTCTGGACGGACACGGCCGACGAGTAGATGTCGGCGAAGGCGTTGTCGCTCTCGCCGACCAGAAGGGCCGCCAGCAAGAGGGAGCCGCCGGCTACCGAGACGATGGCGACGCCGATGCCGACCACGTCCGCGGCCGCCCCGGCTCCCAGAACGAGCAGCGCGCCGAGCCCGTAGAACCAGGCGTTGCCGACGAAGTAGCCCCAGTACGTTCCGGCGAAAGCGCGGGCGTCTCGGCGGGCGAACCGGTTGTAGTCGGCCGCCAACGGCAGCCACGAGATCGGCATCACGATGACCAGGTCCACAGCCAGCCAGAAGGGGAGCCCGCCTTCCCCCGGCCCCCCCCAGATCGCCCCCAGGTCCGCGGTGGCCACGGCCCGGAACGTGATCCACGCGGCGGTCCCGATCAGCACGTAGATCCCGAACCGCTCCAACCAACGCCGCACGACCAGGATGGGCCCGCCCACCGCCAGCACCGTGCACACGATCGCGACGATCCCCAGCCACAGGTGGTAGGCGTCGAGGCCGAACATCCGCCTGGACGCGACGTTCGCCACCTGACCCATGGCCCAGAACTCCACGGCCGTCCATCCGAGCAGCTGCATGAGGTTCAGGGCGGAGGCGAGGTACGAGCCGCGCAGCCCGAGCACCGCTCGGAACAGCACCATCGTGGGGACCCCTTCCCGGGCCCCGGCAAGCCCGACCAGCGCGAGCGGAACGCAGCCGACGCCGGTCCCCAACAGGATCGCGAAAAGAGCCCGGGGGAACCCCAGGGCCGGTACCAGGAACGCCCCGGTGACCAGCACCAACAGGCCGACCGACAGGTCGCCCCACAGGATCGCGAGGTCCAGCCCGGAGAACCTTCGATGTTCGTCGGGGACCCGCCGGATCCCCCAGGTGGGGGCCTCCCGTTCGAGCGCCCCTCCCAGGCGCTCGCCGATCGTCGCCATGCTCGCTCCCTCCGGCGGTACTGGCCGCATCAGGTTCGAAGGGTCGCCTGCTCCCAGCCGGCCTCTCAGCCCGGTGACACCGGGCTCCCCTGCGCCACCACTCTAGCGCCGGGCGGTAGCATCGGCGCCATGCCGGTCCCCTCGCGCGAGCAAGCATCGGCCGTCCTGGCGGAGGGGCATCGCGCTACGCGCGAGCTGATCGCGCGACTGGCGCCGGACCAGCTCGAGCGCCCGTCGACGATGGGGGGCGGTGACTGGTCGGCCAAGGACCTGGTCGGGCATCTCGCGAACTGGGAGGAGCTCTCCCTCCGGGCATTGGAGGAGTGGCGGCGCGGGGAACGCCCGCACGTCGAGGGGCTGTTCGCGTCCGACGAAGCCGTCGACCGGGAGAACGCTGAAGCGATCCGGCGCAAGGCCGGCTTGTCGGCGGCTCGGGTGCTCAGGGAGGCCGACGAGACCCACCGGACCCTGGCGGCGGCAATCGAAGCCGTGTCCGACGAGGAGTGGACGGCCAAAGCCTCCTACGCCACCGAGCGACGGCGGACCTTGGGCGCCCTGCTCGGATCGATCACGGGGGCCCCGCAGCGCCCCTTCGGGCACGGGTTCGCACATCCGCCGGACCTGGAGGCCTACGTCTCCTCGCTGCGCTGACGCGCCGCGAACGCGGCCAGGTCGGCCATGGCTCGGCCCATGAGCCACCTCATGAAGGGGCGGTAGGCTCACAGCGCGACCTCGCCGAGAGGGACGGGCAGCGAAAGAGCTTCGGCCCAGGTGAACCGGGTCCCCTCGCCGTGGGCTCGGAGGAGCCACACCCCGATGCCCCGAACGAAACTCCGATGGGCCACGACCAATCGGGACGGCGGCTCCCAAACCATCACCTCGAGCCGCTCGCCGAAGGCCGGAACGTTGAAGACGCGGGTCCGGACGGCCAGCTCCACGCCGACGCCAACTCGGTGCGGGGTCAGCACCCGCACCGAGTCAGCGTCGCGCATCCACCGGGCCTGATCCTCCCACCTGGTCAGGATCCGCCAGGCCTCGTCGAGGGAAAGCGCCAGCCAGACATCCCGTTCGATCCTCACGGAACCCATCCTGCCAGGCCGCCGGCTTGCGAACCGGTAGAGTCGCGGACACATGCCCGAGAAGTCCGCGGGGGCCGTGGTAGCGTCCGCCCTCGTCACCGCCCACGGTGAGCCGCCCCTCCGGGGGGAGGCGCTCGCCGCAACCGTTCTGCGCGACGCGGCGCTGGCCTGGGAGGACGGGGTCCTGACCTACGTGGGGCCTGCGGAAGGGCTGACCGGCCCCGACCCGATCGCGTATAGGGGGATGGCGGTCGCGCCGGGGTTCGTCGACTGTCACACGCACCTGCCTTTCTTCGGGTGGCGAGCGGACGAGTTCGAGGCCCGGCTGGCCGGCCTCTCCTACCGCGAACTCCACGGCGAGGGCGGGATCTACCGGAGCGCCCGCATGCTCGCCGAGGCGACCGACGAGGAGGTCCTGGCGTTCTGCCGGCCGCTGCTGCAGGAGATGGTCGACCACGGAACGACGGCGGTCGAGCTCAAGACCGGCTACGGGCTATCCGTCGAGAACGAGCTGCGCGCGGCCCGGCTCGCCCGGCGCCTCGCCGCGGAAGCTCCGCAGACCTGCACGGTGACCCTGCTCGCTTGCCATGCCGTTCCCGGCGGCCTGTCGCGCGAGGAGTGGACCTGGGTCGCCTGCAACGAACTGATCCCGGCTGCGGCCGCGGAGGGTCTGGCGGACGCGGTGGACATCTACGTCGAGGACATCGCGTTCTCGGTGGGTGACCTCGAGATGGTGGCGGCGGCGGCCTCGGCGGTCGGCTTCCCCCTCCGATGCCACGCCGACCAGCTCGGGCCGTCCGGCGCAACCGAGGCTGCCGCCGCCCTCGGCGCGCGGAGCGCCGACCATCTCAACAACCTGAGCTCCGAAGGCGTACGTGCCCTTGCCGGCTCCGAAACGGTGGCCGTGCTGCTCCCAACCTCGACCTTCTTCCTCCGGGCCGCGCCTCCCTCCGTCACGGGCTTGGTCGAGGCCGGAGCGGCGGTGGCGATCGCCACGGACTTCAACCCCGGCACCTCGCCCTCGCTGTCGATGCCGGAGGCCATCGCCATGGCGTGCACGCTGTATGGGGTGCCGCCGCTCCTCGCGCTGACGGCCGCCACGGCCAACCCGGCCTGGGTCCTGGGGATCGCCGATCGGCTGGGGACCCTGGAGGTGGGCAAGCGGGCGGACTTCCTCGTGCTGGACGCCGAGGAGTTCCGCCAGGTTCCGTACCGGCCGGGGCACGATCCCGTAGTGCACACCTACATCGGAGGGGAACGGAAAGGGGGGCGATGAACCGGTTCGTTCGTCCGGCGATCGCGACCCTGGTGACGGTGACCGCCCTGGGGGTCGCTCCGACGGCCAGGGCCGGCGGCTCGTCCGTGACCCTCTCGGCCTCTGCCCCCACCGTCCGGTACGGCGACGCGGTCACACTGTCGGGCGCGATCGATCCCCCGGCAGGCGGCGAACCCGTGGACATCGTGAGCGGAACCGGCGACGTCCTGGCCACGCCCGTGACCCACGGCGAAGGCTTCTTCTCCGCCCACCTCTCGCCGGACTCGAACGTCGCTGTCCACGCCGAGTGGAACGGTGCATCGAGCGTTCCCGTCGACCTCCGGGTCCGCTTCGCCGTTATCGGGCACCTGCGCAACGTCCGGCTGTTCGACGCCGCGCGGCTCCTCGGATGGGTCGCTCCCGCGACGGCCGGCGCCCAGGTCACGATCGAGCTCTTCCGCTCCGGCCACGTCGTCGGGACGAAGCAGGCCCCGATGGATGCGAGTGGCGCGTTCTCGGCCTCGTTCCGGATCTCGCGGCCGGGGGTCTACCGGGCCCGTGCCGCGTTCGACGACGCCGACCACGTTCCCGGGAGCGATCTGACCGAACCCCGGGACACCCCTCTCCCCTTCCTCCATGAGGGATCGCACGGCCGATCCGTTCTGCTGCTCGAGCGCCGGCTGGTCGCGCTGCGGTACCGGGTGTCGCGCGTGAACCGCTCCTATGACTTCCGCACCGCCGACGCCGTGATGGCGTTCACGAAGGTCCAGCGGTTGCCCCGGAGCCAGAGCGTGGGCCCGGCCGTGTGGCGCCGCCTGGCCGGCCCCCGCCGCCCGCGCGCCCGGCAGCGCGGGGCCGGGCTCCACCTCGAGGTGAACCAGTCGCTTCAGGTCCTCCTGACAGTGGACGATGGGAAGGTCACGAACATCATCCACGTCTCCACGGGCGCCAACGGGGCTACACACGATGGCTCGTATCACGTCTATCGCAAGCTCGCCGGGACCAGCGGCGGTGGGCTCTACTATCCGAGCTACTTCGACGGCCTGCGTGCCATCCACGGGTGGACGGAGGTTCCCTCGTATCCTGCGAGCCACGGCTGCGTCCGTGTCCCGTACTGGCAGGCGAGATGGATCTTCGGTCTCGCCCGGTTCGGAACCCGTGTCCTCGTCTATCACTAGGCGGGGACGCTGGGCCGGCGTCCTGATCCCTCTCGTCCTGGCGTTGCTGGTGCCCGACGTCGCATCCGCGATGGGCCGGCCACCGACGGTGTGGGATCCCCTCCCGTTCCCGCCGCACCGGAAGCTCGAGATGGCACGCTACTCACAGCGGCATTACGGCATCCGGGCGTGGCGCTTGATCGACCCCAGGGTCATCGTGGAGCACTTCACGGGCAGCAACAACATCAACTCGACGATCAACTACTTCTCGTCGGACCAGCCGCACCTGGGCGAGCTTCCCAACGTGTGCACGCAGTTCGTGATCGACACGGACGGCACGGTCCACCAACTGGTGAACCTGATGACTCGGTGCCGCCACACGATCGGGCTGAACTACACCGCCATCGGCATCGAGCACGTCGGCACGAGCGACCTCCAGATCCTGCAACGGCCGCGGCAGCTCCACGCTTCGCTCCAGCTCACCGCCTGGCTGATGGACCGCTACGGGATCTCGATCGGGAACGTGATCGGTCACAACGAGAGCCTCACAAGCCCGTACTACAGGGAACGGGCCGCGAGCTACCGCTGCCGTACGCACGGCGACTGGAGCCACGCGCACATGGTCATCTACCGCCGGAAGCTCCGCCGGGTGGCGATCGCGAACGGCGTGGCGCTCGGGACCGGCTACTGGCCGGTCGACAACGGCTGCTAGTCCCGCCCAGACTAGTCGAGGGCTCCGACCGCCGACTCGGCCGCCTGCACGAGACGGCCGCTGCGCACCAGCTCGACGACCGCGTCGATGTCGGGGCGGAGCTCGCGATCCTCGTCCAGGAACGGCACCACCTCGCGGACGACGGCCAGCGCGGCGCGAGAGCCCGCCCCGGGCTCGAGCGACGCGCGGAGGTCCAACCCCTGGGCGGCCGCCAGGACCTCGATGGCCACAACCACCCCGGCGTTCGTTACGCAGGCCCGCGCATGGCGCGCGGCCGTCATGCCCATGCTCACGTGATCTTCCTGACCCGCCGACGACGTGATCGAGTCGACGGAGGCCGGGTGAGCCAGCGACTTCGACTCCGACACGAGGGAAGCCGCCGTGTACTGGGCGATCATGAACCCGGAGTTCAATCCGCTTTCCCGAACCAGGAATGCCGGCAGCCCGTTGTTGGTGGCGGGATCCAGCAGCCGGTACAGGCGCCGCTCGGAAACGCTCGCGAGCGACACCGTCGCCGCCGCCAGGGCGTCCAACGCGATGGCCACGGGCTGGCCGTGGAAGTTCCCTCCGGACAGGATCTCGCCCTCCTCGGCGAGGACGATCGGGTTGTCCGAGACGGAGCCGGCCTCGACGGTCAGGACGTTCTCGACGTACCCCAGCACGTCGCGCGTCGCCCCGTGCACCTGGGGCGCGCACCGGAGCGAGTACCCGTCCTGCACGAGGTGGCCGCTGTCGCGATGGGACTCGACGATCCCGCTCCCGGCCATGAGCCGCCGGAGGTTCCGGGCCGACGCGGCCTGCCCCGGGTGGGGCCGGAGGCGCTGAAGGCGCTCGTCGAACGGGGCATCGGTGCCGAGCGCCGCCTCGATCGACATCGCGGCGGCGACGTCGGCCGCCTTGACCAGGTTGGCCACCCGGCGGGCCGCAAGGATGCCCACGGCCAGCATCCCCTGAGTCCCGTTCACGAGGGCCAGGCCCTCCTTTGCCTGCAAGGTAAGCGCTTCCAGGCCAGCCTCGGCCAGTGCCTGCGAGGCCGGGATCGGGACGTCGCCGGGGCCGAGCATTCGGCCCCGGCCGATGATGGGCAGGGCCAGGCAGGCCAGCGGGGCCAGGTCGCCCGAGGCCCCCAGCGACCCCTGCTCCGGGACCTCAGGGATCAGGTCGCGGTTCAGCATCTCGACCATCCGCTCCACGATCTCCACTCGGACGCCCGAGTGGCCGAGCGCCAGCACGTGGGCCCGCAGGAGCAACATGGCCCGGGCCTCTTCCCGCGAGAGCGCGGGGCCGACCGCCGCGGCGTGGGATCGGACGATCGCGTGCTGGAGCTCCGCGGCCCGCTCGGGCGGGACCCGCACGTTGGCCAGGCTCCCGAACCCCGTGGTCACGCCGTAGACGGTCCGGCCGGACGCAACCACCTCCTCGACCACTGCCCGCGCCGCGCGGATCCGGTCCGCGGCCCCCGGAGGGAGCGCGACCGGCTCGCCGGCCGCCACCGCGGCGACGTCGTCGAGCGACAGGGGCTCCCCCACCTGGACCGGCACGGCGGCAAGGCTACTACGGGTCGGGCGGCGGCCCGCGTGATACACAGTCCGAGATGACGGTCGGTCCCTACGACTCGCTCGAGCCGCCGCCCCAGGCCACTCCCGTCCGGCGCGGATCATCCGTTCCGCCGTCGGAGCGGCCGGGGGCGGTCGAGGCGATCCTGCGCGGAGCGGCCAAGCGGTGCCCTCGGTGCGGGGCCGGCGGTCTCTTCGCGCGCCCCTTCAAGGTGCGGGAGCGATGTCCCCGGTGCGACCTCCCCCTCCAGCGCGAGGAGGGAGGGTTCCTCGGCGCGATGACCTTGAACTACATCGTGACCGTGGGCGCATGGGCGGTGCTGCTTTTCGTCTGGCTGGCGGTCGACCTTCCCGACGTGAACGTCGCCGGGCTGCTCATCGCCAGCCTGGTCCTGGTCGGACTGCTCCCGCTCGTGCTCTTCGCACGCACGAAGACGATCTGGGCCGCCGTCGACTAATTGGTGTTCCGAAGCACCCCGGACTACCAGGATCCCCGCTGGAACTGAGGTCACCTGCGCCTACTGATCGGTATCTCAACGGGACCACGTTCCCCGACGAGCCGGGGCGTTCGCCCCGTGGCCTTGTGGGCTCCGAGCCATACCTTCCGTCCGGGAGGTGCTGGCATGGACACGCAGACGAAGGACCCCTACCAGGTGTTCGAGGAGGAGCTGCCCGAGCTCGCAGCCCGCTTCGACGCGATCGTCCAAGCGCAGATCGGGCTGCAGGGCCTGGACCAGAAGACGAAGCAGCTCGTCAACATCGCGATCCAGACGGCGACCCGGAACTCCAGGGGCGTGATGTGGCACGCGGCGATGGCCCGGGAGCAGGGCGCGACGCGTCAGGAGGTCATCGGGGCGGTGGCGCTGAACCTGCACTTGACCGGCCTCGCGGCCGTCCTCGACGGGCTGCCGGCCGCCGTGCAGGGATACGAGATGCCGCTCCCACGGCACTGACGAGACGGGCCACAGGCGATACCAGGAGTCGAATCCTTAGCATCTGATCGACTAGTAAGCCCGCTGGAGACGGCTAACCGCTACTCGAGCCAGGGCAGGCGCACGCCCCGTTCCCGCGCGACCTCGAGCGCCTTCTCGTACCCGGCGTCGGCGTGACGGATCACGCCCGTGCCGGGGTCGGTGGTCAGTACGCGCTCCAACCGACGCGCGGACTCGTCGGTACCGTCGGCCACCACCACCATCCCGGCGTGGATCGAGTACCCGATCCCCACTCCCCCGCCGTGGTGGACGCTGACCCAGTGCGCGCCCGCTGCCGTGTTCACGAGCGCGTTCAGGATGGGCCAGTCCGCGATCGCGTCGGAGCCGTCCTTCATGCCCTCGGTCTCGCGGTAGGGCGACGCCACGCTGCCGCTGTCGAGGTGGTCGCGCCCGATCACGATCGGGGCTCCCAGTTCTCCGCTCGCGACCATCTGGTTGAACCGCAACCCGGCCCTGGCTCGCTCGCCGTACCCCAGCCAGCAGATGCGGGCCGGGAGGCCCTGGTAGGCCACGCGCTCCTCGGCCATCCGGAGCCACCGCTGGAGTCGCTCGTTCTCGGGGAACAGCTCCGCCACGGCCCGGTCCGTCCGCAGGATGTCCTCCGGGTCGCCGGAGAGCGCCACCCACCGGAACGGGCCCTTGCCCTCGCAGAACATCGGACGCACGAAGGCCGGCACGAATCCCGGGTACGCATACGCCCGCTCGAACCCGCCGATCTCGGCCCCGGCCCGCAGGTTGTTTCCGTAGTCGAACACGACGGCTCCCGCATCGAGGAAACCAACCATGGCTTCGCAATGCCGGGCCATCGACTCGTGGGCGCGCTTCTGGTATTCGTCGGGATCGGATGCGCGGAGCTCCGCGGCTTCATCCATCGACATCCGCGCGGGGATGTACCCGGCCAGCGGGTCGTGGGCCGACGTCTGGTCTGTCACGATGTCGGGCCGGAACCCGCGCCGCAGGAGCTCGGGCTCCACTTCCGCGCAGTTGCCCAGGAGCCCGATCGACACGGCCTCCCCGGCCTCCCGGGCTCGCTCGGCCCATCCCACCGCGGTGTCCAGGTCGTCGGTTTCCCGGTCCAGGTACCTGGTCTTGATGCGCCGCTCGATGCGCGTCGAGTCGACCTCCACGCACAGCGCGACGCCCTCGTTCATCGTGACCGCGAGGGGCTGGGCACCGCCCATCCCGCCGAGGCCGCCGGTGAGCGTGATCGTGCCCTTGAGCGTCCCTCCGAACCGCTGACCGGCCGCCTCGGCCAGCGTTTCGTACGTCCCCTGCAGGATCCCTTGGGTTCCGATGTAGATCCACGACCCCGCGGTCATCTGCCCGTACATGGTGAGCCCGGCGCGTTCCAGTTCCCGGAACGTGTCCCAGTCGGCCCACTTCGGCACGAGCATCGCGTTGGAGATCAGCACCCGGGGGGCCATCTCGTGGGTCCGGAACACCCCGACCGGCTTGCCCGATTGCACCAGCAGGGTCTCGTCGTCCCCCAGCGACCGGAGCGCCTTGACGATGGCGTCGAATGCCTCCCACGAACGGGCGGCCCGCCCGGTGCCTCCGTAGACGACCAGATCCTGGGGGCGCTCGGCCACGTCGGGGTCGAGGTTGTTCATCAGCATCCGCAGGGCTGCTTCCTGGGGCCAGCTCCGGCAGGACCGCTCGGTGCCCCGGGGGGCCCTGACCTCGCGCGCGCTCACGTTCCCCTACCTCCCTGCCGATGCTTCAACCCGATGATAGTCCCGCACCCCTTGCAGCAGACCGGTTCGTTGCCCCGGGCGGGCGGAGGTACTAGCTTCCCCGGCGAGGGGAGGGCCGTGCGCAAGATCCGGGTGATGATCGCCGACGACGAGGCCGAGCTGCGCGGCGCGCTGGCCGACCTCATCGCTTCGGAGGAGGACCTGGAACTCGTCGGGGCGGCGGCCGACGCCGACGAGGCGGTGGAACTGGCCCGATCGAACCGGCCCGACGTGGCCCTGGTCGACGTCCGCATGCCCGGAGGGGGCGGCCCCCGGGCGGCCCGGGGGATCTCGCGGTGGTCGCCGGGAACCCGGGTGCTTGCGCTTTCCGCCTACGAGGACCGGTCCACCGTCCTGGAGATGCTGGGAGCCGGCGCGGTGGGCTACCTGGTGAAAGGCACCGCCCCCGACGAGATCGTTCACGCCATCGGCCGGGCCATCCGAGGGCAGACCAGCCTCTCCGCGGACGTCATGGCCGGCGTGGTGCATGAGCTCACCTCCCAGCTCAAACGGACGGAGCTGGAGTCCGAGGAGCGCAACGCGCAGCTCGAACGGATCCGCGCCGCCGTGGCCGGCGAGGGCGTCTCCATGGTCTTCCAGCCCATCTACGACCTGTCCGACCAGACGGTCGTGGGCGTCGAGGCCCTGGCCCGGTTCTCCCAGGAGCCCGTCCGCGGGCCCGACCGGTGGTTCTCGGAGGCCAAGGAGGCGGGCCTGGGCATCGATCTCGAGCTCACCACCGCCCAGCTCGCGCTGGCCCAGACCGGGCAGCTCCCCAAGGGCGTCTACCTGGCGATCAACCTCTCCCACCGCACGGCGATGTCGCCCCGGTTCCACGAGGCCCTCGCCGCGGCGCCCGCCGACCGTATCGTGATCGAGCTCACCGAGCACGAGCAGATCGACGACTACGAGGCCCTCGACGACGCCCTCGGCCGGATCCGGGAGAAGGGCGGACGCCTGGCCATCGACGATGCCGGCGCCGGATTCGCCAGCCTCCGACACACCCTGCGCCTGGCCCCAAACATCATCAAGCTCGACATCAGCCTGACCCGCGACATCGACTCGGATCGCGGTCGCCGCGCCCTGGCATCGGCGCTCATCTCGTTCGCCGAGGAGATGGGGATGACCATCGTGGCCGAAGGCATCGAGACCGGGGCCGAAGTGGAGGCGCTGCTGGCCCTGGGAGTCCGGTTCGGGCAGGGGTACTTCCTGGCCTATCCCGGCCCGCTGGCCTGATCCCGCGGGCGCTCAAGGTTCCCGGCCGAGAGCCGAAGCCTGAGATAGGCAGCCGGGGGGATCCCTTCGGCTTAGGTCGACGTGGGAGGGAGCGCCCCTTGCCACGTTCCGTGACCGTGTGCGGGAGATCGGGGTGGATCGGATCCGGGTGCTGATCGCCGAAGACGAGGACGCCGTCCGGGAGGCCCTGGCGGACCTCGTTGGCTCCGACACGGCCATGGACGTCGTGGGCAAGGCCGCCGACGCGGAGGAGGCCATCCAACTCGCTCGGCGCGAACATCCCGACGTGGCCCTGCTCGACGTGAAGATGCCGAGGGGCGGGGGCCCCCGCGCGGCGCGGGAGATCCGCAAGGAGTCCCCCCACACCCACGTGGTGGCGCTCTCCGCCTACGAGGACCGGCGGACGGTACTCCAGATGCTCCGGGCCGGGGTGGTCGGCTACATCGTGAAGGGCACGTCCCCGGAGGAGATCCTCTACAGCATCCGCCGCACCATGCGGGGGCAGGGAAGCCTTTCGGTCGAGGTGACCGCCGACGTCATCCACGAGCTGGCCACGCTTCTCGAGCGGTCTGAGAGCCTGACCCGAGACCTGCAGGACCTCAACCGCACCAAGAGCGAGCTGATCCAGATCCTGTCCCACGAGCTGTTCACGCCGATCACGACGATCAAGGGGTTCGCGCTCACCGTGGCCGACAACGGTGACCGCTTGAGCTCCGACGAGATCCAGGAACTCGCGGTAGGCGTCTCCAGAGCGAGCGACCGAATCAAGCGACTGGTCGGGAACCTCGCCGCCGCGGCCCGCCTCGATCGGGAGGGGGTCGAGGTGTCCACGCAGCCGTGCCCGGCGGCCGAGGTGATCCAGCGAGCGGTGTCTGAGTTCCCCGGGTACCTTGACCGCATCGCGGTTCCCTCCCCGGACGGATCTGGGATCCGCCTGTGGGCCGACCGGGAACACGCCGGCCGGGCACTGGTCGTACTGCTCGAGAACGCCCTCTCGATGTCCGACGAACGCTCGCCGGTCGAGATCGGGGTAGATGGGGGCGGGGACCGGGTCCGGATCTCCGTGTCCGACCGGGGGCCGGGCATCGACCCCGACAAGCGGGACGTGATCTTCGAGGCGTTCACGCAAGTGGATGGGAGCACCACGCGCACCCACGAGGGCCTCGGTGTCGGCCTGTACCTGGCAAGGCGGATCATGCGGGCTCACGGGGGCTCGGTCTCGGTCGCCGCTAGGGAGGGCGGGGGTAGCACCTTCGCGCTGTCGTTCTCCGCGGTCGATGAGGCGGGGGCGCTGGGGTGAACCGCCGGCGTCCGGAGCCCGCCGCCTTCGGAGCGGCGGCCGGTGAACGCGCCGATCTGGTCGCGACCCTCATACTGGCCAGCCCCAGCGCGACGGCGCTCACCCGCCTGTCCGACGGGTGCTTCCTCGAGTGCAACGACGCGATGCACGACGTGATCGGGTACCGCCGCGACGAGCTCATCGGTCGAACCGCGATCGACCTGAACATGTGGAGTGACCTCGAGGAACGCGACGTCTTCGCCCGGACCCTGCTGGAACGGGGCCACGTCGCCGGCCACGTCGCGGCGTTCCGGACGAAGTCGGGGGAGACCCGCATCGGAGCCTTCTCGGCCTGGCTGGTCGAGCACGGGGGGGAGCCGTGCGTCCTGGGGGTCATCAGCGAACCCACCGAGCGCCTGTGGGCCGAGCGCCGGGCCCGCCAGGCGGAGTCCCGGTACCGCCACCTCGTGGAGCGCATACCCGCCATCACCTACATCGAAGCCCTCGATGCCGATCCGAGCGGCTTCTACATGAGCCCGCAGATCGAAGACCTGCTGGGGTTCTCCCCGGAACGGTTCTACGAACCCGATTTCTGGGCCTCGAGCATCCACCCCGAGGACCGCGAGCGGGCTGCCGCGGCCGACCGGCGTTCCAACGAGACCCGGGAGCCGTTCCGGGAGGAGTATCGGTTCATCGGTGCCGACGGCCGTGAGGTCTGGGTTCAAGACCACGCGGTCCTGGTCGACGACCCCGACGGAGGAGACCCTTACTGGCTCGGCGTGATCCTCGAGGTCGGCGAGAGGAAGGAGGCCGAGCGTCGCGTGGCCGAGGCGGAGGACAGGTACCGCTCCCTCGTCGAGCAGATCCCGGTAACCGTCTACGTCGACGCCATCGACGACGTGAGCACGGCGCTCTACGTCAGCCCCCAGTACGAGCGGCTGCTCGGGTACACGCCGGAGGAGCGCATGAACGATCCGGAGCTGTGGGCCAACCGGCTCCACCCCGAGGATCGAGAGCGGGTTCTCGCCGAGTCGATCCGGACCAACCGAACCCTCGAGCCGTTCCGGGTGGAATACCGGCTGCGGGCAAAGGACGGCCGCGTGGTGTGGGTCCGGGACGAGGCCGAGATCGTGTACGACGGGCAGGGGCGACCGACGTTCTGGCAGGGGGTCCTGTCGGACATCACCGAGCAGAAGATCGCCGAGGGAGCCCTCCGCGAGAGCGAGGCCCGGTACCGCCAGATGTGGGAGGACAACCGGGCGGTCAAGATCCTCGTCGACGCGGCAAGCGGGGCCATCATCGACGCCAACCGCGCAGCGGCCGACTTCTACGGCCGTCCCGTCGAGGAGCTGAACCGCATGCGCTTCACGGACCTCAACGCCCTTCCACCCGAGCAGGTCCGCCGCAGGATGGAGCAGGTGGTCGCCCGCGAGGTCGCGTCCTGCATCCTGCACCACCGGCTGGCGTCCGGGGAGGTCCGGGAGGTCGAGGTCTTCGCGAGCCCCGTGGCGATCCATGGGCGCACCCTCCTGTACTCGATCGTCTACGACATCACCGAGCGGCGTCGGGCCGAGGAGGAACTTCGCGAAGCAGAGCTGCGGTTCCGAACGCTGGTCGAGCAGATCCCCGCGATGACGTACGTGTACGAGGAGACCGAGGTCGGGTCGGGCAACTTCGTCACGACCTACGTGAGCCCCCAGATCGAGCCGATCCTCGGATACCCGACCCAGGACTGGATCGAGGATCACGATCTGTGGGTCCGGATCCTTCACCCCGACGACCGGCAGGGGGTCCTCGACGAGGAAGCTCGCACGGATGCAACGGGCGAACCCTTCCAGATGGAATTCCGCGTCTTGGCCAAGGACCGCAGCGTTGTGTGGGTCCGTGAGGAGGCTCGAGTGATCCGCGACCAGCTCGGGCTGCCCCGGCAATGGCTCGGGCTGATGTTCGACGTTACGGCGCGCAAGAACGCCGAGCAGCAGCTGGCGAAGAGCTACGAACTGTTGCGCGCCACGGACCAGGAGCGGCGGCGTCTGCTCGGGCGGGTGGTCGAGGTGCAGGAGGAGGAACGGGCCAGGATCGCCGCCGACATCCACGACGACTCGATCCAGAAGATGACCGCCGTGGGGCTCCGGCTGGAGACGTTCTCGAGGCAGCTCGGTGAGGTGGAGCCCGAGATCCTCACCAGCCTCAAGCGGACCGTGGAGGATTCGATCGGGCGCCTCAGGCACCTGATGTTCGAGCTGCGGCCGGCGGCTCTGGACCGGGAGGGTCTGGAGTCGGCCCTCAAGGAGGTCCTGCAACCTCTCGCCGACGAAGCGGGCCTGCGGTGGACCCTCGAGAACCGACTGATCACCGAGCCCCGGCCCCCGGTCCGGGCCAACGCCTTTCGGATCGTGCAGGAGGCCCTGGCGAACGTCCGCAAGCACGCGGGGGCCTCCGCCGTCGACGTCCGTCTGGAGCCCCGGGACGGCGGCGTCTACGTGCGGGTTCGGGACGACGGCAGGGGGTTCGAGCCCGCAGAGATCCGGTCGGAGCCCGGGCACTTCGGGGTTTCGGCCATGCGGGAACGGGCCGAGCTGGCCGGTGGTTGGTTCCGGGTGACCGGCGCGGCCGGATCCGGCGCCACCCTGGAGTTCTGGCTTCCCGACGGCGACGAGCCGTCCTGACCGTCAGTTTGTCCGGCGGTCGATGGCCCACGAGGAGCCGGGCGAGGCCTTCGTGAACGCCTTCATCTCCGTGGCGATGGCCACGGCCTCGGCGTAGTGTTGGTAGGTGCGCCGCTCGGTGGACGCGATCCCGATCGAGATCGAAAGCAGAGGGAACCGCTGGATCTCGCCTTTGCGATTCTCCAACTCGATCGAGCCCCGTTCCCGGTCCTCGGGGTCGTACAGGCCACCCGAATCGGCGTCGAACCGTCGCACGATCTCCTCGGCGACGGCGATGGCGAGCTCGGGCTGTACCACGATCACGAAGTCATCGCCCCCAACGTGACCCACGAAGCTGTCCGGCCCCGCCTTCTCGGAGACGAGGTCCTGGATCATGCGGCCCGTGTACTGGATCACCTGGTCACCCCGCATGAACCCGTAGTGGTCGTTGTAGGCCT
>JAHEXX010000033.1:18688-22770 GCA_023251895.1 bacterium
AGGCCTTGAAGTGATCCAGGTCCGCGTAGAGCACCGCGAATGGAGTGCCGGCTACGACATGCCCTTCGATCTCGTCCTCGATGCGGATGTTGCCGGGGAGACCGGTCAGCGGCGAGGCGGCCCGCATCTCCCGGGCCCGGCGCAGCACGCCCCGGATCCGGGCCAGCAGTTCCGGCGTGTCGAACGGCTTCACGATGTAGTCGTCCGCACCCACGGCGAACCCCTCCAGCTTGTCGGCGGAGAGGCCCCGAGCGGTCAGCATGATCACGCTGGCCGACGCGGTCCGGGCGTCCTGGCGGAGGAGCCGGGTCAGCTCGAACCCGTCCATGTTCGGCATCATCACGTCGGCCAGGACGAGCTCGGGCGAGTCCTCGCGGGCGGCCGCGACGGCCGCCTCGCCGTCGTTGGCCACCCGAACCTTGTACCCGGCCGCGCGGAGCTCGATCTCGAGCAGGCGGGCGATGAACGGGTCGTCGTCGACGACCAGGATGGACTCCCCCGACGGACCCTCGTCGGGCGCGTCGGCGGGCGGGTTCGTGTCGGTGGGCCCTGGCCCCTGCGTCTTTTCCATCCCCTCGGGAATCGGCAGCATACCCGACCCGCTGAACACGGGCGGGGATATCGGGTTCGGGATCGGCCGCCGCCCGGACGCCGGGCGTGTCCTGCAGGAGAATAGGGACGACCAAAGCGGCCCAAGGGAGGGCGGAGATGCGGGTGCTCGATTCGTTCCTGGATGCCGTGGGGAGCACCCCGCTGGTTCGCCTCACCAAGGTCACGCGGGGCGTGCGTCCCACCGTGCTCGGCAAGCTGGAGATGCTGAACCCCGGCGGCAGCGTCAAGGACCGCATCGGGCTGCGGATGATCGAAGCAGCCGAGCGGCAGGGCCTGCTGAAGCCCGGGGGCACCATCGTCGAGCCGACCTCCGGCAACACCGGACACGGGCTCGCCATCGCCGCGGCCATCAGAGGATACAAGTGCATCTTCGTGATGCCGGACAAGATGAGCCAGGAGAAGGTCGCTCTGCTACGGGCCTACGGGGCCGAGGTCATCATCACGCCCACGGCCGTTCCCCCCGAGTCGCCGGAGTCCTACTACCGGGTGGCCGACCGGTTGACCGAGGAGATCCCCGGGGCGTTCCAGCCCAACCAGTACTTCAACCAGGAGAACCCCCGGGCGCACTACGAGACCACCGGCCCCGAGATCTGGGAGCAGACTCAGGGCCAGATCGACGTCTTCGTGGCCGGCGTCGGCACCGGCGGAACCATCACCGGGGCGGCCAGATACCTGAAGGAACGGAACCCGGACATCCTCGTCGTTGGGGCCGACCCCGAGGGATCGCTGCTGTCGGGCGGCGAGGTGCATCCATACCTCACGGAGGGGATCGGCGAGGACTTCTTCCCCGAAACGTTCGACCCGGCGATGGTCGATCGGTGGGTCCGAGTCTCCGACCGGGACGCGTTCCGGATGGCCCGATCCATCACCCGGCAGGAGGGCATCCTGGTGGGAGGCTCCAGCGGCACCGCCGTCCACGCCGCCCTGGAGGTGGCGCGCGAGCTGGACGAGTCCAAGACGGTCGTTGTGATCCTGCCCGACACGGGGCGGAACTACCTGTCCAAGCTCTACTCGGACTCGTGGCTCCTGCAGTACGGGCTGCTCGACCGCCCCGAGGTCGTGCGGGTCGAAGAAGTGCTCACCTCCAAGCAAGGGGGCGTGCCGCCCCTCGTCACGGTGGGGGCACACGAGAAGGTTCGGCAAGCCATCGACCGGCTTCAGGAATTCGGCATCTCCCAGGCCCCGGTGATCCGCGACGATTCGGCTGAAGTCACCTCGTTCGTGGGGTCGATCAGGGAACGGGCCCTGCTGGACCGGCTGTTCCGCGATCCAGACGCCCTCCAAGCAGACGTCGCCGAGGTGATGGGGCCGCCCCTCCCGCTCGTGGAGTTCGACGACCGAGTGGAGGTGGCATTCGAGGGCCTCCAGCACGCCTCGGCGGTGTTGGTGGCGAAGGTCGGACAGGTGCTCGGGGTCCTGACACGGAGCGATCTCCTCGAGTTCTTGGCCCACCGGCGGCCGGCCACTTAGCGCGTGCGCTCCCTCGGCATCGACGTCGGCGTCCGCAAGGGACTGGACCTCGTACTGCTGGACGAGTCGCTCGCGGTGGTCGAGCGACGGCGGCGCGTCGACGTCGCCGACCTGGGCGCCGCGCTGGACGAACTCGATCCCGACATCGTGGCCATCGACGCCCCGCCGCGATGGGCCTTCCCGCAGAGGGGATCCCGCCTGACCGAGCGCGAGATCCGGCGCTTCGGCATCCAGGTATTCGGGACGCCATCGGAGGACCGCGGCGACCACCCGTTCTACGGATGGATGAAGGTGGGGTTCCGGGTCTTCAAGACGGCCGAGGCGCACGGGTTCCCCCGATACGCGCCGCCGGGCTCCCCGCTCGAGACCGCCATCGAGGTGTTCCCCCACGCGAGCGCCGTCGTCCTGGCCGGATGCCTCCCCCCCAAGGGAACCACGGCCGCCTCGGCCAAACGCGAGTGGCGGTGTCGGGTGCTGGCCGCCCAGGGGCTGGGCACTGTCGGGCTCTCCTCGAACGACCAGGTCGACGCGGCCCTGGCCGCGCTGACGGGCATCCACGCCTTGAAGGGACGGCTGTTCGCACCGGGCGACCCCAGGGAAGGCGTCATCGTGCTGCCCGCTCGCTCGCTCCCGCCGCCCCCGTACCGCCGGTGCGCGGCTCCGCCCGCGGAAGAGGGGCAGCCCCACCTCCCCGGCTTCAACCCATGCGCTTGCGGCGATCCGTCGTGCGCCTCCCTCACCAAGCGGGAGTTCGCGCCGGGTCACGACGCCAAGCGGAAGTCGTTCCTGTGGAAGCTGGCCCGGGAGGGCCAGGATGCCCTCGACGAGTTGAGGAGACGAGGATGGGAGCCACCCCCGGAGATGCGTTGAGGTTCGAGACCAGGGCCATCCATGCCGGCCAGGAGCCCGAGGCCGAGTACGGGGCGGTGAACGTCCCGATCTACCAGACGTCCACGTACGCCCAGCCTCGCGTCGGCGAGCCCAAGAAGTACGACTACGCCCGCGGCGGGAACCCGACCCGGGAGGCGCTGCAGACGGTGCTGGCATCGCTGGAAGGCGGGCGGTACGGGCTCTGCTTCGGGTCGGGCATGGCTGCGGAGACGACGCTGCTGCTCTGCTTGGCCCCCGGCGACCACGTGGTGTTGGGCGACGACGTGTACGGGGGCACCTACCGATTGCTCTCGAAGGTGATAGGCCCGTGGGGCATCGACTTCGACATCGTCGACATGAACGATCCGGTGGCCTTCCGAGGCGTCGTTCGCCCCGAGACGGCCATGGTGTGGGTGGAGACGCCGACCAATCCCTTCCTGAAGGTGATCGACATCTCACTCGCGGCCGAGATCGCAGCCGAGGCCGGCGCGCGGATGGTGGTGGACAATACTTTCGCCACGCCCTACCTGCAGCGGCCCCTGGAGCTCGGCGCGGACATCGTCGTGCATTCCGTCACCAAGTACATCGGGGGTCACTCCGATCTCGTGGGCGGAGCGATCGCGACGAACGACGATGACCTGGCCGACCGCCTGCGATTCCTGCAGAACGCGGTGGGCGCGGTGCCCGGGCCCATGGACTGCTACCTCGCGCTCCGCGGAGTGAAGACCCTCGCACTGCGAATGGAGGCCCACTGCCGCGGCGCCGCCGAGGTGGCCGAGTTCCTGGTGGGGCATCCCCGGGTGTTGAGGGTGCACTACCCGGGGCTAGCCGATGATCCGGGCCACGAGATCGCGGCCCGTCAGATGGCGGCGTTCGGGGGGATGGTCTCGTTCGAGCTGGGCTCCGAGGAGGAGGCTCGCGCGATCGCCGAGCGCACCAGGCTGTTCTTCCTGGCCGAATCGCTGGGCGGCGTGGAGTCGCTGATCGAGGTCCCCGGCCCCATGACCCACGCCAGCGTGGCGGGGTCCCCGCTCGAGGTGCCGCCATCCCTGGTCCGAATCTCCGTCGGGATCGAGCACCCCGACGATCTGATCGCGGACCTGGATCAGGCGCTCGCCTAGGCGGAACCC
>JAHEXX010000124.1 GCA_023251895.1 bacterium
CGGGCGAGGCGTCGACATCCTGCTAGGCGGCAACCCCGAGTACCTGGCCCGCCAGGAGATAGCCGGCCGGGGTTGGGACAACGACCGATACCTCATGTTCGAGATGGACGATGAAGAGCGGGCCGCCTACGAGGCCGAGTACGGGCCGATCCTCGCGAAGTTCAAGCAGCAGACCGACGCCGAGCACGAGGAGGTCGTGGCCATCGGCGGCCTGTACGTGCAGGGGACCGAGCGCCACGAGTCGCGTCGCATCGACAACCAGCTCCGGGGCCGCTCGGGCCGCCAGGGCGACCCGGGCGAGTCGCGGTTCTACCTGTCGCTCGGGGACGACCTGATGCGGATGTTCGCCTCGGACCGGGTGGCCTCGATCATGGAGCGCCTGAAGTGGCCGGACGAAGAGCCCATCGCGGCCAAGATGGTGACCCGGGCCGTGGAGAACGCGCAGCGCCAGATCGAGGAGCTCAACTTCGAACGGCGCAAGAACGTACTGAAATACGACGACGTGATGAACACGCAACGCCAGGTGATCTACGGGGAGCGACAGAAGATCCTGGAGGGCCGGGACCTCAAGGAAGAGGCCCTGGAGATGGTCGACGAGGTCGTCCAGCGGGCCGCCGATCGGTACGTGTCCGAGGAGGCGTTCGCCGAGGAGTGGGACCTGGACGCCTTGCTCGCGGCGATGGGCGAGATCTACCCGCTGCAGCTACGCAGAGGCGACCTGGACGGGATCGAGAGCCCCGCCGAGATCACCGACCGTTTCGTGGAGGAGGCCCTGGCGGTCTACGAGGCCAAGGAGGAGGCGCTCGGCGACGAAACGATGCGCCAGCTCGAGCGCATGGTGCTGCTGAACATCATCGACAACCTGTGGCGCGAGCACCTATACGAGATGGACTACCTGGAGGAGGGCATCCACCTGCGGGCCTTGGGCCAACGGGACCCGTTGACCGAGTACCAGCGGGAGGCCTACGGGATGTTCCAGGAGCTCACCGAGCGGATCCGCGAGGAGTTCGTGCGGTACATCTACCGCGTGGAGCTAGTCCGCCAGGACGAGCCCTCACGCCCCCGGCCGCAGCGGATGGTGGCCAGCCACGGCGAGGGCGAGGAACAAGCCGGGGCGGCGCCGCAGGCCAGGAGCGACAAAGTGCCCCGCAACGCGCCGTGCCCGTGCGGTTCGGGCAAGAAGTACAAGAAGTGCCACGGCGCGACCGCGTGAGCGCGTGACGTTGGGAGGGCCGGCCGGGCGATCCGCCCGGCCGGCCCTCGGGGGTGCGTCGAGGGGGTTATCTCACGCGCACCGGTGGCACAGGTTCCCGTTCGCGAGATCGAACTTCGGGGCGGTCGGCCGATCGGGCGCCGCCGGTACCGACACCTTGCCTTCCTGCGCCGGCGCCGGTGTGCCGGAGATCGGACCCATCTCTCCTGCTCGATGCCGCCCGGCACGGATCCGCTATGACGTGCGTCACGCGGTCCGGGTCGACAAGCGCTCTCGGGTCCGAGGACAATCCGGGTCGGGGGTGGGCATGGGAACGCAGAAGCAGCGGGGTGACGAGATGCGCCCCATCACGGCCCTCTTCGCCGACATCGTCGGTTCGACCGCGCTCGGCGAGCGCCTCGGCCCCGACGAGGTGAAGGCCGTCGTCGGGGAGTGCGTCACCCGCATGAGCCGGGCCGTCGAGGACTTCGGCGGCGTCATCCAGGCATACATGGGCGACGGGATCTGCGCCTACTTCGGGGTCCCGTCCGCCCACGAAGACGACCCCGAGCGGGCCGCCCGTGCCGCCCTGCGGATCATGCGCGTGGCGGCCGAGTACGGGCACGAGGTCGAGTCCGCCTGGGACATCGCCGGGTTCAACGTGCGGGTCGGGGTGAACAGCGGCCCGGCGGCGGTGGGGGAAGTTGGGGCGGAGGTGACCCAGACCGTGGCCCTGGGCGACGCCACGAACGTGGCGGCTCGCCTCCAGTCTGCGGCGGAATCGGGGACCGTCGCCGTGGGGGAGGCGACGGCGAGGCGTCTGCAGGAGCGATTCGTACTGGAGCCGCTCGGTGAGGTCTCGGTGAAAGGGCGCGCGGAACCGGTGACTGCGTGGCGTCTGGTAGGGCCCCGCCCGGCCGCGGAACCCCGGCCGGCCACGCCGCTCGTCGGACGCGAGCGAGAGGTGAGACATCTCGAGTCGGCGGTGTCCGACATCGCGTCGGGGCGGGGCCAGGTCCTGCTGATGGTCGGGGAGGCCGGCCTGGGGAAGACCCGCATGCTGGCGGAGCTCCGGGCCCTCGCCCGCGATGTGGTCACGTGGCTGGAGGGGGCATGCGCCTCCTACGGGTCGGTCGTGCCCTACGGACCGTTCGTCGACATCCTGCGCACCTGGCTCGGGGTGGAGGAGGGGGAAGGCGAGCTCGTGATACGCACGAAGCTCCGGGCGAGGCTGGGCCCGCTCCTCGGGCCGCGGGAGGACGAGCTCCTGCCGTACCTCGGCCTCGTGTTGGCGGTGCATCTCGACCTGGAGCTCGAGCGGGAACTCCTGTCGGTTCCGGCCGAGGAGCTCACGCAACGGGTCCGCGGCGCCTATGTGGCCTGGGTCGAGGCCCTCGCCTCGGAGCGGCCCCTGGTGGTCGCGGTCGACGACCTCCACTGGGCGGACCGAACCACCCGGGAGCTCGCGGAGCGCCTCCTGTCCGTCACGGACCGGGCCGCGGTGCTCCTCGCGGCGACGTTCCGGCCCGATACGGCCTCGGAGGCGTGGGGGTTCCGGGCGCAGGCACAGGCGGAGTACGCGCACCGGACCGTCGAGGTTCCGCTCCCGCCCCTGGCTCCGGAGGCGTCCCGGGCGCTGATCGACGCGCTGGTACCACCGGGGCTGTTCGAGGATACGGTGAAGGACGAGGTCGTGACCAGGGCCGAGGGGAACCCCTTGTACCTGGAGGAGTTGCTCCGCGCGCTCATGGAGGCGGGCGGGGCCGACCGGCGCCGGACCTGGACCATCGCTCCGGGGTCGACCTCGACGCTGCCGCCGGCCCTGGAGTCGTTGCTGGTGGCCCGGATCGACCGGCTGGCGCCTGCGCCCCGGCGACTGTCGCAGGTCGCGGCGGTGGTGGGGCGGGAGTTCCCCGTATCGGTGGCGACGGAGGTGGCGGAGAGCGCCGACCCCCAGGCGGACATAGGGGCTTTGCTCCGAGCGGAGATCGTGCGGGAGGTCCGGCGGGTCCCCGAGTTCGAGTGCGCCTTCCGGCACGGGCTCCTGCAGGAGGCCGTCCTATCGACGCTCACGCCGGCGGCTCTCCGGGAGCTGTACGCGCGGGTCGGCACGGTCATGGAACGGGCGTTCGGCGACGCGCTGGAGGAGCACCTGGAACAGCTGGCCTTCTACTTCTACCGGAGCGACGAGACGGCCAAGGCCCTGGAGTACCTGGAACGCGCCGCGGCCCGGGCCGAGGAACTGAACCCCGGTCGGGCCGAGGAGCTGTGGAACCGCGCTCGCAAGGCCGCCGCGAAACTCGGCGACGACGCCGCGCAGCGCCGCATCGACCAACGCCTAACCCGCCTGGAAGGCTCCTGACGCGCGCCCGACGAGGCTAATTGGACGACACCTTCCCCGCGGCGAGGCGGAGCATGTGCGAGTACGCGGTGGCCGAGGGCGGCCGGCGCTCAGGTTCCTTGGCTACGCCCTGCAGCAGCGCCCACGACAGTCCCGGGGGCGCGTCCTCGCGGCCGGCGCAGGGGTCGGGCGGTTCCTCCTGCAGGGCGGCGGTCGCGATTTGGAGAAGCGGACGATCGGCGAACGGGGCCCGGCCCGCCACGCACTCGTACATGACGCACCCGAAGGCGTAGAGATCGCTGGCGGGCGTAGCCTCGCCGCCCCGGATCACCTCCGGCGCGAGGTAGTCGAGGGTTCCCATGACCTGCCCGGGCTTGGTAAGCACCGTGTACGCGGGTCCCTTGGCCAGCCCGAAGTCGGTCAGGGCGGCCGATCCTCGCTCGGCCAACATGATGTTCGCCGGCTTCACGTCGCGGTGGACGATGCCTGCCCGGTGCAGCGCGTCGAGGCCCCCGCCGACGTGCGCCGCGATCCGCAGGGCGTCGTCGAGGGGGAGAGGGCCTTCCCGCTCGATGCGCTGGGCCAGCGTGCGGCCCGCGACGAACTCCACCGCCAGGTAGAGGCGGCCCTCCGCCTCTCCGGCGTCGACCACCGGGACCAGGTGCCGGTCGCGCACCTCGCTCGCGGCTCGGGCCTCGTGCAGGAACCGCCGACGGTACGTGTCGTCGCCGGTCAGCTCCTCACGGAGCACCTTGAGCGCGACGGCGTCGGCCGTGGCCTCGTGCACGGCCCGGTACACGTGCCCGACAGCGCCCTCACCCAGGAGCTGCTCCACCCGATACGGGCCTACCCGTTCCCCGATCGCCGGGGCCCCCGCGCTCATCGGGCCGAGCATAGCCCCGGCCCCGAGTCGACCAGGCTACCCAGGGGCCCGGCCGGGTGATACAAGGAACCGGATGGCCAACGATTCGCGCCTCGGAACCGAGGTCGCCGGGTACCGCATCGAGTCGCAGATCGGCCGGGGGGGCATGAGCACCGTGTACCTGGCCCGGGACCTGCGCCTCGAACGGAACGTGGCGCTCAAGCTCCTTGCGCCCCAGCTCGCGGAGAGCGAACGGTTCCGGGAGCGGTTCCTCCGGGAGTCCAGGCTGGCCGCCTCCCTCGACCATCCCAACATCGTGCCGGTCTACGACGCCGGTGAGGTGGAGGGCGTGCTGTACATCGCCATGCGGTACGTGGAGGGCACGGACCTGCACCGCCTGATCGGCGCGGAGGGGCCGCTGGATCCCGATCGGACGTTGTCGATCATGGCCCAGGTGGCGGGGGCCCTGGACTTCGCGCACGACCACGACCTGGTCCACCGGGACGTGAAGCCGAGCAACGTGTTGCTGGTCCCGCGCTCGGGCTCTGCCGGGTCCGACCACGTGTACCTGTCCGACTTCGGGCTCACCAAGCGGGCCCTCTCGGTGAGCGGCCTGACCGAGACCGGCCAGCTGGTGGGCACGATCGATTACGTGGCCCCCGAGCAGATCAAGGGCGACCCCGTGGACGGCAGGGCCGATATCTACTCCCTGGGGTGCCTGCTCTACGAGTGCTTCACGGGGAAGGTCCCGTATGCGCGTGACCTGGAGGTCGCGGTCTTGTGGGCCCATGTGCAGGAGCCGCCACCGCAGGTGACGACGGACCGTCCCGATCTGCCCGAGGAGGTCGATCGGGTCGTGGCCCACGCCATGGCGAAATCGCCGGAGGAGCGAACCCCCAGCGGCGAGGTCCTGGTTGGGGAGCTGCGAACGGCCCTCGGCTACGAGCCCGGGGTGGCCCGGCCGCGTCCCAAGCGGAAGAAGCCGCGGCGAGGGCGACTGGCTGTCGCCCTCGCCGCGGCGGTCGTCCTGGCGGCAGCGGCGGCCGGGGCCTTCCTCTTACTGGGGAGGGGAGGCGCGGCCGTGGTGCCGCCGGTCGACTCCGTGGGTCGCATCGACGCGGGCTCCCACGCGTTCGCTCAGTCGATCGGGGTGGGGACCGATCCGATCGACTGCGCGGTCGACGAGCGCGGCGATCTCTGGGTGATCAACCAGGGGAACCGGACGGTGACCCGGATCGATCCGGCCACGGGCCAGACGCTCCCCGGCAACTCCACCCTCGGCGTGCCGACCGGGATCGCCGCGGGCGAAGGGGCCGTGTGGATCGTGAACGGCTTCGGCGGCGAGGGCGATGCGGCGCCTGTGGTCCGGGTGAACCCATCCGACAACCGGGTGGAGCAGGCGTTCGATACGCCCAACGGCCAGGCCATCGCGGTCGCGTTCGGTGCCATATGGGTGGCGGACTCGGCGGGGGATCGTGTTCTGCGGTACGACCCCGTCGGCTACGACCTCGTGCACGAGTTCCCGATGAAGCCGAATGGCGCGAGTCCCGAGTTCCTCGCGGTGGGAACGGGCAAGGCGTCGGGAATCTGGGTCGTGAACTCCCTGGGCAACAGCGTGGTGCGCATCGACCCCAAGACCAGCGGCATGACCACCTTCGGGATCGAGGCCCCGACGGCGGTGGCAGCCGTCGGCGGCGCCGTATGGGTGACCAGCAACGCGAACGACTCCGTGACCCGGATCGACCCGGTCAGCGGGATCCCGGTTGCCACCTTGACGCTGGCAGACAACGGCATCCCCGATGGGCCGTCGGAGATCGTCGTCGGGGCGGACGGGGTGTGGGTCGGGAGCAGCAACCGGCCCGTAGTGGCCCGGATCGACCCGACGACGAACCGAGTCGTCGAGACGCTGGAGGTGGCCGGCGTAGCCGGAGCGATGGCCGTGGATCTGCACGGCGACGTGTGGGTCGCCGTGCACCGCAGGTGATCCGGTGCGGCGCGTGAGGAGGCTCCAGGTCGTGCTGGCCGCAGGCTTGCTCGCGATCACGGCCTGCACCGGCGGCCGGGGAGCGGCCGCCGGCTCGAAGCCGTCGCCTTCTCTCCCACGAGGCGGGACGCTCCGGCTGGGGATGGTGGGCGACGCTCCGGCAGGGTTGGACCCGCAGGCGGAGTACTACGCCCAAACATGGGAGCTCCTGCGCTGCTGCTTGGTTCGGACCCTGCTCTCCTACAACGGACAGCCCACTGAGAAGGGCGGGACCGTGCTGTTCCCCGATCTCGCCGCCGCGCTTCCCGAGGTGTCACCGGATGGGTTGTCGTGGACCTTCCGCCTGAAGCAGGGGATCCACTATGCGCCGCCCTTGGCCGATACCGAGATCGTCGCCCAAGACATCATCCGAGCGTTGGAGCGAGAGGCGTCCCCCGCGGCCGAGGCCGGTTACCCCGGCTACTACTCCGTGATCCAGGGGTTCGATGATTTCCAGAGGGGAACGGTGGACACCATCTCGGGATTGCGGAGCCCGGACGATCACACGCTGACCGTTGACCTCACCCACCCGACCGGCGATCTCGGGTACCTGTTCGCCCTGCCGGCGACGGCTCCGATCCCGCCCAAGCCGAGCGATCCCACCGCTCGGCTGGGGGCGGCCGAGGGGCACGACGATGGCTACGGCCGATATCTGGTCGCATCGGGGCCCTACATGTTCGGCGGATCGGCGCAGCTCGATCCGTCCCTTCCTCCGAAGGAACAGAAGCCCGTCTCCGGGTACGTCCCTGGCAG
>JAHEXX010000125.1 GCA_023251895.1 bacterium
GTCAGCTCCTACTCGATCGACGAGAACCTGTGGGGAAGGACGGCGGAGTGCGGGCCGCTGGAGGATCCGTGGGCCGCGCCCCCCGAGGACGCGTTAGTTCGGACGGGGCCGCCGGACTCCCGTCCGGCGGCCCCGTCCGAGATCGTGGTCGGCTTCGAGCGCGGCCTTCCGGTGGCCCTGGACGGGGAGCCGGCCGACCTGCCGGAGCTGATCCGGACCGTCGACACCCTGGGCGGCACGTACGGATTCGGGCGGGTGGACATGATCGAGAACCGGCGGGTGGGCATCAAGTCCCGCGAGCTGTACGAGGTTCCCGGTGCCCTGGCCGTGATCGCGGCGCACCGGGCCCTGGAGGACCTGACCCTGGAGCGCGAGGTGGCCCACTTCAAGCCGGGCGTCGAGCAGCGCTGGGCGGACCTCGTCTACGACGGCCTGTGGTTCTCGCCGCTCCGGGAGGCCCTGGACGCGTTCATCGACTCAACACAGGACCACGTAACGGGGGAGGTCCGGCTCCAGTTCTCGCCCGGCGCCTGCACGGTCGTGGGCCGGCGATCCGCGGCGTCGCTGTACGACCTATCCTTGGCGACGTACGGTTCCCAGGACGCGTTCGACCAGTCCCACGCGGAGGGGTTCGTCCGCCTGTGGGGCCTGCCGCTCAAGGTGTGGTCGGCGAAGCAGCGGAACGGATGACCGAGAAGAAGAAGCCTCCGGGCCGGCGGAAGAAGGGGACCCCGCGCGAGCCCTTGTGGTCGGGGCGGTTCGGGAAACCTCCCACGCCGGAGGCGCAGGCGTTGGGGCGCAGCCTGGGGTTCGATGTGCGCCTCGCCCCTCAGGACATCGATGCCTCCGTCGCGCATGTGCGCGCCCTGGAGGACGCTGGGCTGTTCACCAGCGAAGAGGCGGCCGAGCTCGAGAAAGCGTTGGGCGAGCTGGGTGTTCAGATCGCGAACGGCGAGTTCGCCTTCGACCCGGCCGACGAGGACATCCACTCCGCCGTGGAGCGCGGGGTCACCGACCGTCTCGGCGACCTCGGCGCCCGCCTGCATGCCGGCCGGAGTCGGAACGATCTGGTCGTCACCGACGTCCGGCTGTGGCTGCTGGCCGCGGGCCGCCGGATCGGGGGGCTCGTGGTCGAGCTGATCGAGGCCCTGTTGGCGCAGGCTCGCGACCACGCGGAAACCGTGATGCCGGGGACCACCCACACGCGGAACGCCCAAACCGTGACCTTGGGCCACCACCTGCTAGCCCACGCGTGGGGCCTGCTGCGGGACCTCGACCGGTTCGACGGCTGGGCGGATCGGACTTCCACCTCGCCGCTCGGTGCCGGCGCGCTGGCGACGTCGACGTTGGTGCTCGACCCCGACATGACCGCGGCGCGGCTGGGGTTCCGCCGGGCCTTCTGGAACTCGATCGACGCGGTGTCCGACCGTGACTTCGCGCAGGAATTCCTGGCCGACGCGGCCATCCTCGGCACGCACGTCTCGCGCCTGGCGGCGGATCTGATCCGGTGGACGGACGAGTCGCTCGGTTGGGCGGAGTTGGACGAGGCGTTCGCAACCGGCTCGAGCATGATGCCGCAGAAGCGGAACCCGGACGTGGCCGAACTGTCCCGCGGGAAGGCTGCGCGGCTGATCGGGCATTTCGCCGCTGTCTCATCCCTGCTCGCCGGCTTGCCGCTCGGCTACCACCGGGATCTCCAGGAGGACAAGGAGCCCGTCTTCGATGCGGCCGATACCCTGGAGGCCGCGCTCTCCGCGCTCGCCGGGTGCGTGGCCAAGCTCCGGTTCCACCCCGGGCGGATGCGCGGGGCCTGCTCCGACGACGGCCTGTACGCCACCGACCTGGCCGAGGCATTGGTGCGATCGGGGGTACCGTTCCGCGAGGCCCACCACAAGGTCGGCGACCTGCTCAAGCGCTCCGCCGCCAAGGGCCGCTCCCTCCGGGATCTCACCGCCGGCGAGTGGAAGGCGTTCGGCCTGGCCGACGGGGCTTCGTACCTCGACCCCGACCGTTCCGTGCGGGCCCGGACGACTCCGGGCGGCCCCTCGCCCGACAGTGTCCTCCGCCAGGCCGACCTCGTTTCGAAAGCGCTGGCCGAACGCCACCACACGTAGGAAGGAGGAGGTCGTGGACTTCCGTTCGGGCGACGCCAGCGCACCGTCCACCGCGTCGGCCGGGCGACGTCCTCATCACACCGAGGAACAGCAAGGCCACCTGGAAGGCCTCTCCCAGTGAGGAAGTTCTGGGCCGTCTACAAGGAGTAGCCCCTACTCGCGGAGCCAGATCGACCACTCGGACAGCGTCCGGAATCCCATCCGTTCGTAGAGCCCTCCGGCTTCGACGGTCGGGTTCAGCCACGCGAACTCCGCCTCGCCCCGGGCGCTCGAGGCGGCATGAGCCGTGATCGCGGTGCCGATGCCGCGTCCCCGCGATCCGGGAAGCGTCGCGACCCCGAAGATCCCGACCGCCTCCCGATGTCGGCTCGCCGCGGCGGAAGCCACGACCAGGTCGTCGGATACGGCGACGAAGGTCGACAGTCCAGGGGTTTCGAGCGATGACGGCGGGATGAATCGCTCGGTGACGGCGGGGGAGGTCCCGAAACACGCGGTCTCGATCGACCGGAGCGCGGCGATGTCCTCCGGCCTCGCTGCGCGGATCTCCACGCCGTCGGGCGGCCGGTTGAGCCGAAGGTCGGACAGCGACAGCGCCATGACCGGCCGCCGGAAGACCGGTTCGAACCCGGCACCCGCCGCAGCCGCCTCTACAGCAGGCTGGCGCGCGTCTTCCAACTCCAGCCCCAGCGGCCAGCCGCGGTCGAGGATCCAGGTCTCTGCGGCCGCCACCGCCACCGCCGCGTTCGTCGGCTCGCGCTCGACGAACGCGGCGTTCAGATCCTCGGCTAGCTTGGTGGCCGCGACGAAGATGCCGTCGAACTCGACCGATTCGGCGCTTTCGACGAACGACACCCTCCGGCGCCAGAACTCCAGCGCGCCCGCTGCGACCCGGTCCGGCCAGCCTTCCGTCACCCGCAGCACCCCTCTCTCGCTAGGAGAGGAGCATGTTTTCGCCTCGGGCGCTACGAGGTGGGGATCCGGCCAAGGATTGTCGTTCCGGCGCCGGGGGCCGACCGGACCTCAAGCGTCCCGCCGAGAGCTTCCAACCGCTCATTGATGCTCCGGAGGCCCACGCCTCGGCGCACGGCATCCGGATCGAAGCCGGCCCCATCGTCGATCACGGTGAACGACAGCTCCCTGCCGACGAAACGGAGGGCCACGGTCGCGTGAGACGCGCGCGCATGCTTGGCTGCGTTCTGTAGGGCCTCCAGGCAACAGAAGTAGGCGGCCGTCTCGAGCTCCTTGGGGAGCCGACCGACGCCATCGCATGCGACCGACACCGGCATCGGGAACAGTTTCGCCTTCGCCTCGAGTGCGGGCCCCAGTCCCTGGTCGGCCAGGACCGGCGGGTAGGACCCGCGGGTCATCTCCCGGAGCCCCTCCAGCGCTTCCTGGGCTTCGGCCTGAAGCTCTGCGAGCAGCGACACCGCCCGCTCAGGATCCTTTGCCACTAGCGTCTTCGCCAGGCCCAGCTTCACGCTGAGCGCGACCAGCTGCTGCTGCGCTCCGTCGTGGATGTTCCGCTCGATCCGGCGGCGCTCCCCCTCGGCGGCGTCGATCAACCGCTGCTGCTGCGCGCGCCCGTCGATCTCCAGGCGTTCCCGCCGCCATGCCAGCAGGGCGGACGACCCCACTGCGATCACGAAGAAGGCGACCTGTCCGGACCCGCGGAAGAGGGCGAAGCGGTCGGGCGACCAGGCCACCGCCACGATCACCGTTGCGAACCAGAGCAACGTTACGGCGCCGGCCGCCCATTGCGACGGGATGAAGGTCGAGAGTGCGAGGCTCGCCAGCGTGAGCCCGAGCGACGGCAGGATCCACGCCGCGGCGGTCCAGTCCGCCCCGGGGAGCACCAAGGCGGCGCTTCCCACGATCACCGCCGTGCTGACGAGCACAGCCGCCGATCGCAGCAGCAGGACACGCAGCCCCGACACCGGCGTTGCGTGCGTAACCTCGTGCATCGGATCCATCCACGGACCGTACGCAGCGGCCACCCCCGCCAAGGGGAGCAGCGGGGCGACGACGAGAAAGAGCAGGACTCCGTTCGGCCCGGCCTTCGCGGCCCAGGCGGAAAAGCCGATAGCGACGGACGCAGCAGCGAACCACGACGCGCGGAGTGACGGCGTCGCCGCGATGAGCCGGGCCACGTGTTCGGGCACCCGCAGACGCACGAGCGCGCTCTCGACGCGACCTCCACGGCTTGCGCCGTCGGCCACGACCATCTCCGCTTCGGTCACCGGGAAACGCCCTCCGGCTTCGGATGCCGCTCGGGCGCCGAAACGCCCGTCGTTCGGCCGAGCGCCCGGACGAAGAGCCTGCGCGCAGGATTCGCCCGGGCCGGCTCGCGGCTGACGACCAGGAACACGATCAGCGACGCCGCGAGCGCGATGAGCCATCGGCCGTAAGCGTCGAACCAGGTCGAACTGATCGGGTCGAGCGGGAACGGCCTCCATCGGTCGGACACGAATCGCGAGGCCACGAGCAGGAACATCAGCGTGGGCGACGCGAACATCCCGGCCCGCTCATAGCCCACCACCCGTGCACCTATCGCGGCGAGCGCCATGGTGAGGGCAAGCATCCCGGCGAACTCCATCCACATCGCTCCGTCGATCTGAGCGAGGCCCGAGTAGGCGACGATCACGGCCCACATCGCGATCAGCGGTGGGAGGGTCAACGCGATCCGCACGCCCCTCGGCAGCAGGATCGGCGTCGGCGTCCCCGCTGTGGTCTGCGCGGCCGGGTCGTCCAGGACGAACGCCGCCGAGAGGCTGAGCAGCACGGCGGCGACGGGCAGCTGCACGACTCCGATCCCTTCCTTCGAGTGGAGCCCGGTGTACACGACGAGGAGCCCGAGAGCGCCGCTCGCGAGCATCGGGAGCCACCGCACCGTGCGAGCCGAGGGCCACACGAGGAGAGCCGCCTGACGCCGACGCGTTCGGCCCACGCCCAAGCCTTCGCGATCCCGTCTCACACCCTGCCTGTCGCGCTCGCAGCTCCCTGCGGTTCAAAGTCCACGAATGCGGAGACGACAGAGCTGGCAGGGAGGATGACCCCTCGGCGGCGCCATCGTGATGACGCGAGTGGGACTCGGGCGAGCGTCACCGGATGAAGAAGGAGGCGGCGGGTCTCGTCCACCCTCTGCGTCTCAAGGCCTCCTCCAGGAGCTAGGAGGCTCGGTCCCCCACCTGGAGCCCGAACTCACGAACGAAGCGCAACCGGATCGGCTTGCGCGGCACCAGGCCCGCGGCACTCTGCCAGGACCGCATCTCGTCGAGCGTCCACGCCCCGGACCCGGTGGCGAGCGCGAAGTAGAGGTCGAAGAAGGCTCCCATCTGGCCGCCCTTCCCAGGTGACGCAGGGCGAAGGGGATCACCGATGACCAGCGCTCCGCCCGGGCGAAGCGCACGAGCCGACTTTGCGACCAGCAGCCGGTTGGTGGCGTCGTCGAAGAGATGGATCAGGCCGAACACAAGGATCAGGTCATAGACGGATCCACCGAGATCGTCGGTCAGCACGTTGCCCGCCTTCAGGACAACCCGATCCCCCATCCCTTCTCGCGCCAGGAGCGGAGCGGCATGCTCGACCGCGGACGGAAGGTCGAGCACGGTGGCGTGCAGCCCGGGATGACGACGACACAGCAAGGCGGAGTAGTGCCCGTGCGACCCCCCGATGTCCAACATCGCCCGCGCACCCGCCGGCACCGGTATCTGGCGGCCAAGCAGGGGCGCCAGCAGGTTCGCGTAGGCGCGCATCCCGCGCTGGTACAGGCCCCAGTCCTCGGCGGTCATGCTGTTGTGCACGTCGAGCGGTTGACCGTCCTGGATCAACGAGTCCAGATGCTCGATCCAGCGCCATTCGAGCCGCTTCATCAGGATGGCGTCGCGGATCGACCGGGACCCATCGGCCAGAAGCCAGCGCCGGACGTGGCGCTCCAGCCGGTACTTGCCGTCGCGCACCTTGAGGTAGCGCATTGTGACGAGCAGATTCAGCAGTTTCTCGGTGGCGCGCACATCGGTCTTGCACGTCACTGCGATGGCCTCGGCCGGAAGCGGGCCGGCTTCGAGGGCATCGAATATGCCCCGCTCGGTGGCTATCACGATGGCACGGGCGTGCAGCGGAGCGTGGCGCTCGATCATCGCGGTAGGCAGGAGGCCCGACGCCAGGAGCGCACGCTCCAGCGCGCTCTCCGCGATCACGCCGTATCGCATCCGCTCTCCTTGGGTCTTCAACAGTTGGCCTCGTCCCGGCGGCCCTGGCATTCATTCTCAGGCGGCACCGGCCTCGGGTGCTGAAGTGGCTCTCCAGCCATGGAGCTTCTGTTGCGAGCGAAAGAACGGGTCCGGCGGCTGGCCTGATCACCCGCCGGCCCTCCGCGCGACGAGCCCGCGTCGCGCACTCATCACGACCCCGACGGGACCCGGCGTACTCCTATCGTCACGACGACGGTCGCCGCCACGGCCGCGACCGTGAGCGGCAGCCGACGACGACCATCGCGGGCGAGCGCCAGCGACGACCAAAGCGAGATCACTCCCAGGAAGTAGATGTAGTACCAGCCGCTGCGGACGTTGTCCCAGAGGGTTCGGTACCAGGGCGAGAGAAGCACCCACCCGACCGGCGTCGCCGCGTGGGCGACCAGCGCGACCGGTGCCGCGATCAGGCTCGGGATCCACCGGGCCAGGGCTACCGCAAACGCTCCGAGCGCCGCCGCGGTAAGCGGGAACAGCCCGAGCGCCAGGAGGTCGACGTGCGGGCCGATGTCCGGGTCCGACTTCAGCGCCGCAAAGGCCGCGGCGGCCAGGAGCGCCCCGACGACCCCAGGACCGGCGATCGCCGCGATGAGCATCGCGAAGGTCCTCGCCTCCGGCGGAGCCGGGAGCGACCCGAACAGCTCGCCCAACCTGTCCCTGCGCACCCGGAGCGCGCAGGCGTTCGCGGCGAGCAGCGTGCCGACGAGGAGGCCGATGGCGAGGGCGACCGTCGCGGAGACG
>JAHEXX010000126.1 GCA_023251895.1 bacterium
ACCTGGCGGGCCTGTGGTACGTGCCGATGGGAGCGTTCCTATGGCTGCTGGCCAGGGGTGCCGGGAGGGCGGCTCCCCCCTCTCCACCCAGTCCGCCTGGGCAGGGTGCGTTAGCCTTGGAGGATCGTGAGGGTCAGGCTGCGCAATCCGGACCATGACGTCGAATCGGATGGCGGCCGCACGGTCCGCGACGTGCTCGCGGAGCCCGGAGAGCGGCTCACGCCGTCGGAGGACGCGGACATGCCGCGGGGGCTGTCCGAGGAGGTCCTCCCCGCCGAGATCTACGACCGGGGGAGAGCATGACGGCGCGAGCCCCCTTCGAGCCGGGGGAACGCGTCCTTTTGATCGACGGCCGTGGCCGACGATACCTGGTCCGGCTGCAGGCGGGCGGCGTCTTCCACTTCCATGGGGGGGTCGTGTCCCACGACGAAGTCCTGGGCCGGGAGGAGGGGGTCGCGGTGGAATCGGCGGGGGGGATGACCCTGGTCGGCTTCCGACCCCGCCTGGCCGACTTCGTGCTGAAGATGCCGAGGGGCGCCCAGGTCGTGTACCCGAAGGATCTCGCGACGATCCTGGTATTCGCCGACGTGTTCCCCGGGGCAGACGTCCTGGAGGCCGGCACCGGCTCGGGCGCCCTGACGCTCGCCCTGTGCCGTGCCACCGGCCCCGAGGGCCGGATCGTGTCCTACGAGCTGCGGCCGGAGTTCCGGCAGAAGGCGAAGGAGAACGTCGAAGCGTTCCTGGGGAAGGTCCCCGAGTGGCTGGAGCTGCGGTCGGGCGACGTCCGAGAGGTTGCCGGCACCGGCGAGGACTTCGACCGGATCGTGCTGGACCTTCCGGATCCGTGGGAGCTGTTGCCGGAGCTGGACCGGGTCCTCACCCCGGGGGGCATCCTCTGCTCGTATCTGCCCACGGTCGGCCAACTCCAGACCCTGACCCTGGCCCTGGAGGAACATGGGTACCGGCAGGTGGAGACGTTCGAGACCTTGCTGCGGTCGTGGCACGTGACCGCCCGGAGCGTTCGGCCCGACCACCGGATGGTCGCGCACACGGGTTTCCTCACGGTGGCACGCCGGGGAGGCCGAAAGTCCTAGAACTTTCGCTCAACCGCGGCCCGTGATTGCCGACGTAATGAGGAGAGAGGCAACGCACCGGGCTCTCCGGCCGGCCCGGGATGCGGACATATACTTGAGCCTCGGAGCGGGAGGTGACCCCACATGCCGGAGCCCGATGCCCACGAGCAGGTGGAGCGGTACGAGAAGCAGATCCATGAGCTCCAAACGCAGATCACGTTCCTCGAGGATGAGGTGGCCCTCCTCCGGCGAAGGCTGGTGAACGCCCCCCGTCAGGTGAAGATCCTCGAGGAGAAGCTGCTGGAGGCCAAGAGTGACCTGGCCCGGGCCCTCTCCCAGAACGAGAAACTCGCCGATGTCCTGCGGGCCGAGAAGGAGAAGATCGAGGCCCTGCGGGAGGAGGTCGAGAAGCTTTCGCAACCGCCGGCCTCCTTCGGCGTATACCTGGCCGAGGCCGAGGAAGGCACCGTGGACGTGTTCACCGCTGGACGGAAGATGCGCGTGAACGTCACGCCGGAGATCGACCGAGCCCGCCTGGTCAAGGGCGTGGAGGTCATCCTGAACGACGCTCTGAACGTGGTTGAGGTCCTGGACTATGAGCGCCACGGCGAGGTGGTGAAGGTCAAGGAGCACCTCGGCGAGGACCGGGTCGTCGTGGTGGGACGGGGCGACGAGGAGCTCGTGGCCGTGCTGTCGGCGGGGCTGCTCGGGGAGCAGATCAGGGCCGGAGACCCACTGCTGCTGGACCCCCGCTCGGGCGTGGTCCTGGAGAAGCTCCCCAAGGAGGAGGTCGAAGAGCTGGTCCTGGAGGAGATCCCCGACATCTCCTACGAGGACATCGGGGGCCTTGAGGGTCAGATCGAGCAGATCCGCGACGCCGTCGAGCTTCCGTTCCTGTACGCCGAGCTGTTCCACGAGCACGAGCTCGAGCCGCCCAAGGGGGTCCTGCTGTACGGGCCTCCGGGATGCGGGAAGACGCTCATCGCAAAGGCCGTGGCCCGGTCCCTCGCCGACAAGGTGCGGGAGCGGACGGGGCGACAGGACGCCCACTCTTACTTCCTCAACATCAAGGGCCCCGAGCTCCTGAACAAGTACGTGGGCGAAACGGAGCGGCAGATCCGCCAGATCTTCCAGCGGGCCAAGGAACGGTCCGAGGAGGGGCTGCCGGTGATCGTGTTCTTCGATGAGATGGACTCGATCTTCAGGACCCGCGGCAGCGGCATCTCGTCCGATGTCGAGTCGACCATCGTTCCGCAGCTGTTGTCCGAGCTGGACGGCGTGGAGACCCTGAAGAACGTCATCGTTATCGGCGCTTCCAACCGTGAGGACCTGATCGATCCGGCCATCCTGCGTCCGGGCCGCCTGGACGTGAAGATCAAGATCGAGCGGCCCGACGACGCTCAGGCCAAGGACATCATGTCCAAGTACCTGCATCCATCGGTGCCGATCCACCCCGAGGAGATCGCACGTGTGAGCGGCGACGTGCCGACGGCCGTCGGCCGGATGATCGAGCGCACCGTCGAGCAGATGTACTCGACCGACGAGCGCAACCGATTCCTCGAGGTGACCTACGCTTCCGGTGACAAGGAGATCCTGTACTTCAAGGACTTCAACTCCGGCGCCATGATCGAGAACATCGTCCGGCGGGCCAAGAAGGACGCCATCAAGCGGTTCCTGTCGACCGGTGAGAAGGGGATCAAGTCGGAGGACCTCCTGAACGCGATCCGCGACGAGTTCAAGGAGAACGAGGACCTTCCCAACACGACCAACCCGGACGACTGGGCCCGGATCTCGGGGAAGAAGGGCGAGCGGATCGTCTACGTCCGTACCCTGCTCGGGGAGAAGGACGGCGAGGGTCGCCAGGTCGAACGGGTCTCCGCCGGCCAGTACCTGTAGGGTGGGCGCGTGGCCCTTCCAAAGGTCATCGGCACGGAGACGGAGTATGGGATCGCCGCGGTCGGCGCTCCAGACTTCAACCCCGTGCTGGCCTCCTCACTCCTGATCAACACGTACGCGGGGGCCCTTCGCCGGATCCGGTGGGACTACGAGCAGGAGTCGCCGCTCCGCGACGCCCGGGGATTCGAGCCCGTACAAGTGCGGGAGCCCACCGAGGAGGATATGGGTCTGGCCAACGTGATCCTGTCCAACGGAGCCCGGTACTACGTGGATCACGCGCATCCAGAGTACTCCACGCCCGAGTGCGCCAACCCCCGGGAACTGGTCGTGCACGACAAGGCGGGGGAGCGGATCCTGGAGCGGTCGCTGCTCGAGGTGGACCGGATCCTGCCGCCCCGCCAGCGCCTCAACATCTACAAGAACAACACCGACGGCAAGGGCAACTCCTACGGGACCCACGAGAACTACTTGGTGGACCGGCAGACGCCGTTCGGACGCATCGTCCGGGACCTCACGCCCTTCTTCGTGTCTCGACAGGTGTTCACGGGGGCTGGGAAGCTCGGATTCGAGGCCACCTGGGACGACTCCCGGAGCCCAGCGTTCCAGCTGACCCAGCGGGCGGACTTCTTCGAGGCGGAGGTGGGGCTGGAGACCACCCTGAAGCGACCGATCATCAATACGCGCGACGAGCCGCACGCGGACCCGGACAAGTACCGCCGGCTCCACGTGATCATCGGCGATGCGAACATGTGTGAGGTCGCGACGTACCTGAAGCTCGGGACGACCGCACTCGTGCTGAAGATGATCGAGGACGAGTTCCTGCCCGATCTCACGCTGCTGGGCCCGGTGGCGGCGTTGCACGAAGTGTCGCGGGACATCAGCTGTACCACCCACATCCGGCTGGCCGACGGGCGTCGGCTGTCGGCGGTCCAGCTCCAGTGGGAGTATCTGGAGCACGCCAAGAAGTACGTCCAGCAGGAGGACGCCGGGCCGGGCCACGCCGAGTTGCTCGTCCGGTGGGAGGCGGTGCTCTCGGCTCTGGAGGACGATCCCCTCTCGCTCCACCGGGAGCTGGACTGGGTGGCCAAATACCGGCTGCTGGACGGCTACCGGGAACGGGATGGGCTGGAGTGGTCGGATCCGAAGCTCCGACTGATCGACCTCCAATACCATGACGTCCGTCGGGACAAGGGGCTCTACTACCGACTGGAGAAGAGCGGGAAGGTGGAGCGGCTGACGACCGATGGCGAGATCGAGCGCGCGGTGACGGAGCCGCCGGAGGACACGAGGGCTTACTTCCGGGGGCAGTGCATCTCGAGGTACCAGGACGCGATCGCGGCCGCCTCGTGGGACTCGATGATATTCGATACCGGACAGGAAGCGTTGCAACGCATCCCGATGCGCGAGCCACTCCGCGGGACGGCCGCGCACGTGGCCGACCTGCTGGAGCGGAGCCCGGATCCGACGACGCTGATCGACTTGCTGCAGGGCTGACCCCTCGGCGCACGGGGCGCCCTTAGAATGGTGGCCGCACCGGGAAGGAGACCTCGTGCCACAAGAACAGGAACAGAAGAAAGCTCAGAAGAAGGCGGGAGGTGGGGCCGAGGCCGAAGCCGGCCAGGTCCAGGCCTCCAAGAAGGGCGAGAAGCTCAAGGAGGAGATGGACGAGATCCTCGACGAGATCGACTCCGTCCTCGAGGAGAACGCCGAGGAGTTCATCAAGAGCTACGTGCAGAAGGGCGGCGAATGAACCGCGGCCCTGAACCGCCGATCGGCGACAGGCCGATCGGCATCAACCCAAGCTTCGTCGAGCACCTGCGAGCCGTGGTACCCGAGCGGACGGCGCCGCCCGCGGGTCCATCGGGAGAAGTCGCGGTTCCGCACGGCACCACGGTGGTGGGGCTGAAGTTCGGTGGCGGAGTCGTGATGGCCGGCGATCGGCGGGCCACCGAAGGGTTTTCGATCGCCGACGACAAGATGGAGAAGGTGTTCCCGGCGGATGAGTACTCCGCCATCGCTATCGCGGGGGCGGCCGGCCAGGCCGTGGAGATCGTCAAGCTGTTCCAGCTCGAGCTGGAACACTACGAGAAGATCACCGGCGACCGGCTGTCGCTCGAGGGCAAGGCCAACCGCCTGGCCCAGATGATCCGGCAGAACTTCCCGTTGGCTTTGCAGGGTCTGGTAGTGGTCCCGCTGTTCGGAGGGTTCGATGAGCGCCGGGGTGGGGGACGCCTCTTCTACTACGACGCCACCGGCGGAAGGTGGGAGGAGGAGGACTACCATGCCACTGGCTCCGGAGGCCGCCCGGCCAAGTCCAGCCTGAAGAAGCGGTGGCGCCCCGGGCTCTCGCGCGATGAGGGCATCCGTGTGGCCGTGGAGGCCCTGATCGACGCGTCTCAGGAAGATGTGGCCACCGGCGGGCCGGATCCCTCCCGAGGCATCTTCCCGGTTGTGCAGATCATCACCGCGGACGGCGTAGACCGGGCCTCCGACGAGGAAGTGCGGGCCGCCTACGAAGCGGTCGTGGGGGAGGGGGCGCGATGAGCTTCATGCCGTATGTGCCTCCCGAGCAGCTCATGAAGGACCGCTCCGACTACGCCCACAAGGGCATCGCCCGGGGCAAGTCGGTGGTGGGCTTGGAATACCACGACGGCCTCCTGTTCATCGCCGAGAACCCCAGCGCCACGCTCCACAAGATCAGCGAGATCTACGACCGCATCGCGTTCGCAGGTGTCGGGAAGTACAGCGAGTTCGAGGAGCTGCGGATCGGGGGCGTGCGGCTGGCCGACGTCCGTGGGTACTCGTATGACCGCGAGGACGTGAAAGCCAAGGACCTCGCCAACGCGTACTCGCAGACCATGTCGACGATCTTCACCCAGCAGATGAAACCCTACGAGGTGGAGATCCTGGTGGGGGAGGTCGGCGAGGAGCCCGGCGGGAACGAGATCTACCATGTCCTGTTCGACGGCAGCATCAACGACGAGCACGACTTCGTCGCGATCGGCGGCCACGCGGAGGATCTGACCGAGGCGATGAAGGGCTCGTACGAACAGGGCTGGGACCTGCCGACCGCGGTCCAACGGGCGGTGGCCGCCTTGTCGTCCGCGGAGGACCGGCAGATCGAGGCCGAGTCGGTGGAGGCCGGGGTCCTGGATCGGACCCGCAAGCAGCGCCGGAAGTTCCGGCGCCTGTCCGACACGGAGATCGCCGGGATCCTCTCCTCGTAGCACCATCCCTCGGATCGCGCACGCCGGGCCTACACTGGACCCATGGAGCGGCGGATCTACGGTTTGGAGAACGAGTACGGGGTGACCTGTACCTTCCGGGGACAGCGCCGGCTGTCCCCCGACGAGGTCGCCCGGTACCTGTTCCGGCGGGTCGTGCACTGGGGACGGTCCTCCAACGTCTTCCTGGAGAACGGGGCCCGGCTATACCTGGACGTCGGCTCCCACCCTGAGTACGCGACGCCGGAATGCGATTCGATCGCCGATCTGGTGGCCCACGACAAGGCGGGCGAGCGGATCCTGGAGGGTCTGTTGGCCGCGGCGGAGCTCCGTCTGCACGAGGAAGGCATCTCCGGCCAGGTCTACTTGTTCAAGAACAACACGGACTCTGCGGGGAACTCCTACGGATGCCACGAGAACTACCTGGTGGCGAGGCAGGGCGAGTTCGCACGGATGGCCGACGTCCTGATCCCGTTCTTCGTGACGCGACAGATCTACTGCGGGGCGGGGAAGGTGCTCCACGGGCCCCGGGGGGCCCAGTACTGCATCGCGCAGCGGGCCGAGCACATCTGGGAGGGTGTGTCGAGCGCCACGACGAGGTCGCGACCCATCATCAACACCCGCGACGAACCGCACGCCGACGCCGAGCGGTTCCGTCGCCTGCACGTCATAGTGGGCGACTCGAACATTAACGAGTGGACCTCGTTCATGAAGGTGGGC
>JAHEXX010000127.1 GCA_023251895.1 bacterium
CGCCACGATGCTTCTCGGTTACGAGGTCACTGCCGCCGACGTGGGCCTGATCTTCGACCGGCTGGGCATGGTGTACGAGGATGGGGACGGCAGCGTGGGCGTGGAAATCCCCGGGTACCGATTCGACCTCGATCGCGAGGAGGACCTCATCGAGGAGATCGTTCGGATCCAGGGGTACGACCGGGTGCGCTCGACGCTGCCCGCGGTGCGGCGCGCCGGCGGGCTGACGCCCGTGTACGCCTTCTTGGACCGGGTGCGGGCCGCGCTCGTCCGAGCGGGCTTCCGGGAGGCTCGCCTGGTGTCCTTCGCCTCGGACGGTGATCTGGAACTGACCGGCGACCGGGATGCGCTGCGGGTGGCGAACCCCCTGTCCTCGGAGGAGCGATACCTGCGGACGCGTCTCACGCCCGGGCTGCTGAAGGCGCTCGTGAGGAACTCGTCCCGACAGGTCCGGAGCGCGGCGCTGTTCGAGGTTGGGACCGTGTTCCGACTGGCCGAAGGCGCCGTCCAGGAACGTCCCAAGGTCGCGTTCGCCTTGACCGGGGTCGCCGATCCGGGCTGGGCCGGCACGGGCCGGGGGTTCGACTTCTTCGATGCCAAGGGCGCACTCGACGCGCTGTGTGCCGACCTCGGCGTCGGGTGGAGCCTCGGCGATCCGCCGGGCCCGCCGTTCCACCCGGGCCGGTCGGGGTTCGTCTTGGTCGGCGGGGAGCAGGCCGGCGTCGTCGGCGAGATCCATCCCAGGGTGGTCGAGCGCCTGGACATCCCGGGCCGCGTGGCGGTGGCGGAGGTGGAGGTAGAGGCCCTGATGCGGGCGGCGTCCTCGGACGTCGTGGTCCGGGACGTCCCGCGCTTCCCGCCGGTGCGGCGGGACCTGGCTTTCATCGTGGACGCGGCCACGCTGGCGGGGGCCGTGCAGGCCGCGTTGGAGGAAGCCGTCCCGGATCTGCTCGATTCCTGTCTCCTTTTCGACGTGTTCCAAGGGCCCCCGCTGCCTGATGGAAGGAAGAGCCTGGCCTTCTCGGTGGACCTGCGCGCTCCGGATCGAACCCTGGACAGCGAGGAGGCCGACGCCGCCGTGGCCCGCATCGCCGACCGCCTCGCGGCCAGCTTCGGTGCCGAGCTCCGCTCGGGCTGACGCGCCCGCCGAACGTCGGGATAGACTGCCTGCGATGGCACGCGACTACCTGTCGGTCGACGATCTCAGCCCAGAGGAGCTGGCCGGTCTGCTGGACCTGTCGGCGAAGGTCAAGGCCACACCGGAGGACTACTCCGCCCGGCTCCGCGGGAAGTCCGTCGCGCTGATCTTCGAGAAGCCATCGACGCGGACCCGGGTCTCGTTCGAGGTGGCGGTGACCTCGAGCGGCGGACACCCCATTGTGCTTTCGTCGAGCGAACTCCAGCTGGGGCGAGGCGAGACCATCGAGGACACCGGCCGCACCCTGTCCCGCTACGTCGACGCCATCGTGCTGCGGACGTTCGAGCAGGAGCGATTGGAGCTCTTGGCCGGGGCGGCGAGCGTCCCCGTGATCAACGCGCTCTCCGATTTCGAGCACCCCTGCCAGTGCCTTGCCGATCTCCTCACGATCGGCGAGCGCAAGGGCGAGTTGGCCGGGCGGACACTCACGTACCTGGGCGACGGCAACAACGTGACCCACTCGCTTCTATTGGGCTGCACGAAGGCGGGGATGCGGGTGCGCGTGGCCACCCCTCCGGGCTTCGAACCGATCCCGCAGGTCGTGCATCGGGCTTCCGAGATCGCGGGGGCAACCGGCGGCGCGGTGGAGACCCTCAACGACCCGCTGGCGGCAGCCGTGGGCGCCGACGTGCTGTACACGGACGTCTGGGCCAGCATGGGGCAGGAGGCGGAGGCCGACGAGCGAGCCCTGGTGTTCCCGATCTACCAGTTGAACCAGCGTGTGGTCGACCGGGCCCGGGAAGACGTGATCGTGCTTCACTGCCTGCCCGCTCACCGGGGCCAGGAGATCACCGACGACGTCATCGATGGTCCTCACTCCGCGGTGTGGGACCAGGCCGAGAACCGCATGCACACGCAGAAGGCGCTGTTGCTGTTCCTGCTCGGTCTGGCCTGACGGCCGGGGAGGAGGCGCGAAGTGCCCCGCGCGAACGACGAGGTCGAGTCGGTCCTCCTGGAGTACGCGGATCTGCTGTCGATCCTGTCGGAGGACCCCTTCAAGCCCCGGGCCTACGAGAAGGCCGCCCGAGCCGTGGGGGGATACCCGGCCGATGTCTCCACGCTGGACCTCAGGGGGATCCTGGCGATCCCCAGCGTCGGGAAGTCGATCGGGGAGAAGATCCACGAGTTCCTCGCCACCGGAAGCGTCCACGACCTCGAGGAGCTCCGGGCTCAGATCCCGGCCGGGGTCCGCGAGCTGATGGCCATACCCGGCCTCGGCCCCAAGAAGGCCATGGTCCTGTACCAGGAGGTGGGGATCGAGTCGGTCGACCAGCTCCGCCACGCGATCGACGCTCACCAGCTCGCCGGGCTGAAGGGCTTCGGGGCGAAGACCGAGGAGAACGTCCTGCGGGGGATCGAGCAGTTCCGCCAGGCTGGCGGCCGGGTACAGCTGGGATTGGCCCTCGACACGGCCGAGGCGCTCCTGACGGAGCTCCAGGCGATCAGGGGAGTACGTCGAGCCGCCTATGCGGGATCCCTCCGCCGGATGCAGGAGACCATCGGCGACATCGATCTCTTGGTGGCCGGCGACCGTCCGGGGCCGATCATGGACTCGTTCACCTCGCTCCCCGCGGTGGCTCGGGTGTTGGCCAAGGGTGAGACCAAGTCGTCGGTCGTCACGACGAAGGGGCTCCAGGTGGACCTGCGCGTGATCCCGATCGAGGCGTGGGGGGCCGCGCTGATCTACTTCACCGGCTCCAAGGCTCACAACATCCGCATCCGGGAGATCGCGGTCCGCAAGAAGCTGAAGTTGAACGAATACGGGTTGTTCCAGGCGAAGACCGGGGAACTCATCGTGGCCGAGACCGAGGAAGCCGTGTACGAGCACCTGGGGCTCCCGATCTTCCCGCCGACGCTCCGGGAGGACCGCGGTGAGATCGAGGCCGCGCTGGCCGGTGACCTCCCGGACGTCGTCCAGCCAAAGCACATCAGGGGCGACCTCCACACGCACACGAACCTCACCGACGGACTGGCTTCGTTGGAGCAGATGCTCGAAGCGGTATCGCAGCTGCGGTACGCGTACTACGCGGTCACCGACCATGCACCGGGCCTGGCCATGCAACGGATGACCGACGAGAAGATCATCGCCCAGCGGGAGGAGTTGCGGAACCTCCAGACCAAGCACCCGAAGATGGCCCTCTTGCACGGGTCGGAGCTGAACATCGACGCCGAGGGGGGAGCGGACTGGCCGGCGGAGTTCCTGCAGGGGTTCGATGTGCTCGTGGCCTCGGTGCACTCCCACTTCAATCAATCCAAGGACGAGATGACCCGGCGGATCATCCGGGCCATGGAGAACCCCCACGTCCACATCATCGGGCACCCCACTGCCCGCCTGATCGGCAAGCGCCAAGCGGTCGAGTTCGACCTGGACGAGGTGTTCAAGGCCGCCGCCCGCACGGGCACTGCCATGGAGGTGAACGCGTTCCCCGACCGGCTGGACCTGAAGGACGAGCACATCCTTTGGGCCAAGCGCCACGGCGTGCGTTTCGCCGTGAATACGGACTCGCATGCAACGACGCACCTTCGGGTGATGCGGTTCGGCGTGGCCACCGCGCAGCGCGGGTGGCTCACGAAGGACGACGTCATCAATACCTGGCCCCTCGCGAAGCTCCGGTCGTTCTTCGCGTCCAAGGCCCGCCGATCGCGGTGAGCCGGTCGCTCCCTCGGGCGTTCTTCGCGCGGCCGGCAGTGGAGGTGGCGCCCGCGCTCCTCGGGAACGTCCTCGTGAGGGCCGTCCGGGGTGGTCGCCGGATCGCGGCGAGGATCGTGGAAACCGAGGCCTACGAGGAGGGAGATCCGGCCAGCCACTCCTTCCGGGGGAAGACCGCCCGGAACGCGGTCATGTTCGGGCCCTCGGGGCACCTGTACATGTACTTCACGTACGGCCTGCATTTCTGCGCGAACGTCGTGACCGGCGAAATGGGTGAGGGGAGCGCCGTGCTGCTGCGGGCCGCGGAGCCGCTCGAGGGCCTCGACCTGATGGCACGCCGCCGAGGGGTCCCCGAGCCCGGCCTCCTGTGCTCGGGCCCGGCCCGGCTCGCCCAGGCGTTCGGCTTGGATCTGCGCCACGACGGACTGGATCTGGCCGGCGGCGGCACGGTTCGGGTGGAGCGCGGCACGCCGATCCCCGCGGAGCGTATCGCCGGCGGCCCAAGGGTCGGGATCCGCTACGGAACCGAGCGTCCTTGGCGCTTCCTGGCGACCGGGAACCCTTATCTGTCGCGCGGGGGTGCCGGGTCGGTCAGGGGCCGGGAGAGGGCGGCGCGTCCGACACCGTGATCGTCACGATGCTGGCCTGCTGGGCCTTGGCGCTTCCGGAGGGGCTCTGCCCGATCACGACGCCGACGGGTTGGGACGATCCCTGCGCCTCAACCAGCACGTTGAACCCGGCTTCCTTCAGGATCGAGGTGGCTCGGGCCTGCTGGAGACCGACCACCGAGGGGACCGTCAGGAACTGGTAGGAGGTCGGCTCCGTGCAACGGTCGGTCGGCTCGGACCCCACGATGAACTGCTGGACCTCGATGTTCATAGGCGGCGTGTAGGGGTTCGCGACGCAGGGGGGCGACTGGGTGATGTCGATGGGGACCGCCACATACTGGATCGGTCCGGGTGCGGGGAACTGCTGCACCGGCATGTGCGCCGCCGCTTCGAGCATGAACGCGTGCCAGATCTGCGCGGGCCAGGTTCCTCCCAGCACGTGGGATAGGCGAACGGCCGGATACGTCATCGAGACCTGCCCCTGAGGGAACCCTACCCACACGGCCGCGACGAGCTGAGGGACGGCGCCCACGAACCAGGCGTCCCGCCACATCTGCCCGGTGCCGGTCTTGCCGATCTCCGGCCGTCCGATGTCCGCCGCCGCGCCGGTCCCGTACTGCACGACCTTCTGCAATATGTCATCGGCCACCGCGGCGACGCCGGGGTCGACCACCCGTCTCGGATTGGGTGTGGCCTCATACAGGACGTTCCCGGACGGATCGGTGATCCGAACGACCGGGGTGGGCTGGAGGCGATTGCCACCGGTTGCCAGCGTGCCGTACGCCGACGCCATCTCCAGCGTATTCACCTCGTTGGTGCCCAACACGGCCGAGGCGTACGGCTGTAGGGGTCGGATGGGAAGCGTGTCCCGCGTGCAGCAGCGTATGCCCATCCGCTTCGCAGCGTCGATGACCCGCTGCGCCCCCACCTGGATGTCACCGCCGCCGATGGCTTTCTCGATCTCGACGTAGGCGACGTTGACGGAGTTGATCGTGGCCGACTCCATGCTGATGGTCCCGTAGGCCGAACCCTCGTAGTTCTCCGGTGTCCAGGTCGTTCCGTTGTCGAGCGCGATCGTGGTGGAAGACGACCCTGGGAAGGTGCCCTGCGGCGAGATCCCGCTCTCCAAGGCGGCGACCAGCGCGAACGGCTTGAACGAGGAGCCGGCCTGGCGCCCGGTGCTGCCTCCCGTGGCCAGATTGACGCGCGCGAACCGGTCCTTCCTCGAGAAGTAGTCGCGCCCGCCGACCATGGCTCTGACGTACCCGGAGCGGGGGTCGATCGCGGTGATCGCGGCGTACGGATCGTCGGGGTACAGCAGGATCTGGTTCACCGCGCCCTCCGCGCGCTGCTGCAACTCGGGGTCGAGCGTCGTCTCGATCCGCAGGCCGCCCTCGAACAGGAGGTCGTACCGATCCCGTTGAGTCTTGCCGAACCTCGGGTTGGACAGGAACCATCGCTCCAGGTAGTCGACGAAGTACGGCGCGATGTACCGCTGCCGGTCGTGGGGCAGGTGCAGGCCGACGGGCCGAGCCGCCGCCCGTCCGTACTCAGCCTGGCCGATCATCGACAGATCCCGCATGTCGGTCAGGACGACGTTCCGCCGCGCCAAGGCCCGCTCGGGGTGCGGCACAGGGTCCGCGTCGACGGGTGCGGCGATCAACCCGGCGAGCAGCGCGGACTGTCCGAGGGTCAGTCGGGACGCCGGACGGGAGAAGTAGGTCTGGGCAGCCGCCTGGATGCCGTAGGCTCCCTCCCCGAAGTAGACGGTGTTCAGGTACTTCGCGAGGATCTCGTCCTTCGAGTAGCGCTGTTCGAGCTGCCAGGCCAGGGCTGCCTCGTCGAGCTTGCGGCCGAGCGTCTGTTCGTTCCCCAGATAGACGTTCTTCACGTACTGCTGGGTGATCGTGGAGCCGCCCTCCACGATGCGGCCGGAGGCGGCGTCGATCCATGCCGCGCGGATCAGGGCCTTCACGTCAACGCCCTTGTGCTGGTAGAACCGCCGGTCCTCCACCGCTACGACCGCGTCGCGGACCGACTCGGGGATCCGATCGAACGGAACGACCACGCGGTTCTCGCCCGCGTGCAACTGGGTGATGAGGGTGCCGTCGGCCGCGTACAGGAACGAGGTCTGGGGGAGGGCAGTGGCCCTGGCCTGCTCCTCCGACAGGTCCGGGAGGTTGCACGAGGTGGCCAGGACCGCGAGCAGGACAAGGGCGCATGCGAGCCGGCGCCGGCGCTCGTTCATCGGTGCGGCCATGGTACCCGCGAGCAACCCGCACGCTGGTAGCATCGCTCATCCCGATGGACCCCGAGCATCCTTCCCTTCTCTCATCCGGTGCCGCGGAGATCGTCCCGGAGGACGGCCTCGCCGAGAAGCTCGCCCTGGGCCGTCTCCTCCGGGTGAAACTGGGGATCGACCCCTCGCGCCCCGATCTCCATATCGGCCACGCCGT
>JAHEXX010000128.1 GCA_023251895.1 bacterium
CCTTGAGGAACGCGATCGGCACGCCGGTGGCCCGGCGCGAGATGAGCCGCTCGAACCTCCGCCGCGCCGCCGTCGGGATCTCGCCATCGGGGTCCGGTGGTTCCTCGCCCATCACGTGCGTGAGCAGGTCCTCGGCCTCGATCTCCTCCCGATCCTTCTGCCAGTGGTCGATCGCGGGCGAGGCCTTGAGCGTTCCGATCGCGCGCTCCAGGAGCTCTGATGCCTTCACGGTCACGCATCCTACCCGCGGACCGCGCGGCTACAATCGGTGGCAGATGCCTCGCTCGACGTCCCCATCGACCTCGGCCTCCCGGCGGCGGAAGAAAGCCGCCCAAGAGGAGGTCCGCCTGACCGGCGACCGCCTCGTCGTCTCCCACCCCGACAACGGGGAACGCAAGTCGCGCGGAGGTCTGCTGATCCCGGCCACCGCGGTGCCTGCGCCCAAACGCTGCATGTGGGGGGACGTGGCATTGGTCGGGCCCGACGTCCGAAGCGTGAAAGCGGGCGACCGCGTGCTGTTCCTGCCACAGGCCGGGCTGGAGGTCGAGCTGCGCGGCGAGGAGTACCTGCTGCTTCGGGAGCGGGACGTGCAGGCCGTTGCCACGATGCCCGACGGCGCCGAGCGCCCACCCGGCCAGTATCTGTAGCTAGGCGACCTGCGGCCACGCCAGGCCGGGCAGTTCGGCGGCCTGGAACCCGGGAACCCGGAACCGAATAGTGGAGCCCTTCCGCACGTCGCTGTCTACGCCGACGGTCCCACCGTGCGCTTCCACGATAGCTTTGACCACGGCGAGTCCGAGGCCCGTGCCACCGTTCCTCGCGTCGGGCACACGGGACAGGCGATCGAAGATTCCGTCCAGCCTTTCGTCCGGGATCCCCCGCCCGCTGTCGCGAACCCCGATCTCAAGGGAGTCGGCGGCGGTTCTTCGGCGGCGTCTCCTCTCGCCTACTTCACGATCAACGTCGTGCTTCCCCGATGCGCGATGGAGCCGCTCAACCCGGTCACGGTGAGCGTGAACGTCCCCCGCGCGGTCTTGGACGTGGTCTTCACGGTCATGACCGAGGAGCCCGGCGCCGCGACCGAGACTGGTTTGAAGCTCGCCGTCGCCCCGGATGGGAGACCGCTGACCGACAGGGACACCGTGTCGGTGAATCCGCCGATCGAGGAAACCGTGACTTTGAAGGAGGCGGGCTTTCCGCGGAGGATCGTTCTCGAAGACGGGCTCAGCGAAAGCGAGAAATCGGGTGGGGCGGAGACCACGAGCGTGGCCGAGGTTGTATGCGTCGTCGACCCGCTTGCCCCCACGATCGTCAGCGGATAGGTGCCCGAAGCGTCGGTAGCCGGGGTCGTGATCATGAGCTGCGAGTTCCCCCCGCCACTCACCACCGCGGGCGCGAAGCTCCACGCGCCGACCGAGGACGGGAACCCGCTGAGGGAGAGCGTCACGTAGGCGGCGAAGCCGTTGATCGAGGTCACACCGACGCTGTAGGTCGCGCTCGCACCAGCGACGACGCTCTGCGAGGCGGGTGTGGTTGTAATGCCGAAGTCCGGAGGCGCCGAAACGAGGAGCGTCGCGGACGCCGTTCGCGAGATGGGCCCGCTCGTTCCGTTGATCGAGAGTGAGTAGGAACCTGGGGCGAGCGTCGATAGGGTCGTCACGGTCAGCTGGGAGGTTCCCGATCCTCCGGCGACGACCGGAGGGCTGAAGGTCCAACTTGCCTGGGACCCGGAGAGGCCGGAGAGCGAGAGCGATACATCGCCCCCGAATCCGTTCATCCTGTCCACCGAGACCGTGTAGGAGGCGATGCCCCCCTGCGACGTGCTCGCCGAGGAAGGCGAGGCATCGACCGTGAAGTCGGGCGCAGAGAGGAGCCACGTGTAGCCGGCGAGCACGTCCAGGCGGCCGAACCCGTAGACGTTGTCGGGACCGCCTGACCCCAGGTCCACCCCGCTGCTCTCGAGAGCACCCGCCTGTCGATCAGCGGCGAGGCCAGGGAAGGCGTCGAGGAGCAAGGCCAGAGCTCCCGTCACGTGGGGCGCGGCCATCGACGTCCCCGACTCAGCGGAGTACGAGCCGTAGAGGTCGGTCGTGCGCACACCCACGCCGGGGGCGACAAGCCGCGGATAGGTCCGCTGGTCGCACGCCGATGGCCCGCGGCCGCTGGACGGATCGATCATGTCCGAGTCGTCGGTGGCGCCCACGGCGAATGCCTCGGGGTTGTTTGCCGGGCTGACGCTCGTCCCGGCATTCGGCCCGTAGTTCCCCGCAGCGAAGACCGGCAGGATCCCCGCCGCCCGCAAACTACGGAGGTCGAGCTGGAAGTCGAGGTTGCAGCCGAAGGTCGACATGGTCCACGAGTTGTTGACGACGTTCGGCGCGTCGGCGGTGGCCGGGTTCCCGTCCGGGTCCAGCAACCACTGGAAGGCTAGGTGGATCCCGGCCGACGTCGCCACGCCCCGGTCGTTGAAGATCTTCGCTGCGATCCAATTGGCGTCCGGGGCCATCCCGATCGACGAGCCTCCGGCGTCTCCACCAACCATGACTCCCATGGTCCACGTTCCATGTCCGCTCACATCGGTCGGCGTGGTTGGGTGTTCCCCGTTCGGGTCGAACCAGCTGTTCGTCCCGCCGCGCCAGTTGCGGGCGAGTTCCGGATGGCTCAGATCTACGCCGGTGTCCAGGTTGGCGACGACGATCCCCTGGCCTCGGAAGCCAAGGTTCCAGAGCGCGGGGGCGTTGGTGAGCGAGACATTCGACTCGGGCGGAGCGAACGTCGTCGTCGCCGGGGCGAAGAACCTGCGGTCGGGTTGCAGCTCTCGGACGTCGCTCCGAGCGGCGAGCTCGTCGATGACGGCCCGGGTCGCCGTGATCTCGATCCCATCGAAGATCCACAGAGGCACGATGTTCGCAACGAGACCCTGCGCCCTCCTTGCGTGCAGGAAACCGAGCAGTCCCGTCTGGGACGTTGCCGCATCGTCGGTGAGCTTTCGTTCGACGTCTGAGAGACGCCTGATCCGCTTGGTGGACGTGATCTCACTGAGGTCCGACTGTGCCTTCAAGACGACCAAGGCATCAATCATTCGGTCCGGACCCGCGGTCGCGAGTGTGCGCTGCAGGATCGGGTGGATGACGGAGCGGTTGGAGGGCGTTCCACCCAAGGACCGAAGCGGCCTCGCCGATGCGCCCCCGGCCAGCAGGGTGACCACGAGCGTGAGCGTGGTGGCGACCGAAACCCCTCTACGCTTCAAGGCACGCCCTCGAGGACTCTGTCCGCCGGAGCTTCGTCAACAGACCCGGTGATCGGACGAAGGAGTGGACGGCGTTGCCGAAGCGACCAAAGGATCGAACCGGTGATCAGTGCGACGATGAGGAGCACGGCGAGGGCGTCCACGAAGGGAGCGAGACGACGTCCCGAGGGGGGGACGAGCCGGGCCGAGGCAGGAGGTGCCACCGACCAGGCCAGCGGAACCGCAAGTCGCTCGCCGATCCGCCGGACGATCACGGTTGCCTGCCAGCGGCCGGCGGTCCCAAGGGTCGCCGTCCCGAAGTACCGCCCCGACGGGACCTGCTGGAGCGGCACGTTGATCGAGGTGCCGTTGCCGTCCAGTCGCAGAACGATAGCTTCGATCGGCGCCGGGGGAGGACGGCGGGAGCTGGCTGCCAGCACCGTGAACCCGTTCACGCCCGGCCTGTTCGGCGTCACGGAGACCGTCACCAGCAGGTCGTCGACCGACCGGTAGAGTTCCTGGGTCGCTGCGGGCGCGGGCACGACGACGGGTCCCTTGGCCGGCGGGGTGTCCGCGAGCACCCCGGCGGCCAGGAGGAGGAGAGCGCCCACCCCCGCCTGCAGCATGATGAGCCTCCGCGACGGCCCCCCGCCGGCGAGATGCCGCGCCGGCCCGAACCAGGGGGGCCTCCACCCGTGGAGTCGAGCGGAGTTCACCAGGCCGATCCCACCGACGACGAGAAGTAGCCCACTCTTCACGAGCAACGTGCGCCCGTATTGAGTCGAGGTGAGCCCGTGGACCGTCTCGACCTCGCGGCCGGCGCCGTAGAGTCCCGTCGCCACTACGAGGCCAACGCTCGCGACGGCGAGCCGCGTGAACGGCCGTCGGCATGCTTGGACCAGGGCCGCCCGACCCGCCCCTCCAGCGCGCTTCGGCCAAAGGGCGACGACGATTGCCGGCAGAGCGCCGAGCCAGAGGAGCCCCGTCAGCACGTGCAGCGAGTCCGCCGCCAAGGCTGCGGGGCGCCCAGAATCCAGCGAAGCGGCATGGCTCCCCAATGCCTCGATCACCGCGATGGCGAACACGAGCGCCGCCGCTGCCAGCTGGAGCCCGAGGCTGATGGCGTGAGACAGCAGTCGGGCCTGGGGTCGCATCGCCAACATGACCCCCGCCAATGCGAAGAGGGCCATCTCGCGCCCCAGCCATAGGTGACCCCACCGCGTCGCCCACAGAAGGTGCCCGAGCGCGTCGTTTGGTGATCCCGATGTCTGCGCCGAAAGGGCGCCGACCTTGGCCAGCACGGTCGCGACACCCAGGCCGGCGGCGAGAGCGGCGGCGAGGAACGCTACGGTCAGGATCCGATGGCGCGCCGAGGCGATCGCGTGGCCGACTGGGTCTTCGAGACGGGCCGACCCCGCCCGACCGAGGACGAGAAGGACGACTCCGAGCCCCCCGACGAACCCGGCGAGCAGGCAGATCCCGAGCCAGCGGAGGGTGACATCGATCGGCGATGCAATCGGGCTCCCCGGACCTGCCGCGATGGGAAGGACCGCTCCGGGCCGCCCCACGCTGAACACGACCACCCCGCTGGTCGTGTGCCCATCGTCCTCAGCCAGCACGCGCCACATGACGCCGTAGGCCCCGGGGGCCAGGTCGGGCAGGTCGACGATCAGTCGTCGCGGATCGCCCGCGCCGGCATCAGGGTGGGCCCCCGGAAGGGATCGGCCATCGGCCTCGACGAGCCGGGCGGAACTGAACGCCGTTGAAATGTCCTCGTTGAACCAGAGGGTGACCCGACTTGGGGAGGTGGCGACGGTCGTCCCGTTGCTCGGATCCGAGCGGACGAGCACCGCGTGCGCTCGGGCGGCGGGAGCGAACACGCCAACGGCGAGGCCGGCAAGGCCGACGAGTGTGACGCCCCGCACGAACCCTCGCATCGGCGCCCTCACTTGACGACGACGTGCAGCACCTGCGCATCCCCCAGCAGGACGCTCACCTTGCCGTTCCGGTGCACCAGGTTCCCTGGGTTCTCGAAGACCAGGTAGTAGGTGAGACCCGCCTTGTACCTCCCACCGTGCGCGTGACCCATCAACAGGCTGTTGACGACGAGCCCCGTTGCCTCGTCCACGATCGCAGGCGGGGTGACCTCGTCATGCACGGCGGCTGCCTTGTCCGGATCGAGGACCTGGAATCGCAGGTCCAGAAGCCCCCCGCCGCCGGTGGCGGCCACCTGGACGATCCGTACCCCGCTGCGCTCGGCGAGTCCGGCCGCCGACACGATGGGCCGGCGCCATGCAACCGGTGCCTTCGCCGCGGCGGGCACGCTCGTGGCTCCCGGCGAATCGCCGCGTCCCCATGCCGATGCGAACCAGACCCCGACCGCCGTGACCCCCGCCGCCACCACGATGCCGACGAGGAAGCCGGCCAGACGGACTCGGCGGGTCGACCTTGACCGGCTGTCGCCTTCGGGCGCGGATGGCCGGTCGGGATGAGTGAGGGTGCTCCGCTCGCTCATGGTCGGCTCACCTCACGGGACGATGAAGGTCAGCATCCCGCCCGGAATGTGTAAGGGGTCGGTCGCCGCGCCGTTGGTCACGTGCAGCTGTCGGTTGTACAGCGGGAATCCTTGGCTGCTGGGGGCCCCGAACGCCGGCACCGTCACGATCGCGTCCTCAGTGCCGCCCGCCGGGATCGTCTCGGCGTCGGCGTCGAACGGGTTGTTCAGGAGGCGCGCATCCCGCGCGATGACCCGCTCGTGCACCCCGAGCAGGAGCAAGGTGGTGTTGTCGTACCCGGCATTCAGGTAGCGAAGGAGCACCTTCTTGCCCTTCGTACCCCCGGCATCCGAGATGGACTCCGCGTCTGGATAGGCCTTGCCGTTGATCAGCCAGTACGTCGCCCGGTACCGGTACATGTCGTACGAGTCCGGGGCGTTGTTGAAGTTGGGATCGATCTGGCTCAGGACGAGGGTCTGCTCGATGGCGTATGCGGTGGTGGTGTCGTCGTAGGCGCGACCGGCCGTCGCGGATCGTACGATCAACGCGCCGTACAGCCCCATCGCAGCCTGGCGCCCGCCATCACCACCACTCTGATAGAGATAGGTGCCCGGGGCGCTTGCCGTGAACGAGCGAGTGACGGTCTCGCCCACGTCGGCGTCGGTCGGCCCCACCTCGAACGACACCCCCGGGATCTCGAACGAGATCGTGTGCCCAGCCGGGAGGGCGTTGGTGACGTTGATCGTGACGAGGTCGCCCTCGTTCACAGTCCGGACCGGGCCGGGGAGGCTCGCGATTGCGGTGCTGCAGTCACCGGGGGTCGACGGCACGCCAAATCCCCAGATCGGGATGGAGAGGGTCTGAGAGGTCGTCGGCAGTGGGTACAGGCTTCCCGCCTTGGCGCACAGGTCGATGGTCACCGGGGCCGCCGAGGCCGTCGAGCCGGTGAGTGCGAGTCCTGCCGAGGCCACAGCCAGCGCGAGCCAAGCCCGGATCCTCTGGTTCGCGATCGCGCGCATCGTCAGCCTCCCCCTTTGCCTCAGCCGGTTCATGGCGCGTCGTAGACGAGCTTCATGAGGTTGCCCCCGGTCACGACGTTGGTCGTGCCCCCGCGAGTCGTCAGGACCTGAACGCGCACCAGGCCCTTGTTGCTCCCCCTACCGATGTAGCTGGCGGGTGACGCG
>JAHEXX010000034.1 GCA_023251895.1 bacterium
AGGTGAGGGACGAACAGGACGCTGACGTCGACGCCGGCGGCCAAGGCGAGGCCCCGTTCCATCTCCGGCGTGTGCTGGTGCCCGGGGAACCGGTACGGACGGATGCTCTCCTCGGTTGCCGCGTAGGTGGTGGCCTCGGTCGGCCGCCTCCCGGCGCCGGAGATCCCGGTCTTCCCGTCCACCCGCACCATCCCCCGCTCGATCAGCCCGGCGGAGTAGAGCGGCACGAGCCCCAGGATGGTCGGCGTCGGGTAGCAGCCGGGATTGGCCACCAGCGCAGCCCCGCGAACCTGCTCGCCGAACAACTCGGGAAGTCCGTACACGGCCTTCTCGAGCCATTCGCGGGCAGGGTGCTCGAAGCCGTACCACTCCGGGTAGGCCTCCGCCGGGAGCCGGAAGTCGCCGGCAAGGTCGATCACCCGCACTCCCGCCTCCAGGAGCCCGGGTACGAGGCCGCGCGAACTGGAGCCATTGGGGAGAGACGAGAACGCGATCGGGGCGCGGTCGGCCACGGTGGCGGGCTCGAGCGCCTCAACCATGGCCTCGCCGCGTCCCCCCGAAGCAAGGTGGGGGTGGACGTCGGCGAGGGTGCGGCCCGCCGAGTCGTTCCCGCCCAGGAACGTGACCTCGGCCCCGGGGTGATCGAGGAGCAGGCGGACCAGCTCACCCCCGGTGTATCCGGAGGCGCCCAGGACCGCCACGGCAACCCGCTGGTCGGTCTCCATGCCGCATAGTTATGCAACAATCGGGTGAAACCGTCAACTGGCCGAACGTCGCGGTGCCGCTCCCGGGTGGCCTACACCCCTCGGCAGGGGATCCGCCAGGCCTTCAGGGACAGGTGCTTCTTCAGGAAGTTGAAGTTCCTGGCGTTGGCCTGCGGGCAGAAGTCCGCGATTGGGAGCGCGTACTCCACGCCGAACACGGCCTTGCCGGCGTCGACGAACGCGTTCAGGTGCCCGCACTCGCTGTACTGGTGGCACTGCTCGTTCAGCGCGTAGTCGTAGTAGGGCAGGAGACGCTTGATCTGCCCGAGGTCGTTCTTCAGGGCGGCCGAAAGGCCCCGCCGGTGGGCTTGGTTCGCAAGCAACACGTCGTACCGGAGCTGGTCCGCCCCCGTGAGGGGGAACCCGGCGCGGTTCTGGTAGCCGTCGACGTTGTCGAACTCGATCCCATCGAACCCCTTGCGGGCGCACATGTCCATGCGCGCCTCCATGATGGGCCGCAGGACCCAGCGCTTGCGGATGTCCAGCCACCGTTCGCCCGGCCACCCGTTGCTCCGGCCGAGCACCGAGCGGGGGAACTTGCCCGCGTCGGGACGCCAGTCCTCCCAGGAGCCGGCGCTGATGTAGCAGACCACCGCGCTCCCATCCGCGTGCAGCTGGTCCACCAGTGAGGCCCTTGCCTCGAACCCGTCGATGTCATACATGTCGACGTCGAAGAAGGTGTCGACGGTCCCGGACAGCTGCCACTGCCAGCTCGTTCGGAGCCCCGGCTGCCAGCACCCGGCACAGGGGAAGGGGTCGGGCAGGGCCACGCGCGGGACACGACCGGGCCGCCCTGCATGGGCGGCGGGCACCCACACAGCGAACAGCGCCAGCGCGGCGGAAACCGCAAGCATCTTTCGGCCCACGTCGTCATTATCGGCCGTACAGACCGTGCCCTTTGACTGAAGCGGGCGCCGCCCACTCAGTTGACGGCCTTCAGCACCCCCTCCAGCTCCGCGTCGAGCTCCGCGTCGGAGACGCCGCGGCCGCGCATCACCGAGCCCCGGGCCTTGCCGAGGTGCGCGCGAACCTCGCTCGCGCCGTTGGCGATCATCGTCCCGGCCCGCACGATCTTGGTCTCCAGCACGGTCTCCATCGAATCGAGCAGCGAGGCCACCTCCGCCAGGCAGGCCTGAGCGTCCACGGTGTCCCCGTACCGGTCCACCAGGCTGTACAGGAACAGGAGCACCGGCAGCGCCGTGGAGTAGGGAACGATGACCACGCCCCTCGCGAACGCGTCCGCGTGCGCCTTGCGAAGGACGCCGTAGGCGGCATCCGGGACGGCCGCCACCGCCACGGGAGCGGTGAGCGCCGGATCGAGATACTGCGCGACCTCCCGGGCCCGCTGAGCGACGACCTTCTCCACCTCGCGCGCGCACCGTTCGCGATCGGCCGGGTCCTCCGCCGCCTCCAGCGCCTCGAGTTCGGCCAAGGCCGACCACTTGGAGTCGACGGGCAGGCGCTTGCCGTCGGGAAGGAGCAGCCCGAACTCCACGACCTTGCCGTTGACCCGGAAGTCGGTCTCGAGCATCCCTGGTGGGAGCTCGGCCAGGTGCTCCCGGAGCACGTTCTCCCCGGCCCGGCCCTTCGAGGCGCCTCCCGCCAGCACGGTGGAGAGGCGCCGGATGACCTCGGACTCCTCGGCCTGGCGGGCCCGGCGTTCCTGTTCCCGGACCGAGAGCTCCTCCAAGGCCCGGCGGGCCCCGGCCAGCTCGGCGCGAACCTGCTCGGCCGCAGCCTCGCGAACCCCGGCCCCGTCGGCCAGGCGTCGCAACTCGGCCGACTGCACCTCCAGCCGAGCCTCCAGGCGCGCCGCGGAGCCCACGGCGGTGCCCGTTCCGACGCGTACGCGAACCGCCACCAGGGCGGCGCCCACCGCAACGCCGACGGCCAAGGCCAACAGCGCGATGCCGATCTCGCTCATGTCTCCTCCCGGGGTGAGGGGGTCTCGGCCCGACTCTAGGAGGCGGGTCTGACACCCGTTCCGTGCCTACAGGAGTGACAGCACGGCCGCGACGTAATCCTCGAACCTGGCGAACCCGGCCGCCTCGCGAGGGTCGGTTGGGAGTCCCATGTCAGGCAACGAGTCGGCTGCGTCGAGCAGACCCCAGTAAGGGTGGTAGCCGGACGCGGCGCCGACCGACCGGCAGATGTCCAGGAACCGGTCGGCCGACCCGAGCCCGAACTCTCCGGCCAGGTTCTGGCGCATACGGGCCAGGTCGATCGCGGGCGGGCCCCAGCAGCCGGTGGTCCAGTCGACGATCCCGGTCAGCCGCCCCCGGATCCACAGCGTGTTCCAGAAATGGTAGTCGCGGTGGATGAAGCACGCAGGACCGTCGGGCACGGAACCGGCGATGATCTCGAACACCCGGTCCCACGTGCCCGGTCTCGCCGACCACGAAGGCACCTGAGATTCCGTCGCCGCGTAGTAGGGCTCGTACCGCCGCGCCAGGAGTGCGTCCGGATCCCGCACAGAGTGGATCGCCGGCAGGACCTCTGCCATCTGCCTGAGGAAGGACTCCATGTCCCCGGGCTCCCTCGGCGACCGCCCGGGGAGCCTGGTCGTTAGTATCGCGGGGACGTCGCAGGCCTCGGCTTCGACGTCGGCCGCGACGAGCTGCGGCGCAGGGATGTCGGTTCCCTCGAGCAGGCGAAGGACCGCCACCTCGTCGGCGGGCACGTACCACGGGTCGGTGGCGAGCCAGTCGGCGCGGACGAACCGCCGGAGGGTCAAGCGGTGCCGTTCCCCTCGCCGGTCCTCGACGTCCAGGGCGTGGGAGGCCGAATGCGGGGAGTCTCCGATGGCTCGGACGCCCACGATCCGGGAGCCCCGCCCGACGGAGTCGGCGACCCACCGCAGGGTCTCCTCCGGAAGGCGTCGCCGGAGCATCCGGGTTTCCGCGTCGGACACCTACGCCTCCAGGTGCCGCTCGAACGTGCCGTCGGCCACGTACCGGGCCACGTCGGGCTGCGGATCCACGTCGGGCTTGCGCTTCCGCAGGAACGCCAGGAGCTCCAGGGGAAGCCGGCACGCCGGCGCCACCGGCAGCGACAACGCGGCGTCCAGCGCATCCCGGCGGTCGCGCACCCACCGCTCCGGGTTCAGCGCGATCATTGCCCGCGGCGCGTGCTCCCACACATGAGAACCGCGATAGCGTCGGGTTCCGCGTCCAGCAACCGCGCCACGACTCCGTCGAGCAGCCCGTCCGGCAGCAACGCCAGCGACGAAGGCATGATCACGGGGCCCCAGCCACAGAACGGCGCGCGTGGAGCAGGAACTCGACGGCGCCGCGCGCGCCGCGGACCGGCGACTCGATGCAGTCCGCGACCGTCCATCCGGCGCCCTCCACGCCGCGGCGCGCGCGGCGCACCGCCTCCTTCAGATCGGCCGGGTCCGTCGGTGGCTGGGGAAGGCTAAGCTCGAACATCGGTTTCACCAGCGCTACGAGGTCGGCGCCCTGAGCGATCGCCAGCGACTTCAGTTGCCCGATCGCGGACGCCAGCGAGAGATACGAGAGATCCACGGTGATGACCTCCACGGTCTCCGGTACCACCGTGCGGTCGAGATCGGCCACATTCGTCGACTCCAGGGTGACCACCCGGGGGTCCCGGCGGAGCGAACCCACCAACTGCCCATGCCCCGCGTCCACTGCATAGACGCGCGCCGCCCCGGTCTCGAGCAGCACCCGGGTGAACCCTCCGGCCGCCGCACCGACGTCGAGCGCCACGCGCCCGGCCGTCGGCACGTCGAAGGCCGCGAGCGCCGCGCGCAGCTTGGCCTCCCCCCGAAGCGGCGCCCGACGCCGCACCGCGATCGCGGCATCGGAGCGCACGAGGGAGTCAGGGTTCGTCACCACGCTGCCGTTGACCGTGACGAGGCCGGCGACGACGGCCCCCGCCGGGTCGTCGAGATCGGGCCGAACCCTCGCGAGCTCGCCGGCGAGCTTCTTGAATCCTTTCCGACCCGCTCCCACGTGGTCCCCCTCGAATCGTGCGACGGGCGGTTCGCTCGGTCAAACTCCGCCAGGAGCGTGCCTCGCGAGCTCACCGCCCGTTGCGGTCGGCTTGGGTGCGACTCCGGCCCTGGGGTCGAAGCCGAAGCAGCGTAGGCTCGCATCACCGAAACAGGAGGAGGTCGAGATGTTCGGTCGCCTCAGACGCGTGGCTCGCCGCACCTCGCGCCGGGTGGCGCGGCGGCACGGCATGACGCGGGACGAGACGGCGCCCCCGCCAGAGGCCCCTGCCTCCGAACAGGCTCCGACCCTCGCGGGAGAGTCGGACATCGCCGCCCTTCTCCAGCAGCTCGCAGCGCTGAAGGAACAGGGGATCCTCACCGAGGAAGAGTTCGCCGCGAAGAAGAAGCAGATCCTCGGTATCTGACCCTGCGCGGTGGAAGCGGCCCCTACGGTCCCAGGTCTGCGCGGCGTTCGCTTAAGGATCTGTCCGATACGCGTGAGAGGTCGAGCTCGACCCGAGCGACGGCGGGCTCGTCGGCCGGGAGCTCCGCGAGGACCTCGCCCTCGGGCCCGATCACCAAGCTCGGCGCGGTCTGGCCAGGTACCCAGATCTGCCAGAGGAGTGCCGCCGCCACGTCCACGTTCGGGCCATCCTAGCCCCGCGGCCGGTACCATCGCAGCCATGAGGACGCCCCACCCCATCCCGTTCGTCCGCGTGAGCGGCACCCACCGGGAGGTGGGCCTGCAACTCGGCGACCTGTTCGCCGAGCAGATCCGCGAATCGGTCGCGTTCGACGCCGACCTGCCGGCGGGCCGGACCCGGGAGCAGCAGCTCCAAGCGGCCGCGCCGTACTACCGCATGACGAAGACCGAGCTGCCCTGGCTCATCGAGGAGATGGACGCGGTGGCCGAGGCGGCAGGGGTGGATCCCCTGGAGTTCTTCGCCGCGAACATCGAGGAGATCTGGTACGAGCCACGCGTTCCGGCGCCCATGCGGGGGCGGTGCAGCGACCTGGTGGCCGGTCGCCGGGCCACCGCCAACGGGCACCTTCTGCTGGGCCACAACAACGACCTCTCGCCCAGGGCCGAAGAAGGCTTGGTCGCGATCGAGAAGGCCGTCTCCGGCGAACCGGTGCAGTTCCAGATCGGCGGGGATTTTGGCTTGTCGGTCGGTTTCAACTCCGCCGGGATCGCCCTGACCGGCAACGAGCTCTCGCCGAACGACGAGAAGATCGGCATCTCCCGATCGTCACAGGTGTTCGAGATCCTCCGGGCCCAGACCCTGGACGGCGCGGTCGAGGCGGCGCTGCGGCCGGATCGAGCGTCCTCCTACAACAACATCCTGTCCCACGCCTAGCGGGGCGTGGTGAACGTCGAGGGCTCGGCCACCGACGCCGAGCTGACCGGCCTGGACGACCAGGACCACCTGGTCCACACCAACCACTACGTGTGCGAGCGGATGCTGTCGTACGAGGGCGACCCCGAGTATGCCCTCCGTTCCGGCAAGCGGTACGCGCGGGCGGGTGAGCTCCTGGCCGTGCAACCCCCAGGCTCGGTCACGGAGGACAAGCTCCGCGAGATCCTCTCGGACCACGAGAACGCTCCGGACTGCCTGTGCCGGCACCCCGACACGTTCGGGGGCGAGACCAAGACGGTATTCTGGTGTACCGCCGATATGGACGAGATGCGCATCACCTATGGTCGAGGCAACCCCTGCAACTCAGAGGCCCAGGTCTACGAGTTCACGACCTGAGCCTCTGACGCCTTCCGCTACAGCGTGAACCGTCCCAAGTTCAAGTGAGAAACGCCGCCGATGCGACTGAAGCCGCCGCCCACCCAAAGGTACGTGGAGGTCAAACCCAGGGTCCAGGCCCCGTTGTAGTTGGCCCCGAATGGCTCGAGCGACGGGATCCAGGTGCAGTCCGGCGAGTGACCCCCGGTGGTCCCGGGACTGTTGATGGCGGCGAGGCCGTGGAGGTGCTGACTTCCGCAGACCGTCTGCTGCAGCGCGCCGGTGCCGAAGTGACCCCCGAAGAACAGCTTGGTGCCGTCCCCCGATCCCTGCAGCGCAAGGGTCTGCACGTTTCCCACCGTGCCGAACTTCCACACCAGGCTGCCGTTGGCCATGTTGTAGGCGGCGACCCAGTTCGGCCCCTTGGCGCCGAACCCTCCGTACAAGCGGTTGGCGGTGGCGATCAGCGCGTGCGCTCGATTGTTGGTGAGCTGCGAGTCGGGCGCGAGCTGCCAGGACATCACGGTACCCGTATCGGGGGTCACGCGAGCCACCGACTGGCGGTTGTAGACGGTGCCGGCGACAGTGATGGTCTCGAAGTTCCCACCGATGAAGATGGACATTCCGTCGGCCGCCAGCGTCATGACGCCCACGCGGTCGTTAGCCCTAGGCTTCCACTGGGCGTCGAGCGCCCCACCTGGCGCGGTAGCCGCCAGTTTCGTCCGCGATACGCCGCTGACCTTCGAGAAGTTCCCCCCGAGGTAGATCCTGGCCGAGGTGACCAACAGCGCAGCCACGACCGGCGCCCCGCCTGTGACCGCCGGGGCGTAGGAGGTGACACTCCCCGTCGACGTGCTGACGGCCCCCAGATTGGACCGAGGCTGGCCGTCGATCGCGTCGAAGGATCCGCCGACGTACAGGGTCGAGCCGTCCTGCGACAGAGCCAGCGACCGGACTACCGGTGTCCCCGAGGCCCACGTCACGTCGGGCGTGAAACTGGACATGCCCTGGCCGGTCGTGACGTCGATCGCTGCCAGGTTGTTGGCCGCGTACGACTGCCCGCCCGAGGGCGCCGACTCCACCTTGGTGAACGCACCGCCGATGTAGAGCGTGTTGCCCAGCCGGACCGAGGTGTAGACCTTGCCCTTGACCATCCAGGTCGCGTCGGCCGTTGTGGTGAGGGCCAGCGCGTGCTGCGCGGGAGCGAACGCAACCCCAGCCACCGCTAGGAGCATTCCCAGGAAGGAACCGGCCAACCGTTTGCGGATCGTCATGCCGTCTGCCTCCATGTCATCGGGACCCGAGGGCGCGTCACGCGGAACTCGGCCGGGGGTCAGGTGTTTCGTTGTCCCGCTATCGCCCTAAGTATGCAGACCACCCCGTAGGCGCGACTCCGCCGAAAGGCGTACTCCTCGTCGGACGAAAGCCCATTTCTCCTCCGGAGGCGAAAGGCCCGGTACGGGCTATCCTCGGGACTCGGCATGTCCCAGACTCGACTCGCCCATCGCGTGTTCGTTCTGATCGCTCTGGCACTGGTGGTGGCCGCCGTCTGCTTCCGCCTGGGTTTGTGGCAACTCCACCGGCTCAGCGAGCGGCGCGCCTTCAACGCGTCGGTCGAGCAAGGTCTCGCACGGCCGCCCGTGCCGCTCGCATCTCTTCCCGATGCCCGAACCAACCCAGACGCCGTCGCCTACCGGCGCGTCGTGGTGTCCGGCACGTACGGGGTCGATCGCCAGGTCGTGTTGTACGGGCGGTCGCTGAACGAGCAGTCGGGGAGCCACTTACTGACGCCGTTTGTGACCGAGGACTCGCGGGCGATCCTGATCGACCGCGGGTGGGTGCCCATCGAGGTTGACCCACGGGATCCGCGCGTCGGAGCGCGGGCCGGGCCGGTCACGGTGTCGGGGGTCCTGTTCCCGTCCGAGGGAGGCCCGCCCGGTCCCCTTCCTGGGTCTGCAGGCAGCGAGGCCTCGCGAACCGTCTCGCGGATCGACCTCTCGGAGATCCAGAAGCTGGTGCCCGATCCCCTCTACCCCGAGTACCTCCTGCTCCAGTCGCAGGACCCCCTGCAGCCCGGGCCGCTGCCCGAACCGGCTCCGCTGCCGGAGCTCTCGGAGGGCCCGCACCTCTCCTACGCGATCCAGTGGTTCACGTTCGCGGCGATCGCGCTGATCGGTGGCACCATCCTCGTCCGCAACGATCTTCGGACGCCTGCGGTTCCTTCAGAGGAATAGGATCCCGAGCGCCGCGGTTGCACCCCACAGCCCACGAGCAGGAGGGATGACCGATGCCGGCCGTGACGCCGCACGACCCGCTCGGGCTCCCGCGGATCGAGGACCCGGCGGGGGCGATCGCCCGCCCGGTGTTTGAGGTGGTGGACGCGCCCACGATGCTCGAGGGCGAGGGGTTCCAGGTCCGCCGGGCGTTCGCCGGCATGGACCTGAGGTTCGCCGACCCGTTCCTGTTGCTCGATCACATGGGCGCCGTCGAGTACGCGCCCGGTGAGGCCAAGGGCGCGCCCGACCACCCGCACCGCGGTTTCGAGACCGTGACCTACATGCTGGACGGCAAGATCAAGCACCGGGATTCGAACGGCGGAGGCGGCATCATCACCGACGGTGCCACGCAGTGGATGACCGCCGGTGCCGGCATCGTCCACTCGGAGATGCCGACCGAGGAGATCGTGGTGAAGGGTGGGCTGTTCCACGGCGTGCAGCTGTGGGTGAACCTTCCGCAGACCCAGAAGTGGTCGCCCCCCCGGTATCAGGACATCGGCGGCGAGAAGGTGTCGCTACTTTCGTCCGGGGACGGCGGAGCGGTGGTGCGGGTGATCGCCGGCGACCTGGCCGGGCACGAGGGGCCGGGGTCGACGCGAACGCCGATCACCTACGCCCACGCCAGTGTCTCCCCAGGCGCGCGCCTGCGCATGCCGTGGCGGCCCGACTTCAACGCGCTTCTGTACGTGCTGGCCGGCCGGGGTTCGGTCGGCGCCGAGGGACGGCCCATCGCGGAAGGCCAGCTCGCGGTATTCGGTGACGGGGACGTCATGGAGGTCCAAGCCGATCCTCGACAGGACTCGAACGTCGGTTCCCTGGAGGTCCTCCTGCTCGGCGGGCAGCCCATCCGGGAGCAGATCTCGTGGTACGGCCCGTTCGTGATGAACACGAAGCAGGAGATCCTGCAGGCCATCGAGGACTACCAGGCCGGACGGATGGGCGCGATCCCCGCCGAGCCCTCGGCCGGCTGATCGTACGCACGAGGCCGGCCCACTCATCCCGCCGGGCGGCCATCGCGGACCTCCGCGGGCGGGAGCATCCCACCTGCCGTCTGCCCCTCCCGCGATCTCCGCAGGATGGTCACGCCTCAGCCGGCGGCGGCTTCCTCGAGCAGCTTGACGATCTCGTCGTGGCCGTCGTCGCGGGCCAGGTCGATGGCGGTCTTGCCGTCCTCCTTGGTGACCGCGGGATCGGCCCCGGCCTCCAGGATGATCCGGACCATGTCGGCGTCGCCGTTGGCGGCCGCCTCCTGCAGCGGGGTCCACCCCCCGTGCTGGGCAGCGTTGACGTCGGCGCCGTGTTCGAGGAGCACCTCGACCACCGCCCGACGCACCGAGGCCGCCGCGGAGTGGAGCGGCATCACGTGCATGCGGTTCCGCGACACCGCGTTCACTTCGGCGCCCCGGTCCAGCAACACCCGCGCGGCCTCCGGCTGCCCGAAGAACGCCGCGAGGTGGAGCGGGGTGAACCCGTCTGGGGACCACGCCTCCGCCAGGGAGGAGTCGCGGTCGAGCAGCTTGGCCACCCGCTCGGCCCGGCCCACAGCTGCGGCCTCGAAGATGTCCAGATCCTTCCCCAATGCCTTGAGCAGATGTTCCGCGATCCGAACCTGGTTCTCGTAGACCGCCACCATCAGAGCGGACAGCCCGTCACCGTCCTTCGCCCCGGCCAGCGTCGGGTCCTCCTTGAGCAGCGCCTTCAGCTCCGGAACGTCACCCGACCGGACCGCGAGGAGCACCTGTTCATCCCGATCGCCCATCTCCCCTCCTACCCGCCGCCCACGAGCTCGCCGGCCTTCATCACGAGCGCGGGTTTCAGGATGGCGTCGACCTGGTCCACCGGGTTCCCGTCGAACAACGCGAGGTCCGCAGCCCTTCCGGGCTCCACCACGCCAACCTTGGGGAGTCGCAGGAGCTCCGCGGCTTCCGAGGTGGCCGCCCGCAAGGCCTTGAGGGGTGTGAGGCCCCACTCGACCATCCGAACGATCTCCATCGGAGCGTTGCCGTGGGGATTGAACGGGGTTCCGCCGTCCGTACCGCAGGCGTGGCGAACCCCGGTGCGGGCGGCCCGGCGGAACGCGTCGCGGGCCCGCTCGGCCAGGGCGACCGCCTTCTCGACCGCGTACGCGGGGACCTCCTCCGCATGGTCCACGATGCCGCGGATCGCCGAGATCGTGGGGACGTGGAACGTCCCGTTGGCCTTCATGATCCGAGCCGCCTCCGCCGTGATCATCGAGCCGTGTTCGATGGAGTCGACCCCTGCCAGCACGGCAGCGGTGATGCCGGGGGACCCGATGGCGTGCGCTGCAACCCCGCGCCCCCGTTTGTGAGCCTCATCGACGGCGGCCTCCATCTCCTCCGGTGTGAACGCGGTGAACTCGGCCGCGATGCCGGGGGTCAGCACGCCCCCGGTCGCGATGATCTTGACGGCCGTGGCGCCGCCCCGGATCTCCTCCCGGACGGCCTGCCGAACGGCGTCGGGCCCATCGACCTCTCGGGCGATGCCGATGTTGTGACCGTGGCCGCCGGTGATGGTGAGAGCCCGCCCGGCGGCGACGATCCGGGGGCCTGGAGCGACGCCCTCGTCGACGGCGCGAGCGAACTCGCAGATCACGGAGGCCACCCCGCCCAGGTCTCGGACGGTGGTCACGCCATGCTCCAGGTGGCGCAGCGCGTTCCGGGTGGCCTTGAACGCCGCGCGAGCCGGGGTCAGGTCCTGGGCCTCCTTCGCGAAGTCGGCCGTCCCATCGAAGCAGAGGTGCACGTGGCAGTCGATCAGGCCGGGCGTCAGGGTCTTCCCCTCGCTGTCGACCTCATGGGCCGCGCGGGCCTCGCGCGGCACACGCGCGTTCGCGCCGGTCCAGGCGATGGTCCCATTCGAGACCAGCACCCCGGCATCGGTCCTCACGGTCCGGCCGTCGAACAACGTGACGCCGGCGAAATAGGTCGCCACCGGGCCTCCTGCGGCGGGCGCGGCGCCCACCCCACGGTCTGGCCCGAACGTACCACGGGCGCCGCGCCCGCCGCTTCGGCCCTCAGTCCAGTTCGAACGTGTACGGACAGGATCGGTCAGGCAGCGTAAATCGTCCTGAGCACATCCTCGGTGACTTCGAGCGTGCGGTCGACGTCGTCGTCGGTGTGCGCTGCCGAGATCGACCACTCCTCGAACCAGGCGCTCCCCATGGGGATGACGCCGTTGCTCAACATGCCGAACCAGTAGTCCTCCCACCTTGCCGCGTCGCACTTCGCGGCCTCGCGGAAATTGGAGGGCTCGTCGGGGGTGAACAGGATCCCGCCGAGGGTCGTCACCTGTGTCACGCAAGCCGGGATGCCGAGCGCGCCGACGATCTTGCGCTGGCCGTCGGCCACGCGGGTGGCCAGCCGAGTCATCTCCTCGTAGCGGTCACGCGTCATGACCTTCGTGAGGCACGCCAGCCCGGCCGCCATCCCGAGCGGATTCGCGTTGTAGGTGCCGAAATGCACCATCGGGCCGAGCGGGGTGACCAGCTCCATCAGCTCACGCTTGCCGCCGAAAGCTCCGACCGGCACGCCGCCGCCGATCGCCTTCGCGAGCGTCACGAGATCTGGCTTCACACCGAAGAGCTCGACGGCACCGCCCTCGGCGATCCGGCACCCCACCTTGACCTCGTCGAAGATCAGGACGGCGCCTTCATCCTGTGTCAGCTTGCGCACGGCCTCGAGGTAGCCGGACTTCGGCGGGATCACTCCGCCGTTCGTCATGGCGGGCTCGATAATCACGCCGGCCACGTCGCCGTCGTGGTGGTCGAACGCGGCCCGCATGCCGTCGATGTCGTTGAATTGCACGACGGCCGTGAACTCGGTGGACGCGGGCAGCAGACCGGCCGAGTCGGCAGTGGAATTCGGCGAGTCGTCGGACCCCCACTCCTCCTTTGGCGCGCCGCCCGTCGATACCAACAGGTGATCGGTCCCCCCGTGGTATGACCCCTCGATCTTGACGATGGTCTTGCGGCCGGTCGCAGCGCGGGCCAGGCGGATGGCGGTCTGCGTCGCCTCCACGCCGGACTGGGTGAACCGGATCATGTCGATTACCTTCGGGTAGCGACGCATGACCTCCTCGGCGAGGTCGGATGCCAGCGTGGTGGGCATGCCGTACAGGGTCCCGTGATCGGCTTGCTTCCTGATGGCCTCGGCGATGATGGGGTTCGCATGCCCCGCAACCATCGCCGCATAGCACAGCGAGTAGTCGATGTACTCGTTGCCGTCCAGGTCCCACACCCTGGAGCCCCTGCTGTCGGCCAGGTACAGGGGGTACGGGGCCTTGAACTGGATCGCGCTGCCCACACCGCCGGGGATCAGCTTGCGGGCCCGCTCGTACTCGGCCGCGCACTTGGGGGTGCGCTTCGTGTACTCGTCCACGTAGCTCATGCGGCTGTTCCTCCTTCGCGCGACCGGCCCCGATCGATGCAGTCCGGGACCCGTTCCGGCGTGATGGGAAGCGTGGTGGGGCGGGCACCGACCGCGTCGCAGATGGCGGCGGCGACGGCGGCGGCCGGCGGGCCGATTGGCGGCTCGCCGACGCCCCGGGCCCCGAAGGGACCCAGGCCCTCCCCGGACTCGACGATCACGGACTCGATGTCGGGCACGTCGGCCGCCGTAGGGATCAGGTACTGGAAGAAACCACCGGTCATGTTGACCCCCTCCTGCATGACGACCTCCTCCAGGAGCGCCTGGCCGATGCCCTGGACGGCGCCCCCCGCGATCTGCCCCTCGACGATCATCGGGTTGATGGCGCGGCCGACGTCGTGGCTCGCCACGTAGCGGAGCAGTCGGACCTGGCCCGTGTCAAGGTCGATCTCCAGGTCGACCAGGTGCGTCCCGAACGTGAAGTCGGGGAAGATCCGCTCTGCGTGCAGCTCCCGCCCCACCTCCCTGCCCTTCGGGCCGTAGAAAGTGCCGAGTGCCTCGATCGGCACGTTCCGACGCCGGCAGATCATGAGGGCCTGCTTCAGCGGCACGTTCTGGTCGACCCCCGCGATCTCGCCGGGTGCCATCTCGAAGGATCCCACCGGTTGGTCGCGCTCGGCCGCCACGGCGCCAAGGATCTGGTTCCGCAGCATCGTCGCGGCCTCGTACACGGCGTTGCCAGACATGAGCAGCTGGCGGGTCGCGGTGGTGGTGCCGGCCAGCGGCGTGAGCGCGGAGTCCCCGAAGTGCACCGAGATGTCGTCCATGTCGACGCCCAGGATCTCGGACGCGATCTGGGCGAGCGACGAGGCTTGCCCGCCGCCGATATCCGGCACGCCACAGCGAACCGTGAGGCTGCCGTCCAGCTGGAACCCGACCCAGGCCGCGGCCGAGTCGTTCAGCCACACCAGTCGTCCGTACGACTGCATGTTGGAGGCGATGGCGCGGCCCACGGCCCGTCGGGGGCCGCGCGGCACGGGCTTGTCTCCCGCCCGCTCGATCACGGCGTCGATCGTCTCGGCCAGCAGCACCTCGGTCTCGATTGGCTGCCCGACCGGGAGCACGTCGCCTCGGCGGAGCGAGTTCCGCTTGCGAACCTCGGCGGGGTCGAGGCCGAGCTCCCGTGCAAGCTCGTCCATCTGGGACTCGTACCCCAGGACGACCTGCATGCCGCCGAAGCCGCGGAACGCCGACGTGGGCGGGTTGTTGGTGTACACGGTCTTGCTCCGAACCCGAACATTGTCGACGCGGTACGGGCCGCAGGCATGGACCGACGAGTACAGGAGCACCAGCGCGGAGAGGTAGGCGTACGCGCCCGCATCGGAGGTGATCTCGACGTCCTGCCCCAGGATCGTTCCATCCCGGCTGGCCGCGGTCCGGTAGCGCATCTTCGTCCGGTGGCGCTTGGCCCGGGCCAGCAGCGATTCGTTGCGGGTCCACGTCATCCGGACCGGCCGGCGCGTGTGCGCCACGGCCAGAGCCAGGTAGGGCTCGACCGTCATGTCCTCCTTGCCCCCGAAACCGCCCCCCACGTACGGGGCGATCACCCGGACCTTCGAATCCGGGACGCCCAGGATCCGCGCGACGTCGCGGTAGTGCTCCACCACCTGGGTGGCCACGCGGATGTTCAAAACGCCGTCGTCGTCCATCCAGGCCACGCCGGCCTCGGGCTCCAGGTAGGCGTGGTCGACGAATTGGGTCGCGTACTCGCCCTCCACCACCACGTCGGCCCGTGCGAACGCCGCGTCAACGTCACCGCGGTCGATGTTCCATTCCGCGAGGAGGTTGCCCTGGTCATGGACCGCGGGCGCCCCCTCCCGCAGACCGTCCTCCGGTTCGAACACGCCGGGGAGCAGGTCGTACTCGACGTCGACGGCCTCGCAGGCCGCCGCGAGCGAGTCCTCGGTCTCCGTGACGACCAGGGCGATGGGCTCGCCGTGGAACCGCACGCGTTCGGTCGCCAGCACCTGCATGCTGGCCTTGAGCGCGACGACCTCGGTGGTCTGTCCCGGCACGTCGACCCAGACCTCGTTGTGGGGAACGTCCTCGCCGACGAGCACCGCCACGACCCCGGGAACCTCCAGGGCCCGCGAGACGTCGCGTCGCACCAGGCGCGCCGAGGGAACCTGGGAACGGACCAGCCGCGCGTGCAGCATGCCGCCCAGGGCGAGGTCGGCCGCATACCGGGTGGTTCCGGCGATCTTCTCCGCCGCGTCGTGCCGGGCCAGCGGGCGGTTGACGACGCGGAGCTCCTCGGCCTTCGAGGTCCGGATCTCGTCGGCGCTCATCCGCGCTCCCCGCCCGCCACCGAGGCGATCGCGTCGACGATGGCCTGGTAGCCGGTGCACCGACACAGGTTGCCGTGCAGCTCGCCGCGGATCGTGTCGCGGTCCAGCCGCACACCCCGGGAGACCAGCTCGGTGGCCGCCATCAACATGCCCGGCGTGCAGAACCCGCATTGCGCGGCCCCGTGCTCGAGGAAGGCCTGTTGCAGGCCATCCAGTACGCCGTCCGCGCCGGCCAGCCCGGCGACCGTCGTGACCTCGGCGGCGTCCACCTGGGCGGCGAGCACGATGCAACTGCTGACAGGCTCGCCGTCCACCAACACCGTGCAGGCGCCGCAGACGCCCTCGCCGCACCCGTACTTCGGGTCGGTCACGTCCGCGACGTCCCGCAGCCACCGCAACAGCGAGAGGTGTGCGCCGGCGGCGCGCGTCACCGTCCGCCCGTTGACGGTCAGCGTCACGGTGATGTCCTGGGTCAATCCGCCCCCTCGGATCGCTGGCAGGCATCGGCCAGGACCCGTCGCGCAAGCACTCGGGCCAGGCGGCGCCGGTAGCCGGCGCTTGCCATGGTGTCGGTGATGGGCTCGATGGCGTCGACCTCGCCGACCACGTCCTCGATCTGGGAAACGGGGACACCGGCCAACGCGGCCTCGACCGACGTCAGCCGGACCGGGCGTTCGGAGACACCGGCCAGGCCCACCCGAGCATCCTCGATCGCGCCGCCCCGGCACCGGACCACGGCAGCCGCGGCGACGACGGCGAAGTCGCCGGGGCGGCGCGACACCTCATGGAACCCCCACCCCCATCCCGCCGGGAGCTTCGGGACCCGAACGCCGGTCAGCAGCTCGTCCTCCGCGAGCTGCGTCGTGAAGTAGGTGAGCGGGAACTCCCCAGCAGCGATCGTGCGGGTCGCGTTCCCGTTCGAGACCTCGTATTCCGCCTCCAGGACCGTCATCGCGAGCGGAAGCTCGGCCGCAGGGTCGCCGTGAGCGAGCGAACCGCCCAGGGTTCCACGGTTGCGAACTCGGGTGTTCCCGACGCTCCGGACTGCCTCGGCCAGCAGGGGCTGATGCCGCGCCACCAGCGCGTCCCCCTCGAGCGCGCGGTGCCGCGTCAGCGCCCCGACGTCGAGTGATCCGTTGCGTTCCGCGACGCCGTCCAGCCCGGCGATGCGGGAGATGTCGACGACGGCCGAGGGATCGACCAGGCCGAGGTTGATCATCGGGAGGAGGCTCTGGCCGCCGGCGATGACCTTTGCCTCCCCGTCGTACTCGCGGAGCAGGGCGCACGCCTCGGTGACGCTCGAGGCCCTCTCGTATCGGAACGGTTTGACGAACACGCCGCCTCCCCCGGTCGGAACGCGATCCTATGGAACCCAGTCTTGGTCCAGGGCGAGGACCTCGGCCGGCGTCACCTTCGTCATCTTCTCCAGGAACTCGTAGGGAACGCCCTCGTCGAGGAGCGCCGCGATCAGCATCCGGATGCCCTCGGGGTGAGGCGGTCCGGAGAACTGGCCGAGGTCCGATCCCAGAACGATGCGCTCCCCCTTCAGCTCGTTGATCCAGGCCGCAAGCTCGGACGGTTTCTGCTCCCAGAAGATCGGCGAGACGCACGAGCAGGCCACGTACTCGAGGATCGCGCCGTCGGCGATCAGCTCTCGCTGCACGTCCATGTCCAGCTTGCACAGCGCCCAGTTCGCGTGCGTCACGACGAACTTGGGCACGCCCACCTCGTTGGCCGCGCGGAGCAGGGCCCGGATCTCGGCCAGGCTCAGGTGGCCGGTGGCGAGGGCAACGCCGCCCTGGGCCACGATCTCGCAGATCAGCCTGGCCTCTTTCGTGAGGGTCGCGCCGTCCTCCTCGAAGACCGTGACGCCCGGCCCAGGGAGCTGTTTCTTGGGTCGGCCGAGCTGCGGATAGTCCGGCATGTTGAAGTACTCGGCGTGGTATTTCGAGTGGTTGCTGGGCATCCACACGATCTTCGCGCCGTAGTGGATCGCGGCCTCCGCCACCCAAGGGTTCAGGCCGCCCACGGACCGGTTCAGCACCACCGAACCGAAGGCCTGGATCTCCGGGTACATCTTCTGCACGTGGTAAGCCCGACCGGTCGTGAGGGAGTCGTGGTCCTTCAGCACGAAGCCGCGCATGCCGTAGTCCATCGCGGCTTTCGCCAGGTCTGCGTCGTCGAGGGGCCGGCGGAACAGCGCCGGGGCCGTGTGCGCGTGCATGTCGATCGCGCCGCGGAGCAGTTCGAGATCCGGTCGGTCCACAGCCCCCTCCGTGTTCTGCAGGGCCTTCTCGCCTGACGAGAAGGCCTTTCGACATCCGGGAGGCGGATGCTACCATCAGCGGGCCGCAGGTCAAGCCCGGCCGAGGGCGCGCGTATGCTGGCTTCCATGACACGAGAGAAGGTTTCGAAGAGCGCAAGCGCCTCTTCGTCGACACCCAAGCCGGCCCTCCAGGTGCTGGAGCGAACCTTCTCGATCCTCGAGCTGTTCACCGAGGAACGCCCCGAGTGGACGACGACCGAGGTCGCGCGCACACTCGGGCTCCCCATCCCCACCGCCCACCGCATCCTGGCCGCACTCAATCGGCGGGGGTACGTGAGCCAGCAGGAGGAGACGAAGCGGTTCCGGCTGGGTGTCGCGGCGTTGCAGCTCGGGGACCGGGCCCGAGCGGTGGTCGACCTCCGGTCCGTGGCGTTGCCGGTGCTTCGCCGGCTCAGCCGGGACACGGGCGAGACCGCCCTTCTCACGGTCCTCACCCCGCAGCAGGACAAGGGGGTCTGCCTGGAACGCGTCGAGACGCCCCAGCCGCTCCGGCTCTCCGTCCTGCCCGGCCGCCAGCTGCCCCTGCACGCCGGCGCCTCGCAGAAGGTCCTCATGGCGTACGTGCGACCGGCCGTGGCCGAGCGGCTGCTGGCCCGGCCCCTCGACCACCTGTGCCACAACACGATCACGGAGCCCGAAGCCCTTCGGGAGGAGCTGCAGGCGATCCGAGGCCGCGGCTGGGCCAGCTCGTTCGAGGAAACCAACGTCGGCGTGTGGGGCGTGGCCGTGCCGGTCCTGAACGACCGGGGCGGTGTGGTGTGCGCGGTGGGCATCGCCGGGCCCAGCGCGCGCCTGGCTCAGGACCGCATCGCGGACCATGTCGCCCGCACCCACGCCGGCGCCAGGGAGATCGCCGGCGCGCTCGGGCACCGCGTTCCCGAGGTCGAGATCGCTCCAGACCGCAGGAAGGCGAGATCCAAGACGGGGAGGAAGCCCTGAGCCGCCGGACCGTATCGCGTACGACGGGCGACGCCGCCCGGCCGCTGGCCGGCCGGGTGGCCATCGTCACCGGCGCCGCGAAGGGGATCGGGGGGATCGTCACCGAGCACCTGGCCCGCGACGGCGCCCACGTGGGGCTCGCCGGTCGCGACGGAAGCGCTCTGGAGGCGCACGCGGCTCTCGTGGACGAGAAACACCCCGGCCGTCGGAGCCTCGCCGTCACGTGCGACGTGACGATGGAGGACCAAGTCGCGGCCATGGTCGACGCCGTGGTCGCCCGGTTCGGCGGCGTCGACATCCTGGTGAACACCGCGGGCGCCACGGGCCCCATCGAGACCCCGGCCCAGGACTACCCGGCCGAGGAGTTCAGGAAGATCCTGGACATCAACGTTCTGGGGACCTTCCTCCCGTGCAAGCACGTGATCCCCCACCTGATCACCCGCGGGGGCGGCCGCATCGTGAACATCGCCGGCACGTCGGGCCTCCGCGGCTACCGGCACCGCTCCGGCTACTCCGCCTCGAAGTGGGCCGTCCGGGGACTCACGCGGACGCTCGCGCTCGAGCTCGGCGCCCACAACATCACGGTGAACGACATCTGCCCCAACGTGACCCACGGGGGCCGCATGGACAAGATCGTCGCGGAGAAGGCTCGGAGGCTGGGCAAGACGCCCGAGGAGGTGTACGAGGACTTCGCCGCGCAGACCGCGCTGGGCCGGTTCATCGAGGAGGAGGACGTCGCGGCGGCGGTGGACTTCCTGGTCTCCGAGAGCGCCCGGAACATCACCGGCCACGACATCCCGGTGGACGCCGGCTGGGACGTCTGACGCCCGGCCCGGCCCGGAACTTGCATTTGGACCGTCGGCGCGGTTCGGTTGGGCCGCCATGAGCGCTGATCCTTCCGAGGGCAAGCTGGTGATCGACGGAGTCCGGCACGCGTTCGACTCGACGCCGGCCCTGGGGACCACCTCGCTCTCGGTCCGGGACGGCGAGTTCGTGTCGATCGTCGGCCCGTCGGGTTGCGGCAAGAGCACGCTGTTCAACATCGTGTCCGGCCTGCTGGTGCCGACGGAGGGCAGGGTGCTGATCGAGGGCCGGGACGTGACCGGCTCGACCGGGCACGTGGGCTACATGCTGCAGAAGGACCTGTTGGTGCCGTGGCGCACGGTGGAGGGCAACATCGTGATGGGCGCGGCGCTCACGAAGGGGGTCGGCGACGCCGACCGGGCCGAGGCCCGCGAGCTGGCCGACCGATACGGGCTGGGCGAGTTCATCGACCACTTCCCCCACGCGCTGTCCGGTGGCATGCGCCAGCGCGTCGCGCTGATGCGCACGTTGGCGTTCCACCGCGACGTCATGCTGCTGGACGAACCGTTCGGGGCGCTGGACTCGCAGACCCGGTTCTCGATGCAGCAGTGGCTGCTCGACGTGTGGGCCGATCTGGGCCGCACGATCGTCTTCGTCACCCACGACGTCGATGAAGCCATCTTCCTGGCCGGTCGGGTGCTGGTCATGTCTCCCAGGCCGGGGCGGATCGCCGCGACCATCCCGGTCGCGATCGCCCGACCCCGGAGCCTGGAGTCGCTCACGACGCCCGAGTTCGTTCGGGCCAAGCGGGAGATCCTCGGACTGCTGTACGCAGGTGGGCCGGGGACGGCCCGCCCGCGGGAGGCCACGGCGCCGTGAGCCGGCGGACATGGCTTCGCGCAACCGGGCGGGCCGCAGTGCCCATCGGGGCCGTGGCCCTGGTGTTCGTGGTCTGGGGCGTGCTGGTGCGCGTCCTCGACGTCCCGCGCTACGTGGTGCCGTCGCCGGCCGCCACGCTGAACACGCTCCGGGAGGACTGGCCCAGGCTGTGGGGACTCACCCTCACCACCACCAAGGAATGCGTGATCGGGTTCGTCGTGGGGGCGGCGGTCGGCTTCTTCCTGGCCGTGGCCATGGCCCAGATCCGGACGATCCAGCGGATCGCCTACCCCATCCTGATCGCGTCGCAGGCCATCCCCATCGTGGCCATCGCCGCTCCCCTGGTGCTGGTGCTGGGGTTCGGCCTGGCCCCCAAGATCGTGATCGTGGCGCTGATCGTCTTCTTCCCGGTGGTCGTGAACACACTGGACGGCCTCAACAGCGTGGATCGGGACCTGCTGAACCTGGCCCGCGTGATGGACGGCAGGGCCCTGCGCGTGTTCCTGAACATCCGCCTGCCGGCGACGTTCACGCCGCTGTTCTCCGCCTTGAAGATCGGGGCCACGTATACCGTTACGGGGGCGGTGCTCGGCGAATGGACCGCGACCGCGGGCCGGGGCCTCGGCAACTACCTCCTCGAGCAGAACGCCCGCCTGAACACGGCGGCGGTCTACGGGGCGGTCCTGCTGCTCACGGCCATCGGCATCGCGGGGTTCCTGCTGATCTCGGCCCTGGAACGGCTGGCCACGCCGTGGAGGACGCGGTCCACGGCCCGACGTGTGGTACGACTGAGGAGACGCGACACCGAGGGGGAACGATGAGGCTTCGCTCGACCGCTCTTGCCGGCCTGATCCTGGCCGCCGTCATCACGGCCGCCTGCGCCGGCTCCCAGACTCCGGGGTCACAGACCCCGCCGCCCGGCCAGCTCACGACGGTCCGGATGGTGACCGAGTGGCTGGTGCCGGACCCGCTGTGGGTCCCCTTCGTCACCGCCGTCCAGAAGGGCTACTACAAGGAGGCGGGACTCGACGTCCAGATCCAGCTGCCCCCCGACAACGCCACCACAGTGAAGATCGTCGGCACGGGCAAGGCCGAGGTGGGCCTGTCGGCGATCACCGACGTGGTGTTCGCCCGGAAGGAAGGCGTGCCCGTCATCTCGGTCGCCAACTACTCGCAGACCAACAACTGGGGCATGTTCGCGCAGGCGGGCCATCCCGTCGACATCGGCGCCCTCAAGGGCAAGGCGGTCGGCGTCTACAACGACTCGTGGACCGCGGCGATGCTCCCCGTGATGCTCAAGTCGGCCGGCCTGACCATGGACGACGTCAAGCAGGTGGCGGCGACCAGCACCACCATCGTGCTGCTGCTGAAGAACAAGATCGACGTGGCCACCGAGGTAACCAACCTGGGCGGCGTGGAGTACGAGACCTCCTCCGGGAGGAAGCCCGAGGTCCTGCTGGCCAAGGACGCGGGCGCCCCGGACACGCCGATCTGGGT
>JAHEXX010000035.1 GCA_023251895.1 bacterium
CTTCTTCGCGGGCGACCTCCGGGCCTGTTTCGAGCGCATCGAGGCCGCGCTTGCGATCGCCGAACGCCTGCGGATCCCCGAGGTCCTCTCCCACGCGCTGAACACCAAGTCGCTCGTCCTGTTGTCATGGGGGCGATTCGAGGAGGGTGATGCCCTGCTCCGTAGGGCCCTCCGGGTGGCGCTCGAGAACGACGTGTCCTCTGCGGCGTACCGTGCGTACTACAACCTCTACGTGAGCGACCGGCTCGACGAGGTCGAGGAGTTCGCCCGCGAGGGACTGGGTCTCGCTCGCCGGCTCGGGAACCGGCAGTGGGAGGCGAACTTCATCGGCCGCGTGGCGGAGTGCCAGTGGCTCCGGGGCGACTGGGACGGAGCCGTGGAGAGCGAGCGCGCCCTCCTCGACGCCGGACCGGACGTGTCCGGCTTCGGTCTCTCGAGAACGCTGGCGGCGTTCGCGCACCTGCACGTGAATCGAGGTGAGCTCCAGGAGGCCGAGCGGCTCGTGGCCATGCGAGAGATCGCCCGCGAGTCGGCGGGGGTGGTCGAGAGGCTCGACTACCAGGTGGGGCGGGCCATCGTGGCCCGCGCGCGCGGCGACTTCGAAGAAGCCCGGCGCCTCACCGACGATGTGGTCGCGGCGACCGAGAAGCTGGGGACGGCCCACGAGACCATCCGGGAGGGATGCCTGGAGGCGCTGGAACTGGCGCTGGACTCGGGCGATCTCGCCCACGCCGACGCGCTCCTCACACGCCTCCTGGCGCGCACCTCCAAGAAGGAATACCTGCGGATCATGTTGCCGCGCTTCGCGGCCCGGATCGCGGCGGCCCGGGACGACTCGGAGCGGGCCGACGGATTGTTCCGGGAGTCCGTTGGCCCCCTACGCCGGTACGGCTCTCCCTTCCCCCTCGCCGTGGCTCTCCTGGAGCACGCGGAACTCCTGTTCGCAGAGGACCGCGAGCCCGAAGCCTCGCCGATGCTCGCGGAAGCCCGGGAGGTTTTCGAGCAGCTGAAGGCGGCTCCCTGGCTCGATCGCCTGGCCAGGGTCGGCCCGCAGGCCGCGCGGGTCTGAGCGCCCGGTCAGCCGCCGAAGCAGAACGGGAGGCAGCCGCCGCCTTCGGTGTCGATGCCGTGCCATGGAGGCACGGTCACCCTTCGGTGGCCCGGCTTGCCGCGGAGGATGACCTGCCGAAGCTGCACGTTGTCTGAGCCGTTCGTCTCGTACAGGGCCCCGAGCGGGTTCACCGTGACCCGGATGTAGTAGGTGCCGTTCGGCAGGTTCGTGATGTTGAACGACTGCCCAGGAAGCGCCTGATAGTACGTGTCACCCCATCCGGCGGGGAGCGCCTCGCGGGTCCAGATGGCGCCGGACGACCCGCATGCCGAGAAGAGCCCGGCGTTGTACGGGTGCCAGTCGGCGCCCCTCGCTGCGAGGTCGATCGCGTCGGTCGGCGCGATGCAGAAGCCTGTCTTGTTGCTCCGCAGGCTCTGGCTCCGAGTAGCGTCGAGCAGCGCGTAGTTCGCGAACTGCTCGAAGTGCCAGTGCTCGTGGCCCAGCCGCGAGTCGTACATGAAGGTTCCCACTGGGGCCCGAGCCACCGGCCGGCCGTTCCGGTAGAAGTACTCGTAGGCGTCCATCAGGTCGGTGTTGGGCCGGCGGAAGCCCTCAACGACGAGTGGCTGCGGCCCCCCGTTCCAGGCCGTGGCGCCGAAGTCGAGGTACGTCTTGTTGCCCTGCTGGTCGATCGAGATGCCCCAGGCCGGTAGGGCCGCGATGTCGGGGAGGATCCTCGCGTTGGGGTGGGTGTTCGTGGGCACCGCCGTCGTTCGGGCCTGGCGGGCGGCACGCGGCCGCCGGCCCACCCTCGGGCCCACGGTCTGAAGCGTGATGTCCACGTTCGCCGTCGCCTCGCTCGACGGGATGCCGAACAGCGTCGCGTAGTCCGAACCGATCGAAACGGTGAGGTGATAGACGCCGTCGGGTCCGGACAGTCGCAGCCCGTAGAAGTAGTAGTTGAACGGGTTGACGGCCCAGCCCCGGTCGATCCCCCAGATCATGCCCTTCGTGAAGGGGTTCGCGCTGCAGAAGTCCGGGTAGCTGGGCTGCATCGGGCCGGTGTCGTTCACCCGCTGGCGGTCGTAGCCGTTCGGGCAGAACGTGGTGGTCTGATCGACGAGGATCTTGCCCGAGGCGTTCGTCAACTGCGTGTGGAGGAAGTCCTTCAGCCCGTACCAGCCGTCCAGGACACCGGGCGGGAGCGATCGGATGACCCGTCCGTTCGATGCGTTCAGTTGGTCGATGCCCACCGGGGTGTCGTAGTCGGGCCGGGCGATCCGCAGCTCCACGGACCCCCCGAGGGCGGTGACGAAGACGCCGGGATCGAGTTGCACCGGCCCCTTGCCCGCGCGCTGGACGACGATGTGCGAGTTCGCCACCACGAGCCCGAGCGAGGGGGGAGCGGAGGCGGTCGCCGGCCCGCCCATCCCGAGGGAGGCCGCGACGACGGAGGCGAGGAGCAGGGCCGTCGCCTTCCGGCCTGAGATGAGGTGCATGGATGGCTCTCCTTCCGACCGGGCACCGGACGCGCCCTGCGTCCGCAGCCTTCTGACGGTATACGAGGCGCTCCGGTTCCGCTCGTCCGGAAGTCGTGGTTTGACACCAGGGCTCGCGGGAGTTACTTCAGGTGGGCAGCCAAGTCAGCCGATATCCGCCCCATGGAGGCATCCGAGACCATCGTCAAGGTCTGGCCGGAGGCAGCCCAAGCACCCCCCGCTCGGCCGTCCAGAGCCGAGGCCCTGAGCCTGCCCGTCGCCCTGTGCGTCCTGTCCCTCGGTGCGGCGGCCATCCACTTCGCCGTGATGGGCGATCACTTCAACGAGTTCTTCGCTTTCGGTTTGTTCTTCGCGATCGTCGCCTGGCTCCAGGCGCTGTGGGCGGTGGCCATCGTGGTCTCGCCGGCGCGCCGTCTCGTGGTCGGTGGCCTTCTCGGGAACCTCGCGATCGTCGCCTTGTGGGCCGTCTCCCGCACGGCTGGCTTGCCCATCGGTCCACACCCATGGCAACCCGAGGCCGCGGCGCTGATCGACGTCGTGTCCACCGGGATGGAGGTGCTCATCGCCGTCGGCTGCGCGCTGCTTCTCGTGAGCGGCCAATCGAGGAGGGGACCGGGCGGGCGCGTCGCTGCGATCATCGCCATCGTCGTTGCCCTCATCGCCATCCCACTGACGACGGCAGCGATGGTGCCGCATGACCGAACCGCCAACAGCCACGACCACGGAGCGGCCGGGATGGGACGGGGTCGGTGATGAGCTGGACCTGGTGTCCTGTCGCGCCGGCGGCAGCTTGAACGAGTCGTTCATCGGCTTGTACTGTGTCATGTTGTGAAACGTGGCCGTTCAGAACCCGGTTCCCGCCGGATGATCGTCATGTGGCGACGAGGGCTCGTCGGATCGGCGACGTTGGCACTACGTCGGTTCGTCGGGTCGGAGGCTCCGGAATCGTGTCCGAGTTGAAGTTGCCGAACCTGCTCATCGCGGGCGTCGGGAAGGCCGGCACGACCTCGTTATTCTGGTACCTCTCGCAACATCCGGAGATCTGTGCATCAAGCATGAAGGAACCCCGTTACTTCTGGGACCCGTGGAAGGGGGAGGCTGAGCAGGCGCCGCTGGAGGGATACGCCCGGTGCTTCGACCATTGCGGCTCGGAGCGATACATCATGGAGGGGAGCCCCTCGTACTTCAGGGGCGGAAGCCGCGCAATCGGGTCCATCAAGGAGACCCTGGGTGATACTCGTGTCATCCTCATGTTGCGCGATCCCGTGGAACGGATGTGGTCCCAATATCGCGCGATGAAGAGCAAACTGAGCCTGCCGAAGCACGTCACCTTCGACGAGTACGTCACTTCCTGCCTGCAGGTTTGGCATGAGCATCAGCCCAGGACGCCGGAGAACAAGCCCTATTACCTCTTGGCGGGTGGCTTCTACATCGACTACGTACCTCTGTGGCTCGACGCGTTCGGCGAGCGCTGCCGGATCTGGTTCTTCGAGGATCTCGTCGCCGACACCCGCGGCCTCGTCGCCGATATCTGCGCGTGGCTCGACATCGACGAACAGGTGGTGGACTCGTTCCGGCTCTCCGTTGAGAACAGGTCGATCATCTACCGGAGCGGCACATTGCAGCGGCTGGCGCTGAAGGCCAACAGCGATCGGCTTCTTCGGAACCGACGGCGTCTCAAGGTGCCGCTCCGCAGGATGTACTACGCGGTCAACCGGGCACCGAACCAGGAGAGGATGTCGGTCGAGACGAGGAGCCTTCTTCAGGAAACGTTCGCAGAGTCGAACGTCGCGCTATCCCTGGAACTGACCCGACGAGGCTATCAGCACCTGCCTTCATGGTTGCCGGACTCATCCGCTCGCGTGTCGGTGTGAGTTGAACCCCGAACGCCCCTAGGCGGATGCGTTGGGGGCTGTGGATGAAATGGCGATGTTACAATGGGCGCTCCGTGGCGGAACGAGCGCACTTGAGAGGTTCTTCTTTGTCTAAAGGGGCGAATAGCACACGATCGAACGAGATCAGACGTCTCTCCAGAGCTACTGATAACCCGACCCTCATCTACCTTCATATCGGCAAGACGGCCGGTGTCACCATGCACCAGGTGCTGAAACGACAGTTCCCGCCCTCCCACACGCTGTGGCTCCACGGGTTCCCCCACACAGCGCTCGGCGGGGCCGCTCAAGCGGCGGATGAGGCGAGGCCAGACGGGCAGGAGGCCGCAGCCTCCGAGGGCCGCCCCATCCGCGAGCTGTCGCTCGACTACGTTGCTTCGCTCCCTCGCGAGGAGCTCGCGCGGGTCCGCCTCATCGAAGGGCATACGATCTTCGGCGTCCACCGATGCCTCCCGAGGCCCTCCGTGTACGCCACGCTGCTGCGGGAGCCGGTGTCCCGGGTCATGTCCGGCTACGCGTACATCCGTCGACGCCCCCACCACCCCCTCCACTCGCTCTCCCACCGGCTCGCCCTCGACGAGTTCCTCCGGACTGGGGTCGCGGTCCAGCTCGACAACGGCCAGACGCGGGCCATCGCCGGAGACACCACAACGCCGTTCGGGGGGTGCGATCGGGAGCTCCTTGATATGGCGAAGGGCAACATCGAGCAGCACTTCGCCCTGGTTGGCCTGACTGAGCGTTTCGACGAGTCCCTCCTGCTGATGCGTCGAGCCTTCGGTTGGAGGAACGTGTGCTACGTCCCAGCCAACGTCTCGCGCCGGTCGAGGTCCATGGGGACGAACGACGTGCGGACCCGGGGTTTGCTCGAGGAGCTGAACCAGTTCGACATCGAGCTCTACGAGTGGAACCGGGAGCGGGTGCAGGCCGCTATCGACGCAGAGCCGCGGCTCGACCACGAGCTCCGCCGGCTTCGCCGCGCCAACACCCTGTACCGTCCCTGGGGCCACCTGACCCACACGTTCCCCCGGATGGCCCTCGTGGCGCTTCGCACCTCCGGCGCCCGAGGGAGGACGCCGGACTCCTGAAGACGCGACCCATGGGAGGTCATACGAGACCGCTGGAGACGTCGCCGACGGTCATCTTCCTGCACATCGGCAAGACGGCCGGCACCACCCTCCGCAAGATCCTGTACCGACACTTCGACCAGGACGAGATCCTGCTGGTGAAGAACCGCTCCCGGTCACCCGCCCGGCTCCGCAGGGAGGAGACGCCGGCGCTATTCGCCGCGCTTCCGGAGTCGGAAAGAGCTCGAGCCAGGTTGATCCTCGGACACATCATCTTCGGGCTTCATCGATTCGTGCCACGCCCATCCACGTACATCACGTTGGTCCGGCGCCCGGCATCCCTCGTCGTGTCGCAGTACCACTGGGTACGCCGGGACCCGACGCACTGGCTCCACGCGAAGGTCGTGGAGGCGGACATGAGCCTCGAGGAGTACGTGGAGGGCGGGGTCTCCCTCGAATCCGACAACAGCCAGACACGGGCCATCGCCGGGGACACCACCACCCCCTTCGGGGAGTGCACCGGGCAGCTGCTGGACACGGCGAAGCGAAACATCGACGGGCACTTCTCCATGGTGGGCCTGACCGAGAGGTTCGACGAGTCCCTCCTGTTGCTGCGCCGGGCGTTTGGTTGGTCGAAGATGCATTACGTGCCGGCCAACTTCTCCCCCCGGCGGGACCGCCCGCCCGTGCCGCGCTCGGTGCTCCAGCGGATCGAGGCGCTGAACTGGCTGGACGCCGAGCTGTACGAGTACGCGCAGCACCGGATGCAGCAGGCGATCGAGGCCGACCCTCGATTCGAGGCCGATATGCGGCGCTTCCGCCGCTCGAATCTCCTGTACCAACGGACGTGGGGCGCCGTCACCCAAACGCTGCCAAAGGCGGTCCTGATGCGGTCGGGTGGTCCTCCCAGCCGGGGCGCATCATGAGGCGGCCGCTCGGTGCGTCCCCCCGCCAGACGCCCGACCTCGGGCGGCTCGCCGACGGTACCGGAGGGTCAGTGGCCACGTCATGGCCAGCACGACCCGCTGCTGCCGCGGGGGGAGGCTGACCCGCCACTCCTCGTCCGCCCGGATTCGGGTCCTCCCGGAGACGAGGCGGACGCGGTTTCCCGCCACCAGGTGCGCAACGGGGAACTCCACCTCTCCGTCCCGCAAGAACTGGAGGGTCGAGGGGTCAGTGGGCGCACCAGCGAACGCCGCGATCCTGGCTAGCTCCCCCCGCGGGTCGCGCACCAGATCCTCGTACCGGACGGTTTCCACGGGCGCACCGAGGGCGGCCAGCAGCTCGTAGGCGAGGTTGATCCAGATCCACCGAGCCGCGGTTCGAGCGGGGGCGTGACGTCCGCGGTAGGCCCTCCCGTCGATCGTCGACTGGCGAGGCACGGACCTCAGGTTCGAGAAGGCCACCCCCCGGCTATCACGGACCAGGTGAGTCACCCGCAGATCGACCTCCCCGGCGTTCCACAACGTGAAGCCGTGCCCGGGGACCTTCGTGGAGTCCACGATGACGCGCGCGCCGGAGACGGCGCGAACGCCCTCGTAGACCCGCCGTACGAGCTCCGCGTACCGCATGAGGCTCTCTCGGTACGGCCCGGACAGCGCCGGCCAGGCCATCAGCGGAAGCGTGAGCGGGAGCGACATATGCCGGTGCCTCCGACGCGACAACACGCGCCCTCGCAGTCGGACGGCCTCCGCGGCGTCGACCTTTTCCCAGCCCCCGAACGCCGCCTGCCCCACCGCGCCCCAGAAGGGGCACTCGTGGAATGGGACTCCGCACCCGCAGGGAAGGTTGCCCTGGATCGCCCGGTCCCACAGGAAGCCGAGCTCCCCGATGGGTACGAATCCGGGGACGCCGGCGAGCAGGCGGGACAGCAGTGTGGCTCCGTTCTGTCCGGTGCCGCCGATCAGCAGGATCGTGGTCTCGCTCGTCTCTCTCAAGTCCCTGCCTCATCCCGGTCGCCGCACCGGGTCCACCCCCGATGGCGCAGCGACGTTTGCGCGTTCCAGCGATGCCAGCACTCTAGCCGAGCGCCGGCACGGCGGGGCGCTCCGTTGAGCCCTGCGCCGCTGCTGGGTTGGCCGCGCCGGCCGAAGGAGCGAGCCGTCCGTATCGCCGTCGTCCACAGCATCTACCCGGCAAGAACCACCGTCGGCGGCGCTTCGACGAGCGCTATAGTGAGGTCGCCCATCTGGAGAGAGAAGGAGGCGTCGCTGACCCCCCAACCCGCCTTCGCGAATCCTTCCCATCGATTCGTGTATCTGCCGTTGGCACGGCGTCACTACGCCGGCGACACCTCAGCCGCCTCCCGGTGGGTGGCCCGTCCCAGCTCCAAGCGGGCTGAGCGCACGCCGGCCCTCCGCCGAAAGGACGAGGCAGACAGACTCCGTTCGCTGCGAGAGCGGGCCATCGGCTCTTGCGTGCCGCTGGTGCCCGATCAACCTTCGGTCCCGCCCCCCCCGGATCAAGGTCCCAGCCTCCGGTGATCCCGCGGAATCCCCACCCGACAGGCTCGGATCGCCCCGGGCAGGTGAGTCCGGCGACGATCCCGACCGCGGGCAGGCGTTCCTCGACGGCCGCCTACCGCATCTCTCGCTGGCTGCTGCTGATCCCGCTCGCCGCCACGGTGGACATCTTCAACTATCTGGACCACGGGGGATCGGCACGGTACGGCCTGGTGCTCGTTGCGGTCCTCCCGGTCCTCGCCTACCGGCTCCGCCTGACTACTCCCCTGGTTCGTCGCCTTACGCGCGGGGACCTGATCCTCGCCCTGCTGTGGGTGTTCGGACTTGCCGGCTCGACCTACGGCACCGTGGTCGCCCATACCGCCACGACGACCCGGCCACTCTTCCTTCCCATGGGACTCGCGTTCCTCTACCTCCTCGTCCTGGACTCCCCCACCGACGAGGAGACCGCTCGGATCCTGCGCGCCCTCCTGTGGATCACCGCGCTCTACGTGCTCCTGGCGGCGGTGGTGAACATCGGGCTCATGCCCTCCTTGCTCAAGTTCCGCCAGTACCGCAACGCCCAGTTCGCTTTCGTGACCGGGGGCCTCGCCGCGGCCTTCGTCCTGCGCCGGTGGTGGTTGCTCGCGGTCCTGGCAGCCCTGGAGGTCGTGAATTTCGTGGGCTACCCGTCCGCTACGTCGGTGCTGGGGCTGCTGGCCATGATCGGCACGCTCTACATGACCGGCGCGCGAGCGTCGAAGGCGAGGGCCTACGGGCTCGCCCTGGTGGCCTCGCTCATGGTGCTGGTCTCGGTGCTGAACCTCAGCGGAACGCTTTCGGCGCTCTCCGACTATTTCTCAGCGGTTCACAAGGCGAACGCCACGGCAGGTCGTCTGGCCCTGTGGACGGCGGGCCTGGGGCAGTTCCGCAGCTCCCCGATCGTCGGCCGCGGGTTCGCCGGGCCAACGGTGACAACGGCTTTCCGGGTGTCGGGCTCCTCGTTCCAGCTCCCCTTCCACAACGACTACGTGCTGTTCCTGGCGGAGGGCGGATTGGTGGGCATCGGCCTGTTCCTCCTTTGGATCGCCCTTTCGGAAAACGCCCTGCTGCGTCGGCACGCGGGGTTCCGCGATACCGGGATGCCGGCCTCGGCGGGGCTGATCCGGGTTTTCTTGGTCATGTTCAACACGCTGATCGTGGCGGCTGCGTTCAACCCTACGTTCAACGGCTTCTCGCGCTCCGCCACCCTGTTCGCGCTCTACAGCGTGGTGATGCTCGTGGGCCGACCCGAGCGGCCTCGGTCGGAGGCGGTGTATCCCGAGCTATCCCGCCCGCGCCGCCGGGGTGAGCCGATCGGGAAGCACGTCTAGCCTCGGCGGCCGCCCCGGCCCGGGCGGACAACGAACGCGCCGGTCCACGACAGACATGACGCCACCTGAGCTAGCAGCTTGGGGGCTTGGGCTTCCCGCCCTTGGGGACGGCGACGAACGCTGTCTCGCCCGGGTTCACCATGCCCAGGCACTCGCGGGCCAGCCGTTCCAGTTGCGCGGGGTCGTAGAGCTTCACGATCTTCGCCTGGAGGTCCGCGTTCGCGGACTGAAGCCCCGCCACTTTGCGTTCGAGCGCTTCGATACTCCCTCGCTGGCCGAAGTACTCGCGGATCGGGACGAACGACAGCACGGCCATGAACACCACGAGCGCCAGCAGCACCGCGGCCCGGCGCGTGATGCGGGCCCGCGGGGCGCCCACGGCGGTCGCGATGCTCACCCGCTCCTCCGGCGAAGGACGGACGGTCCCGCGTACCGGGCCGCTTCCCCCAGCTCCTCCTCGATCCGCAGGAGCTGGTTGTACTTGGCGGTCCGCTCGCCGCGGCTGGGCGCCCCGGCCTTGATCTGGCCCGCGTTCGTGGCCACGACGAGGTCGGCGATCGTGACGTCCTCGGTCTCGCCCGAGCGGTGGCTGACCATCACGCCGTAGCGGTTGCGCTGGGCGAGCTCGATCACGTCAAGGGTCTCGGTCAGCGTGCCGATCTGGTTCACCTTGATCAGGATCGCGTTGCCGGCGTTCTCCCGGAGGCCTCGCTCCAGCCGCTCCGCGTTCGTCACGAAGAGGTCGTCGCCGACCAGCTGGCACCCCCCGCCGAGCTCGCTCGTGAGCGCCGTCCACCCCTCCCAGTCGTCCTCGGCCAGACCGTCCTCGATCGAGACCAACGGGAACGCGTCGAGCAAGCCCCGGTAGAACCCGATCATGTCCCCCGCCGATCGGGCCCGGCCCTCCAGGTGGTAGGCGCCCTCCCGGTAGATCTCCGATGCCGCGGGGTCCAGCGCGAGCGCCACCTCGTCGCCGGGCTCCAGGCCTGCCGACTCGATCGCGCGAACGAGGAACTCAAGCGCCTCCGACGCCGTTCCCACCTGCGGGGCGAACCCGCCCTCGTCGCCCGCGCCGGTCGAGAGCCCCTTGTCCTTGAGCAGCCAGTGCAGCGCGTGGAACACCTCGCTCCCCCACCGCACCGCCTCCGAGAACGACGCGGCTCCCACGGGGGCAAGCATGAACTCCTGCAGCTCCAGCTCGTTGTCGGCGTGGCGGCCGCCGTTGATCACGTTCATGAACGGAACGGGAAGCACGTGCGCGTTGGGCCCGCCCAGGTACCGGTAGAGCGGGAGCTCCAGGCTGCTGGCGGCGGCCTTGGCCACGGCCAGCGACACCCCGAGCAGCGCGTTGGCCCCGAGCGCCGACTTGTCCGGGGTTCCATCCAATCGGAGCAGCAGCCCGTCGATGCCGCGTTGGTCCAGCGCGCCCCCGCCGATCAGCGCCGCCTCGATCACCGTCCTCACGTTCTCGACGGCCCCCAGTACGCCCTTCCCCCCGTACCGCACCGCGTCGCCGTCCCGCGATTCGAGGGCCTCGTGTTCGCCGGTCGAGGCGCCCGAGGGAACCGCCGCGCGCCCGAACGCGCCGTCCTCGAGCAGGCAGTCGACTTCGACGGTGGGGTTCCCGCGGGAGTCCAGGATCTCCCGGGCCGAGAGGGAGGCGATGGACGGCATGGGCACCCGATGGTAGCAGTAGCCCGCCGGGACCCGGGGGATTTCGGGCTGTCCGCCCTACGCGAGCGCGATACCGGTGGACAGGATGACCTCGTCGCGGTCGGTCAGGTCCTCGAGCGGCATCGCGGCGAGCCGCTCCCTGGCGCGTTCGATGCAGGTCCGTCGGGCACCCGCGTCCAGGGTCCGCAAGCGCCGCGCGCTGCGGCCCAGCCGGGAGAGCTCGTCCACAGCCCGGTCCGCGTCCACGAGGTACTCGAACGGGAGCACGTGCGTCTCAACCGAACCGAACCCCGCGGCCTCGAGCAGTGCCCGCATCTTCACCGCCGTGTTCACCCGCTCCTCGGCGTCCGGTCCCTCGACCGGGTCCGGCCCCGCACCCAGCCGTTCCAGCTCCTCGCCCCACACGTCCGTCGCGGGATAGGTCCCGTGGTCACCCCACGTCGCCGTTCCCACCGCGCCGCCGGGCCGGAGAGCGCGCCGGACCCCCCGCAGGACCACCAACGGGTCGGGGGTGTGGAACAGCATGAAGGCCATCACCACGGCGTCGAAGGCACCCCGAGCGAAAGGCAGGCGCATCGCGTCGACGAGGGCGCGCGGGAAGGTATTGGGCGCGTGGCCGATCATGCCCTCGGCCCGGTCCGCCCCGACGACCATCGCGGACGGCGCGGCTTCCCGGAGGACCGGCAGCAGCGTGCCGACCCCGGTGCCGAGATCGAGCACGCGTGTGGAGGCATCCAGTTGGAGGAGCTCCACGAGGCGCCGCCCGAACGGATGGATGATCGGCGCCCACAGCTCCCGGTATTCGGCCGCCCCCTCCGAGTAGGCCCCTGCGAGCCCCTCGACCCCATCGCCGGTAGTCACGGCCGGAACTTACATCACCGAGCTCGGCGGTCGTTCGTCGGGCCAGCGGAGGAACTCCCACGATCGCCCGACGGGATCGAACCCCAGCTTCCCGTACAGGTGCTTGGGCCAATCCTCCTCGTCCGCCCCGATGAATACGAAGCCGCACCCCGCGGCACGGGCCTCGGTCACGGCCCGCAGGATCACCTCGCGCGCGAGCCCCCGGCCCCGGAACGCCTCCAGCGTGTAGACGTCCTCCACCTGAGCGTCGTCGCCGTCGACGAACAGGTAGCAGAAGCTGGCGATGCCGCCCTCGGCGCGGGCCGCGAAGTACCTGGCCCCGATGATCTCGCCGCGCAAGCGGCCATGATCCGCAAGCGACCGGATCACATCCTCGTCGCCCCCCGAAGGTTCACCTCGGAATGACTCCTCAACCACCGGTCGGAGCGTCGGCCAGTCCACCTCCTCGACCGGAAGCCGGCCGGAACCCCGATCGGGCTCGCGCCGGTGGACCATCGTGACCGAGTGCACGGCCCGGTACCCGACGGCCTCGAACCCCCGCCGCAGGCCTTCCCCCTCGTCGTCGTCGTCGATGCACACCAGCCGGTGGTCGAGCCCCGCTTGCAGCCGGTCCGTCTCCACGGCCAGGTCGGCGGCCGTCACGCCATCGAGAGGCCGGGTCACCCACAGGAGGTTGCTGTAGTAGCGATCGGAGTAGCGATCGTCGAAGAACGCCGTCCCCCAGGTGAACGGCTCGGTACGCGTCGACAGCCGCTCCTGCATCCGTCGCCCGAAGTCCATCGCGCGGCGCAGCTCGGGAGTCATCGGGCTTCGCGAAACAACCGCCTGGCCTCGGCCTCCGGCAGCTCGTCCAGGTCGATCCCACGTTCACTCAAGAGCGCCGTGAACCGCTCGTACCGATCCGCGAATCCCCGCACCGTGCGGCGGAGCGCGCTCTCCGCGTCGACACCCAGCCTCCGGGCCACCGCGACCGTGGCAAACAGGACGTCGCCGACCTCCTCCTCCACGTCCTCGGAGGCCTCGGCATGCTCGAGCTCCTCGATCTCTTCCCGGAGCGCTTCCATCGCGCCCTCCCGGGTCCGCCACTCGAAGCCCCACCCGGCCGCGCGGCGCTGCACCTTGGCCGCCCGGGCCAGCGCGGGAAGGGTTGCCGGGATGTCGTCCTCGACCCCGTGCTTCGCCTTCTCGTCGGCCTTGATCCGCTCCCAGTTCACGAGGACCTCGTCGGCCCCCGTCACCTCGACGTCGCCGAACACATGGGGATGCCGCCGGATCAGCTTGCGCACCAATCCTTCCGCGACGTCATCGACGTCCCAGACGCCGTCGTCGGCGGCCATCTGCGCGTGGAACACCACCTGCAGCAGCAGGTCGCCGAGCTCGTCCCGGAGGCGGTCCCGGTCGTCGGCGTCGATGGCCTCCAGGACCTCGTGGGTCTCCTCCAGGAGATGGCGGGCCAGGGTCCGGTGGGTCTGTTCGTGGTCCCATGGGCAACCCCCCGGTCCGCGCAGCCGCGCCATCACTCGGACCAGGTCGAGGAACCGCTCCCCTCCCCTGCTGGACGGGACCGGGCCGGCCGGGACGTGGACGAGGGGGTCGTCCCGCTCCGTCACGTCGAGGGGGCGGAAGGCGACCCCGTCGCCGTGGAACGGATGGCGACGACGGAGCCGTTCTTGGTGTCGAACGCGCCGTACTTCGGGTTGACGCTGATGTCCGCGTTCTCCAGGGACTTCTGGAACCAAGCGACGAAGGCCTGGTGCGACAGGTCCTTGACGATCTGGTCTCGGGCCTGGTCGAGGGGGATCTTCCGCGCGTCGATCAGCATGATCACGTGCCATCCGTACTGGGTCTGGACCGGCTCGCTGATCTCCCCGGGCTTGAGGGCGAGCGCCGCGTGGGAGAACTCCGGCAGGAAGTTGGACGCGGGCACCGCTCCCAGGTCGCCGCCGTTCTGCGCGGACCCGGTGTCACTCGAATACTTCTTCGCCAGTTTCGCGAAGTTCTTGGACGTGGCCTCCTTCGAGATCTTCTCGGCCAGCTTCTGCGAAGCGACCAGAATGTGGGCCGCGTGGAGCCCCGTGTACTTGAGCGGGTCCTGCTCATAGGCCTGCGTGATCTGCTGGTCGGTGACCCGTTCCTTCGCCACGGCGTCCTGCACCGACCCGAACAACAGCAGCCGAGACAGCAGGGCGTGCACGTCGGCCTCCGACACCTTCTCGGCCTTCAGGGTCGACGAGAAGACCTGTTCCCCGACACTGGCCTTGAGCTGGCTGAGCGTGTCGGTGATGTTCTTGTCGGGGACGGAGAGATCGTGGGCGGTCGCGTATTCCTTGAGCACGTCCACTTGGATCAGGTACCCCAGTGTGAACCGAGCACACGCGGCATCGGTCGACTCGCCCTTGCCGGCCGTTCCACAGCTCCGCCGGGTGAGGATCTGCAGGAACCGGAACGCCCCCGCGTCCTGCGCGAGCTGATCGTCGGTGATCTTCGCGCCGTCGACGGTGGCCGCCGGCTGGGCCGTCCTGCAGGCCGCAAGCGCCAGCGCCAGGACCGCGATGAGCGCGAGCGCACGCAAGCGGAAGGAAGGGGAGGAGGTCACGCGCGGAGTCTAGCAGTGGCTTCCCGCTCGCCCGCGGCGACGCGGAGGTTGCGTTCCACCCACGAGGGGAGCTCGGCACTGGGGATCCGTTCCGGCGACAGGTTCAGGGTGGCGGTCGCCCGGTGGTAGGTGGCCCCGGCGACTCGCTCGGACAGGTCAACTTCGAGGGCTCCGGGCAGCCGGAGCGGCTTGATCCGCACCTGGTCCCGGTACGTGGAGACCTCCTCCACCCCGAGCCGTGCGCCGGTCAGGCGGAGGGACGCCACGTCGAACAGCGTCTCCGCCTCCTCGGGCAGACGGCCATACCGGTCGACTGTCTCCTCCTTCACCGCGGCGAGCCTGGCGTCGTCGCCGGCAGTGGCAATCCGTCGGTACAGGTCCAGGCGCAGCGCCTCCTGCTCCAGCCATCCCACCGGCACGAACGCCCTCACCGGGAGGTCGACCCGGAGCTCCTTCTCGACGGGACGCGGTTCCCCCTTCATCTCGGCCACCGACTCCTGGAGCAGGCGGCAGTAGGTGTCGAACCCCACCGCGGCGATGTGGCCGTGCTGCTCGGCTCCCAGGAGGTTGCCGGCGCCCCGGATCTCCAGGTCCCGCAACGCGATCTGGAACCCCGAGCCCAGGGCCGTATGCCTGCTGATCGCTGCGAGGCGTTCGTGGGCCTCCTCCGTCAACTTCGACACGGGCGGGAAGAACAGGTAGGCGAAGGCCCGCTCGGCCGAGCGCCCCACCCGCCCTCGGAGCTGGTACAGCTGCGCGAGGCCGAGCTTGTCCGCCCGGTCCACGACCAGCGTGTTCGCACTGGGGACGTCCAGACCCGACTCGATGATCGTGGTGCACACCAGCACGTCGGCGTCGCGGTCCCAGAACCGCAGCATCTGCTTCTCCAGCAGGGCCTCGTCCATCCGCCCGTGAGCCACGACGACGCGGGCCTCCGGGACCTCCCCCTGGATCCACCCCGCCTGCCGGTCGATCGTGGCCACCCGGTTGTGGACCCAGAACACCTGGCCGCCGCGCAGCAGCTCCCGCCGGACGGCCCCGTACGCCAGCGTGTCGTCGTGAGGCCCGACGTAGGTCAGGACGGGCTGGCGGTCCTCCGGCGGCGTGTCGATCGTGCTCATGTCGCGGATCCCAGTCAGAGCCATCTCCAGCGTCCGCGGGATCGGGGTCGCCGTCATGGTGAGGACGTCGACGTGGGCCCTGAGGTTCTTCAGCCTCTCCTTGTGGGCCACGCCGAACCGCTGTTCCTCGTCGACCACCACCAGGCCGAGGTCGCGGAACGCCACATCGTTCCCCAGCAGGCGGTGCGTGCCGATCACGACGTCGACGCGGCCGGCCGCGACGTCCTCGACCACTTGCTTCTGCTCGGTGGCGGTGAGGAACCGCGACAGCATCGCGACCTTGACAGGGAACGGCGCGAACCGTTCCGAGAACGTGACGAAGTGCTGTTCGGCAAGCAGCGTGGTCGGCACGAGGACGGCGACCTGCTTCCCGTCCATCACCGCCTTGAACGCGGCGCGGATCGCGATCTCGGTCTTGCCGTAGCCGACATCGCCGCAGATCAGGCGGTCCATGGGCTTGGGCTGCGCCATGTCCCGCTTCACTTCCTCGATCGCGCCGAGCTGGTCCCTGGTCTCCTCGTAGGGGAACGCGTCCTCCAGCTCCTGCTGCCACGGTGTGTCGGGGCCGAACGCGTGGCCGGGGACAGCCATCCGGACCGAATACAGACGCACCAACTCGCCGGCCATGTCCCGCACCGCCCGCTTCACGCGGGTCGTCGTTCGGACCCAGTCGTTGGTTCCGAGGCGCGAGAGCCGGGGGAGATCGCCACCGATGTACTTTGCGACCGAACCCACCTGGTCGGTCGGAACCGACAGACGGTCGCCGGCCGCGTACTCCACCACCATGTAGTCGCGCTCCGAGTTGCCGATGGCCCGACGCATGACCCCCACGTACCGGCCCACACCGTGGACCCGGTGGACGGCGAAGTCGCCGGGTTCGAGCTCCTCCGCGACCCGGTCCACCGCGCGGCGCGCGATCCGCGGGGCGTGACGCGTGTGCCGACGGGAGCCGAACAGGTCCTCCTCGGTGGCAACGGCGAGCTTTCCGGCGTCGAAGACGAACCCGCCGGCCAGTTCGGCCAGGGCCGCGACTGCGGCGGCCCGGGCGTCGTCGGCCAAGCTCAGGCCGCGCTCGGCCACCACCTCCTTGGCCCGTTCCAGGCTCCCGTGGCCCTGCGCCGTGACGACCACGCGATAGCCCGACGAGGCCAGATGCGCGAGGCGCCCGGCAAGCTCGAGGGCGTTCCCGGCGGAGGTCCCCCAACCGGCGATCGAAAGGTCCAGACCCTCCGCGAACTCGGACAGGTCGACCCGCGTGTGATCGCCGAGGGCCTCCGTCAACGGCCGCAGGGCTGGCGGACCCGGCCACTCGCCGGCCCGGGCCAGGGCCTCGGCCTCCACCGCAGCCTGCCGGGCTCGGTCGGCGGTGCGGCGAGCTTGCACCAGCACGGCCCAGCCGCCCTCAGGCAGCAGGTCGGCCGGCGTTGGCAGCTCGTCGAACAGCAACGGCGCCAGCCCCTCCATGCCTTCGAACACCAGGCCGTCGGCGAACCGCGTGAGCTGATCACGGAACCGGTCGATGTGGTGCGGCGCGAGGCGCTCGGCCCGCTTCCGTAACTGGGGGGTGGCGATCAGCTCCCGGACCGGGTGGACTTCGACCATCGGAACCGGGTCGGTGGAGAGCTGCGTCGCGGGTAGGAACTCGCGGAGCGACTCGACCTCGTCTCCCAGGTACTCGACGCGCGTCGGGCGGCGGGCCGTCCCCGGGAACAGGTCCACGATCCCCCCGCGCACCGCGAACTCCCCCCGGTGCTCGACCAGGTCCGAGCGGGCGTAGCCCAGATCCACCAGGCGCTCCGCCACCTCGTCGGGAGGCACCGTCGATCCGCGCGCCAGCATCAGCGGGTCGGCGGTGCCGAGGGTCGGCACCAGCCCCTGGATCGCGGCGTGGGCCGGACAGACCAGCACGAAGGCCCCCGACGCCCGCCGCAGCTTCCGCACCGCATCGGCCCGGCGCGCCGCGATCTCCGGCCCGGGGCTGATGCCCTCGTACGGCAGTGCCTCCCACGCTGGAAGCAGGGCCACGCGGTCCTCGCCCAGGAACGCCCGGACCCCGTGAGCCAGAGCCTCGGCCTCGCGAGGGCCGGGGGCGACGGCCAGTATCGGCGCATCGAGGGCGCGGCCGATCGCCGCCATCACGAAGTCGTGGCCCGCCTCCGCCCGGGCGGCGATCGGCCGCGCCCGCTCGAGCAGCAACCGCTCGAAGGGCTCCGAGCCGATCAACACGTCCAACAGCTTGTCCAGCACCGTTCCCCCGTCCCACACAGCACGAAGAGGCCTCGTTCGACCGAACAAGGCCTTGACCAGGGCTTTTGCCGATTTTCCGCGGTCCTCGGGTTCCTATGCCCTCGGGCCGCTCCGATTGTAACGGTCCTGTGCGGCCCGGAGGCCGTCGCTGATCAGCGCGACGGCCGCGTCCGCGGCGTCGTCGATCAGCGCCGCGACGTCCCCCTGCTCGCGCTTGGCGAACGGCTCCAGGACGAAGTCAGCCGGGTCCTGCCGTCCGGGTGGGCGCCCGATCCCGCACCGCGCCCGCAGGAACTCCGCCGACCGGAGCGCCCCGGCGAGTGAATTGAGCCCGTTATGGCCGGCGGTCGATCCCCCGAACTTCACGCGCAGGGCCCCGAACCCGATGTCCAGCTCGTCGTGCACCGCGATGACGTGATCGGGAGCGACCCCGTGCTTCTTGGCCAACCCTGCGTACGAAAGGCCCGACTCGTTCATGAAGCCGGTCGACGCCGCCAGGACGACCCGCTCGCCGTCCACCATGATCTCGGCCGCCTGGACCGGGAGGAACCGGACCTTGCGGAACCGCTCGCCGGACCGACGCCCCAGCTCGTCGACGACCATCCGTCCGACGTTGTGGCGCGTCTTCGCGTAGCGGTCGCCCGGGTTGCCGAGGCCCGCGATGAGCCAGGCCACAGACTAGCCCTCGCCGCCCTCCTCGGCGGGTGCTCCCTCGGCGACCGGAGCCTCGGCGCCCTCCGGGACGGCCTCGCCCTCGACGACTTCCTCCGCCGGGACCTCTTCCTCCTCCACCCGCAGGATCTGCGGGGTGACCACCGCCAAGACCAACTCGTCGGTGTTGGTGAGGACGGTGACCGCCGGGGGGATCGCGAGGTCTCCGACCCGCAGCCCGTCGCCCAACTCGAGGTTGGAGATGTCGGCCTCGATCGTGTCCGGCACGTCGGAGGGGAGGCACTCGACCTCGACGTCCCACAGGTGGTGCTCGATCACGCCGCCGACCTTCATCCCGGGGGCTTCGCCAACCACGTGGACCGGAACCTCGACGGTGATCTTCACGTCGCGGCGGACCGCCAGGAAGTCCACGTGCACGTACTGCCCCTTCACGTGGTCGCGCTGGATCTCACGGGGGAGGACCAGGTGCTCCGTGCCGTCCACAACCAGGCCGACCAGGACGTTGGCGCCTGCCGAGGTGTGGAGCGCGTGGTAGAGGTCCCTCACGTCGACCGCCACGGGGGTGGACTCGACGCCCGACCCGTACAGCACACCGGGGACCCGCCCCGAGGCGCGCAGCTTGCGGGCCTCGCCCTTGCCGCCGCCGGGACGCGTCTCCGCCTTGAGCTTGAGTTCCATGGGGATACCTCCGCCGGCAGATTGTACCGATAGCCTGCGGAGGCGACCCTTCCGGCAGCGATACCCGAGGCTCGGGCTGGGCGTCTAGGAAGCGAGATGCCCGATGCAGCGACCAGGCTCATGAGCGAGGATGCCCCGGCTGCGACGAGCGGCAGACTGGCCGAGCTGTACGAACGGCACGTGCCGGGCGCGATGCGCCTGGCCTTCCTCCTGACTGGGGACCGGGCACAGGCCGAGGACTTAGTCCAGGATGCGTTCCTCCGAGTGGTTGGGCGGCTGCAGTACCTGCGGGTTCCCGACGCGTTCGACGCCTACCTACGCCGAGCGATCGTGAACCTGCACACCTCCGCCCTCCGCCGCAGGCGCGTCGAACGCGAGTACCTCAGACATCAGCAGCTGCTGGCCATGCCCGCCACCGACATGCCCGACGTGAGCACCCGGGAGGAGCTCTGGCGGGCCCTGCTCCGGCTGCCGGCCCGGCAGCGAACAGCGATCGTCCTGCGCTACTACGAGGATCTCTCCGAACAACAGGCCGCCGACGTGCTGCGGTGCTCGGTGGCGGCGGTGAAGTCTCTGATTGCACGGGCCACGGCGACCCTTCGAGGCCAGATCGGGAGTGACGAGGGATGAACGACCTGGAACGCGACCTTCGCGAAGCGCTGAAGGAGAAGGCCGAAGAGGCTCGCCCTGCAGCGGCGGCGCCCGCGCCGCTCCTGCGGCGCGCCCGCCGTCGCCAGCTCCGCACCATCCTGGCCGGTGTGATCACCGCGCTCGCCGTGGTGGCCGGGTCGCTGTTCGGCCTGCGGACCCTCATCCGGTCGCCCGAGCCCCCGGCGCCGAGGGGTGGGGCGCCGGAGCGGACCAGCACGATCCAGGACTTCACGATCACCGCACCAGAGGGCTGGACGCTGGTGGACCTGTGGCCGCTGGCGAAGGCCATCGCGGTCTCGTCGGAGTCGTTGGCCGCCCAGGCAGCCGCGAGCCCTCAGGCGGTCCAGAGCCCGGCGCCCGCGAGCCCTCAGGCGGCCCAGAGCCCGACGCCCGCGAGCCCTCAGGCGGCCCAGAGCCCGGCGCCCGCGAGGTCCCCGACCAGCGAAACGAGCCCCATCCCCGTCCCGGCCGGCATCCCCCTGTTCCAGCTCTCCAACGGCGACGTGGGGCTGGCCCCGGTTTGCGGCGGCGAGGTGCCGGTTGACGGCGCCGCGCTCTACGTCGCGCTCGACGCCGACGCGCTTCAGCGCACGCAACTCCGCCTCCCCCCAGATTGGCCCGTGGCACTGCCCGATCAAGCATCCGTCGGGCCGTGCGGCACCGGCTACTACGCGCGATTCGCCGTGGGTCCTCGCCCGTACTTCGCGTTCGCGGAGTTCGGCTCGAACGTCTCGTCCCAAGATCGACAGCAACTGATCGACGCGTACGACGCGATGCGGGTGAACCCCGTTCCGCTGATCGGGCCCCGGGCCGATACGCCCGGCTACGTGATCGCGAGCGGCACGGCGGGCGGCCACCCCTGGAACCTCGAAGCCCGTCCGGCCAAGGTCAACGTGGAACTCCAGTTCACCCAGGCCGACGACTCGGGGGCGGCTGCCAGCGGTGACGCGGACTTCACCGTCCCGGGGCGGACGCAGCTCGAGGGGACCCATGGAACCATCGACGGCGAGCGGATCGTGTTCGGGGCCGTCGCCTTCGAGGCCGAGGGGATCGAATATCGGGCCGCCGACGGCTCCGTCGTCGACGGCACGATCATGGCGCTGCCGCAGACCCTGGACGCGCCGTTCAACGCCTTCTACGTCGTCGTGGAGGGATCCCAGCGGGGTGTGGTCGTGGCCATCGCCGGAGACGGGCAGGAGATCGCAACGGTCCCGCCCGCCGAGCAAGGGCCGGTGACCAGCCCCGAGCCCTCGGGCGGCGCCACGCCACGTGGAGGCGGCGTGATCGCGCAGGGAAGTGCCTTCGGCGGCACGTGGAAGCTGACGCTGTCGACCGAACCGACGGGCGGGTACTGCCTGAGTTTCGAATCTCTGGGCCAGGGATCCGGGATGTGCTCCGCCACCGCACCGACGGGCCAGCCGGACAACCCGCCGGGGCAGCGACCCGTCGTCGACGTCTCCCCGGCCGGCAAGGGGCTCGGCGCGTTCATCGTGGGCAGTGTGCCCGTGGACGTGGAGCGCGTGGGGTTGGTGGGAAGCGACGGCCGGAACGACACGGCCGGATTGTTCTCCTCCCCGAAGGGCTCCGCCGACGTCCGTTACTTCGTGCTGCCGGTCGATGGCTCGGGAGCGGGCCGGATCGTATTCGAGGATGCGAACGGCGCCCAGCTGTACCCGCCCGAGCACATCACGTGGAGCCCCACCGGCTCCTGAGCTGACCCACTAGAGCTGGTTGTCGCCGTGGAAGATCTCGGACACGCTCGTGTCCTCGAACACTGCGCGGAGCGCGCTTGCGATGATCGGTGCGATCGACAGGACCGTCAGCTTCCCGAACTGCTTCTCCTCGGGGATCGGGAGCGTGTTGGTCACGACCACGCCGTTGATCGCCGCCTCCTCCAGGTTTTGGACGGCCTTGCCGGATAGCACCGCATGGGTCGCGGCGACGTAGATCGAACCCGCACCGTGCCGTGCCAGCACGGCGGCGCCCTTCGCGACGGTCGCAGCCGTGTCGATCATGTCGTCGATCATCACGCATGGCCTACCCTCGACCTCGCCC
>JAHEXX010000036.1 GCA_023251895.1 bacterium
GCCCCGCCGTCAGGTAAGTCTCGTCGTCGGGGTGCGCCCAGATACCGAGCATCGTTCCCAGCTCGTCCATGGTCACTCGCCCACCTGGCGCACGAAGTGATAGGCAACGGTGTGGCCGCCGCCAAACGTGTTGGCGAGCCGCTCGTTACAGCTCGAATGGTGCTCGTCGAGCCAGATGTAGACGCCGTCGGGACTCGCCTCGAACAGTGGGCGCAGGTGCTCCGCGAGCTCCAGGATGACGTCCTCGTGTTCTACGGCCATGCAGGCTTCCCTTCCTCTCTCGCGAGCGATGGCGGAATGGTACGCCGAGGAATGTCCGGCGTGCAGTGGGGTCAGGCCTTGCCGGGAGCCAGGCGCTTGCCCCGGTAGTTGGGGAACGTGATCTCCGTGTGGAGCCAGCAGTTCCTCTTGGGGTTGTATCGCGATAGCCGCGTGGCGCAGCCCGGCACCGCGCAGACCCGGCCCTGCCCGTGGTCCGGGGAAGGGGGTGGGAGATGGCCGGGACGGGTTGCCTTCATGGAGGGCGTCCTCCTTCGACGGGGGATTCGACGCGGCGACCGAGGGGGTTCGTTCCTACGGTTCGGTCGGATCGACCCTCGACAGGAGCGTGTGGAGCTTCTCCGTGAGGTGCGGAGGGACCTCGTCGCAGCCGCACCGGGCCGCGATGAGCCCCTTCAGCTTCCGGCGGAACTCCGAGCGGCTCATGCAGGGCCCGCACTGGCCCAGGTGATCCTCGATGTCGCGGGCGATGGCTCCTACGAGCTCCCCGTCGAGGTAGAGCTCGATCTCCTGTAGCACCTGCTCGCATTCAATCGGTGACAAAGCCTCGCTCCCGCGCCACATCCCACAACGCCTTTTCGAGTGCCCTTCTTCCCCGGTGCAAGCGGGACATCACGGTCCCGATAGGGATGTCGAGCATCTGCGCGATCTCCTTGTAGGAGAAGCCCTCCACATCCGCCAGCAGGACGGCCATTCGGAAGTTCTCGGGGAGGGACTCCAGGGCCGCCTGCACGTCCTCGTCCGGCATGGCTTCGAGGACGGTCGTCTCGGCCGAGGCCTCCGCGCCTCGCTCGGCGAGCCGGTCGTACAGGAACCATTCCTCGAGGTCCCCGTCGACGCTGACCGTCGCCGGCTCGCGCTGCTTCTTCCGGTACATGTTGATGAAGGTGTTCGTCAGGATCCGGTACAGCCACGCCTTCAAGTTGGTGCCCTCCCGGAACCCGGCGAACCCGCGGAACGCCCGCAGCACGGTCTCCTGCACGAGGTCCTCCGCGTCGGAGGGATTCCGGGTCATCCGCAGGGCAGCCGCGTACAGGCCCTGCACGAGCGGCATAACGTCCCGCTCGAACCGCGCTCGTAGGGCATCCTCGTCCTCGGGGATCTCGACGGCCTCCCCACGCGCCGCGGAGCGGCTCTCGGCCATGTGCCCAGCATAGGCCACGCTTGCGCACACGTGACGGTCCGAACCTTCAACTCGGCCTGCTGTCACGACGAACCACAGGGTGGGAAGATTGGATGAGGATGCCGAAGAACAACGAGAAGAAGAGCCGCTGGGGCGGGTTCGACCTGGGCGGTGGGGGAGGCGACGGCGGCCCCGGTGCGCCAAGGCGCCCCCAGCGCCTGTTCGCACCGTGGATCTGGGCGATCCTGATCCTGCTGCTGGTCGTGGTGGGCCGGAGTGCCCTGACCACCGCGCCCAGGGTGATCTTCTACTCGGATTTCCTGCAGAAGGTGGCCCAAGGTCAGGTCGTCCAGGGAGAGCCGGTGAAGATCTCCCCCTCCGCGGTCACCGGCACGTTCCAGACCCAGAACGGGCCGCAGGAGCTCACCGCCAACATCCCACAGATCCTGCAGGGGACGACCAGCCTGACCGACTTCCTTGGTCAGCACGGAGTCAAGATCGAAGCCGCCAACCCCAGCCCGTTCTCGGGGTTCCTGTTCACGATCCTGCCCAGCCTGTTCCTGTTCGGCATCCTGTACTTCTTCCTGTTCCGGCGGATCGGCGGGGGGGCCGCGTCCGCCCTGAACCTGGGCCGCAACCGGGTCAAGATCTACGACCGCAAGGAGATGAAGACCACGTTCGGCGACGTGGCCGGCCTCGACGAGGCCACCGAGGAGCTCCGCGAGATCGTGGAATTCCTGAGAACCCCGAAGAAGTACCAGCGCTTGGGGGGCCGGATCCCCAAAGGCGTGCTGCTGCTGGGACCGCCGGGGTGCGGCAAGACCCTGCTGGCCCGTGCCGTGGCCGGTGAGGCCAACGTGCCGTTCTTCTTCATGTCGGGCTCGGAGTTCGTGGAGATGTTCGTGGGCCTCGGGGCGGCCCGGGTCCGCGAGCTCTTCAACCAAGCCAAGGAGAAGGCGCCAGCCCTGGTGTTCCTCGATGAGATCGACACGATCGGCAAGGGCCGCGCCGGCGCTCTTGGGGCCGGGCTGGGAGCGCACGACGAGCGGGAGCAGACCCTGAACCAGCTCCTGGTCGAGATGGACGGGTTCGACTCGTCCAAGGGCGTGATCATCATGGCCGCGACCAACCGGCCCGACGTCCTCGACCCGGCCCTGGTGCGACCGGGTCGGTTCGACCGTCAGGTGGTGGTGGACCGGCCCGACCTACGCGGCCGGGAGGCCATCCTCCACGTGCACGCACGCGGGGTGGCGCTCGCCCCCACCGTCGACCTCCAGTTGATCGCGGCCCGCACGCCGGGATTCACCGGGGCCGACCTGGCCAACGTGGTGAACGAGGCGGCGCTCCTGGCCGCCCGGAACGAGAAGAACGCCGTCGGCATGACGGAGCTGGAGGAGGCCATCGACCGGGCCACAGCGGGGCTGGAGCGCAAGAGCCGGGTCATGTCCGATCGGGAGCGCGAGATCGTCGCGAAGCACGAGATGGGCCACGCGCTGGTGGCCCTGTCCTGCGAGAACGCCGATCCGGTGCATCGGGTCTCGATCATCCCGCGTGGCGCCGCCGCGCTGGGCATGACGATGCAGCGGCCCCTGGAAGATCGGTACCTGCTCACGGAGCCCGAGCTGAAGGACCGGCTGACCATCTTGCTGGGCGGCCGCACTGCGGAGGAGATCTGCTTCAAGCAGATCTCGACCGGAGCCCAGAACGACTTGGAGCGCGCCACCGACATCGCCCGGGCCATGGTCACCGAGTACGGCATGAGCGAGAAGATCGGGCCGCTCTCGTTCGGCCACAACGGGTTCCGGGGCACCGAGGGCCGGCTGCTGTTCCCCGGCGAGACCCCGGAGTATTCAGGCGCCCTGGCGCATGTGGTCGACGAGGAGGTCTCCCGTCTGGTCAACGAGGCGCACGAGCGGGCTCGCACCATCCTCGAGGAGCACCGCGACGTGCTGGAACGCCTGGCCATCCTGCTGATGGTGCAGGAGGTCATCGAGGGCCGCGATCTCCACGCTTACATGGACGGCTCCAAGCCGATCCCCACCGCGGAGGAGGCGCACCGGGCCATCCGCGAGACGCCGGCCGCCTCCGGTCCCGGCATCACGGTCGACACCCCCGAGTCCGGGCTGGACCGCTAGTCTCGCTCGCCCTCGGGCGGATGCCCGGCGACCGTCAAGTCGAACCGTCCCCGGAACCTGTCGAGGAACCGGTAGTAGTTGCGCTTGGACCACTTGGCCCGTTCGTCGGGCGGCGTGTTGAACCACATCCGGTGCTCGTGTTTGGTCGCCGGCACCGGCACCACCAGTGCCCTGAAACCGGCCTCCTTGACCCGGAACGAGTATTCGATGTCGGCAGTCCGGTAGAACCTGAACTTCTCGTCGAACAGGCCGGCGGCGTCGAGCATCTCGCGGCGGAACGCCATCAGGTACCCCTCAACGGCATCGACCTCGGGACCCGCCGACTCCTCGAAGCTCCGCAGGTCCCTGGTGATGATGCCGAAGGGGCCGCAAACGCCGACGCTGGGATCGCGGAGTGCCGCCTCCAGCGGCTCGACGACGTCGCCCGTGGGCTCGATCGAGCCGTCCAACACCAGGACAATGCGACCCCGGGAGCGCTTCAAGCCCGCGTTCCGCGCCGACGCCCAGCCGATTCCCTCCGGCAGCGAGACGACCTCGACATCCTCGCCGAAGATCGCGGGGTCCTCCCCGGTGACGTCGGCGACCACGTATTGGACGGTGCGGACACCCCCGTGGGCGCGGAAGCCGGCGAGGGCGCGAAGGACGTCCTCAGACCAGCCCTCCACGACCCATTGAAGGGACACGTCGAACGCAGCCGGTTCATCCAGCACGGACTCGACGTCCTCGGGGTGGACCCGACGAGGTCCCTCCGGCTCGGCTTCGGGCGGGGCCAACGGTTCCAGTCGCCACCCCCCGGGTTCGTCCACCACGGTCCACCCAAGGGCAACGATCTCGGCGCGGAGCGCGTCGGCCTTCGCGAAGTCCTTGGTCGCGCGGGCTTCGGCTCGCCGATCGGCCAGATCGACGACCTCCTGGGGCGCACCGGCATCGGCCGTCACGATCGATGCCTCAGGAGGAAGTTCACCGGGCGGCCGCCCGCCCGGCTACACGGACTCGGTTTGCTTCGAGGCGGAGCGAAGCCGTCCGGCCACCGACTCGAGCGTCCTCAGTGCGATCGTCGGGTGCTCCTGGAGGAGCCCGCGGAACACCCACTCGGTGATCCCGAGGAGCCTGATCTTGGTGAGGGCGGTGACCGTGGCCGTACGCGGCCCCCCGTCGAGCAGCGCGATCTCGCCGAAGAACTGCCCCGGCCCCAACTTGGCCTTGCGCTTCCCGCCGATCGTGACCTCTACCTCGCCTTCCAGGATCAGGAAGAAGCCGATCCCACGTTCCCCTTCCTGCGCGATGACCGTCCCCGCCTTGTGAGCGACCTCCTTGGAGGCGTTCGCGATGATCTCGAGTTCCCTCTTCGTGCACCCTGAGAAGATGGGTACCTTCGCGAGTTGCCCTGCCGTGCTGGATGCCACGGTGTATCCCCCTCTCAACCAGCCGAGGTGCGCCGGCCGCTGCCGGCAGGCGGATTCTAGCCCGAACCCATGGCCCGTCGGAACCGAGGCCGGCCGGGCCCCAAGCGGCGGGCCATCCGGCCCATGCCTCGGGGGCGTGCGTCCGCAAGGCTACGGGTGGAGGTGAGCGCGATGCTCGGCATGATTCCACCCCAGACCGGAGCCGAGATCGGGTGGTCCACGATCGTCGGCATCCTCGCGTTCGTGACCGCGGTCGGCCTGGCTTATGGGTTCGTGATGTCGTACATCTACCGCCGGAAGGTCGCGCGGAAGGCGGAGGTGAGGCGCCTGCCCGAGGAGCTGCGGAAGGCTGCATGACGCTACGGAGAAACCTCGAAGGGGTGCCCATCGGGCGCCCCTTCGTTCGTCGCGCGGAGAGGACTTGAACCTCTGACCTAGCGGGGCTTACTGAGCCTTCTGCCGTCGATCTGCCGTCGATCCCGGCGCGTCGGGCGCACGACGACCGGGGATCGGCGTGGCGAGGTCGCCTTCCACAACTACTCTTTGGAGAAATCGGAGGAGCCGTGAGCGCGCCAGATCGAACCCGGCGGTCGGATGTGGGCATCCCACCCGACGAGGCCGCCCTCGCGCCCGTGCTCCAGTCCTTCTCCCCGATGGCTCTACACGTCAGCCGGGTCACCGGCGGCGTCGTCGGGCGCCCGGTGGAGCTGGCCGCGATCGCGCAGGAGATCGCCTCGGCCCGAACGAATCGGCTTGTCGGGCTCACCCTCGAAGGCGAGCCGGGGATCGGGAAGACCCGGCTCGTCCTTGCGGCGCGCGAGCTCGCCGAGCAGGCGGGGTTGACGACGATCGCCGTCACCGCGGACGAGGAGCTCCGAGGGCCGTTCCTGCTGGCACGGTCGATACTCGGATCGCAGCAGGCGGTCGAGGCCGCCGCCGGGGACGCGGCCGAGGAACCCCTCGCCGGGTGCCTGGGCGCCATGTCCGGACAGGACGACCCCGCCCTCGCCAGCCTTCCGGCGGATCAGAGACTCTTGCGCACGTTCGACCTGGGCGCAGTCGCGTTCCGCGCGCTGGCCGAGAAGAGCGGACTGGCTATCTTGATCGACAACCTCCAGTGGGCCGATGACGACAGCCTCCGCCTCCTGCGGTACGTCGTCCGCGCCGACGCCGCGAACCCCATCCTCCTGATCTTCGCGATCCGGCCCGAGGAGTTCGCCCTCATCACCGAGGCCGTGAACCTGATCGCCGACATGGACCGGATGGGGGTCATCCGCCGCCTGAAGCTGAACAGGTTCACCCCGACCGAGACGCGGGAGTTCCTGGGCCAGGTGCTCGGCAGGCCGGTGGATGCGAGCGGCGCCTCCGTGATGCATTCGCAGGCCGAAGGCGTGCCGTTCATCGTCGAAGAGATGGCCTACGCGTACCGCGAGAGCGGCATGATCCAGCAGATCGACGGCGTGTGGACGCTCGCGCGCAACGCCGATCGCCTTGTGCCCTCAGCGGTGAAGACCCTCATCTCGCGCCGCGCCGCGCGCCTGCCCGAGGAGACCGCGGCGCTGCTCGCCGAGGCCGGAGTGCTCGGGCGCCACTTCAGCCTGACGGACCTGCGTGAGGTCGAGCTGCGGGTGCGAGAGGTCGATGTCGACCTCGAGTCGCTCGCCGGATCGCTCGCCCCAGCGGTGGCGGCCGGTCTCTTGATCCAGCACACCGACGACTCGCCGGCCGACTACAGCTTCCCCCACGAGCAGGTGCAGGAGTTCGCGATGAGCACGCTCGTGCCGGCGCGGCGCCGGGCGATCCACGCCGCAATCGTCGAACTCCTGCTCGCCGGGGAGCCGGCGCCGGCGAGCCTTCCGATGCTCGCCCATCACGCGAAGGCGGCCGGCGATGCGGGGGTCTGCGTGCGGTTCTCGGTCGACGCCAGCAGGAACGCGTTGGCCGCCAACGCCCCCGAAGAGGTCTTGCGTGTGGTCGAGCTCGCGCTGCCACTCGCGGCCACCCCGCAACAGCGCGTGGACCTGCTGGAGGCGCGCGATCGCGCGCTCGAGATGCTCCGACGACCGGGAGACCGGATGCAGGGGCTCGCCGAGCTCACGGCCCTGGCCGAGGCGATGGCGGACTCGCGCCTCGAGCTCGACGTTCGTCTGCGCCGCGCCGCCGCGTTGCGGATGAACGAGGATGAGGACCGCGCAGCGCAGCTCGCACGCGAGGTCAGGGACCTCGCCGCGTCGCGCGGCGATCGCGAGAGCGAGCTTGCCGCGTGCATCGAACTCGGCCAGGACCTGCTGCGCAGCACCGCCGGAGAAACCTTCATGCCGGCTGCGCGCGAGGTCGATCTGGACGCCGCAGAAGAGACGTACGCGCGAGCGCTCGAGATCGCCCGCGATCTCGGGAACGAGGGTGATACCGCGCTCGTGCTGCGCGAGCTCGGCGTGATCTCGCTCGGACGCGTGCGGGACTTCTTCATCTCCACGATCGAGGTGGGCGAACATCTCCCCCTGGCGATGCGCGTCGCGGCCGGTGAGGCCCTCGAGGACCTCCTCCCCCAGCTGCCGATCGCCCCCCGGTTCATCGAAGCGCGGGAACGGCTGGAGCAGGCACTCGAGGCCTTCGAGCGGATCGGCGACCGCCGGGGCGCGATGTCGACCATCATCGCGTTGGGGTTCCTGAACTGGGCACCCGACATCCACCTTGGCACCGGCGCCGGGCGGCACATCGAGGAGATCCGCCGGCTGACGTCGCGCATGTACGCCCTCACGAAGGCGAGCGAACGTGCGGCGGTCGAGGCTCAGATGCTCTACGGCGTGCACGTGTTCGCCCGCGCGAAGGTGATCCCCGACCTCGCCGTGTCACGGGGCGAGGAGGCATACCGCAACGCGAGCGAGATCGGCGACCCCGCGCTGTCGTTCCTGGCGGCCGGCGGTACGGCGATGGCGTACCTCGACCTTGGCGAGCTCGACGCCGCCGGCACGTGGCTCGACCGCGCGGCAGCGGTCGCCTCGGCGAATCCCACGCCGCTTCGGGGGTGGCGGATGGAGATGTGGCGCGGGCTCGCGGCCGCGGCAGGGGGCGACGTCGGCGGGATGCGCACGCATCTGGAACGCGCCGCCGACGACGCGCGGCCGGCGTCACGATGCGAGGCACTCTCCCACCTCGCGTGGCAGTCCGCGAGGTTGGGCGTCGAGCGAAGCGACACCGTCTTGCTGGAGCTCGCCGAGCGCTCGGCGAACGAATTGCTCGAGCTCGCTCCGCATCTGTCGGGTCACCCGCCATGGCCTGCGCAGGCTGACGCGGTGCTCGCCATGGTGGCGCTATCCCGTGGCGACAAGGACCGGGCGGCCGGGTTCGCCCGATCGGCGCAGCAGCGCTTGATGACCGCGATGCAGGAGGACTGGCACCTCACGATCCTGCTCCCGGTGGGCCGCGTCTTGCGCGACGTCGGTGCACCGGAAGCCGAGTCCGTGCTCGGCCAAGTGCGCTACGCGGCGGGGATGATCGCGCAGCGCACGCTCGACGAGTCGGTCCGCGTCCGCTGGTTCCGCGGGCCGCTTGGCCGCGAGCTCACCGACCTTATCGGCTTGAGCGATGTGGGGGGTGGCTCGGCTGCGGGCGCCGACGGTGACGGCAGCGAGGCCGGCGACGCCGACCATGCGCTGCTTCGGAGCCTCGTACAGGGTCGGACGAACGTCGAGATCGCCCGCGACCTCGGCGTCGACGAGGATGCCGTCGTCCGCCGGCTCGGGGAGCTGTTCGCGAAGATCGGCGCGTCGTCGCGCGCCGAGGCGACGGCGTTCGCGTTCCGGGAGCGGGTGCTGTGAGCGACCGCGACGAGCGTCGAGGCACGGTGCGGGCCCGTGTCGATCGGCACCGTTGCGTGGGGGCCGGGACGTGCATCACGATCGCGCCCACCGCCTTCGACTGGCACGCGGGCGACCTCTTGAAGGCCGACGTCGTGGACGCAGGAAGCGTTGCGGAGGAACAACTCCGGGAAGCGGCGCTCGCCTGCCCCACCGGGGCCATCACGGTCGAGGAGGTGGAAGAACTGCTCCCGTGGCAGCTCCGCGGCAAGGAGGCGCCGCGCCGTGTGGAGAAGACCTTCATGTTCACCGACATCGAGAGCTCGACGAACCTGGTGGAGGTGCTTGGCGACGACGCGTGGCAGGGCGTGCTGCGCTGGCACAACGACACGCTCCGGTCGCTGTTCGCCGACCACCGGGGCGAGGAGGTCGTGGCGACCGGCGACGGCTTCTTCGTGGGGTTCGACTCGCCCGACGACGCGCTCGCGTGCGCGGTCGCGATCCAGCGCCGACTGGCCGAGCATCGCCGTGTGAACGGGTTCGCCCCCAAGGTCCGGATCGGCGTACACGCCTCGGGCGCGACGCAGGTGGGCCGCAACTTCTCCGGCAAGGGCGTGCATGAGGCGGCGCGCATCGCCGCGCTCGCGGATGGGGATCAGATCCTGTCGAGCCTGCACACGGCGGCCGGGGGCCGGTTCCCCGCGTCGGAGCCGCGCACGGTGACGCTCCGCGGCACGTCCGAGCCCGTGGAGATCGTCACCGTCGAGTGGAGCTGACGGCGCGCGTTTTCGGGCGCTCTATCTCCTGATATCCCAGTGTGGCCGTCCTTGGACGAGGAGGCGGCCACAACGGTCGCTCGCCGCATCCTCGGAGGGTAGGGGCGACGGCGCCGTGTGCATCCTGTTGGGATTCCCTGAAAGCAAGAAGGGGACCCCCCAGAAGGGCACCCCCCCTAGATGCGGTTTCTTCGTCGCGGGGACAGGATTTGAACCTGTGACCTCTGGGTTATGAGCCCAGCGAGCTACCGGACTGCTCCACCCCGCAGGTCGATGCTAGCAAGGTCCGCTGGGTCCGCCAAGGCAGCGCAGGATACGACGCTTGCCGCGGCTTCGCTACGGCTCTTCCCGCTGGCGGCGGATCCCATGGGTATCGAGGTCGGTCAGGAACCGGTCCACGTTCTCAAGGGCCTGCCAGATCCTTTCTCGCCTGCTGTTCCTGCCGTTGCCGGCCTTGGGGTCGGCCGGTTCGTCGAAGATCTCCTCATGGAGGGGCGTTCCGTCCTCGAGCCACGCAAGTTGGGTTGCGCCTGCCAGGTCTCCGGACGCCCGCTTCATCTGAGCCAGGTCGTCGACCGACGCAACGCGAGCCACGATCCCTCGACCCACAGCCAGATCCGACGCCCTGGTGTCGAGGTCCGCGAACCCAAGGGTTCCCGCGGGCATCTCGACGCAATCGAGGCGACCGGCGACGGTTTCGAAGGAAACCCGGTCCTGCTCCCCGGAGGAACCCGATCCCACACCCGTTCCGAGGTCCTGCAGCGCCAGTCCCAACCGCTCGAGGTTCTCGTCGTCTCCGGCCGGGCAGATGTCGACGTCGTCGGTCCGGGCCGGCGATCCGTGCGCAGCGGCCGCGAGTCCGCCGATCAGCACGTACCGGACCCCGTGTGCCCGGAGCCCCGCGATGATGCGGAGTGGATCGGATGTCTGGTCAGGCATGGTTACTCTCTGTCCCTGGCCTTCATCATCGGCGCACCACCGTGGGTTCCTTGAATCGGGGGTTCGCCGCCTGGAGAGGAGGGCGACGTTTCCCCGGGCTCTCACTCCTTGGCCCTCCATCCTCACCCCCGGTCCGCCGAGGCTCTTCGCGGGCGCCTTACCGATCCTTGAGTCAGTCCGCCACGTACTTCCGCGCGCGTTCTGCGAGCTCGGCCCACCGCTTCGCGTGTGCCGCCGGAACCACGACCCACTCCTTCATGGCGCGGCCCATCCCGGAGGGATCGAACAGCTCCGCGCCCTTTAGCTTCAGCGCCTGACCGTGGCCCGGCGGCCCCAGCTTGAACGTCATCGCGCTGCCGTACAGCCCGGCGAAGACCCTGGTGCCGGTCTTGAGGCACGGCATGCCGAACATCCGGCTCACGAACACGCCGCGGCCGGCCATGGACTCGCCGATGTCCTCGAACCGGGCCATCGCGCGTTCGTCCGGCTTCGGCATCTCCATGGCCGAGATCCTAGGACACGGGTGCCCTCAGGGGGTGGGGCTCGCCGTGGAACTCGGCGCCGGCGTCGGCGTGGCCCCGCCCTTCTGCGGTTGCTTGGCCAGGTCGTTGGCCTGCTGGATCAGCTTCTGGGCCTGACCGAGCTCGGACTGATAGGTGGCCAGGTCGCCGTTACGCAGGGCCTGATCCGCGTTGGCGAAGTGCTGCAGCGCCTGCTGGATCAGCGACCGGATCTGGTCTTGGACGGATCCCGTGGGCGGCTGGCCGCCTCCCTGGGGCTGTCCCCCGAGGGCGTCCGCCAGCGCGCCCGCGAACGTCGGAGCGAATCCCACCTTGGATCCGGCGACGACGAGGACGCTCTTCAGCTCCGGGATGGGGTTCTGATTGGATTCGACGAAAACGGGCTGGACGTACAGGAACGAGTCCCCGATCGGGATCGCGAGGAAATCGCCGAACCGAACCGTGGAGCCGACCTGCCCGAGCAGCGTCTGCTGCGCGGAGAAGCGCGGGTCCGCCTTCATCATCGCGAAGACCTGCTCGGGCCCGTCCACGTTGCTCCCCGCGCTGAAGTCCGCGCCGACGAAATGTCCATAGTCGGGGCCGGGGTCCGACTTCGCCGCGATCCAGGCCACCATGTTCTGCCGGTTCGCTGGGGTGAACGGCAGGAGCAGGACGAACTCCTCCTGGGTCTCGCCGGGCAGCCGCATCAGCACGTAGTACGGGCGCATCGTCCCCTTTGGGGCGGCCGAGGCATTGGCCTGGATCGTGGGGTCGATCGGGACCTGCCAGACGTCCTGTCCCTGGTAGAACACGTTGGGGTTCGTGATGTGGTAGTTGGTGAACTGCGCCGCCTGGACCTGGAACAGGTTCTCCGGATAACGGAAGTGCGCCTTCAGCTCCGTGGAAGCCCCGGAGAAGGACGTGAACAGGTCCGGGAACGCTCGTTCCCACACCTGGATGATGGGGTCATTGGGGTCTGCGACGTAGAAACGCATGGTGCCGTCGTAGGCATCGACCACGACCTTGACGGAGTTGCGCATGTAGTTCGCGGCGCCTGTCACGCCGCCGCCCGTGGCTTCGCTCAGGTCCACCGACTGCGAGTACGGGAACCGGTTCGTCGTCGTGTAGGCATCCTGGATGAACACCAGTCGCCCGCCGACGACGGCCGCGTAGGGATCCTTGTCGTACAGGAGGAACGGCGCGGCCTTCGCGATCCGTTTGACGATGTCCCGGTAGATCATGATCTTGCTGTCGCCGGTGATCTGACCGGAGATCAGGAGGTTCACGTCCCGGTACTTCCACGCGAACATGGCCCGCCGCAGGAGGCCGCCCACGGCGATCCCCCCCTTGCCCGTGTACGTGGCACGAGGCGCGCCCTCGTAGTCGAGCTCCCTGCTCCCGGTCTTCACGACGACGAACGGCACTTCCTCCCCCTCCCCGTAGTACACGCGGGGCTGGATGAGCTGCGGCTCCCCCACGGGGGGGATGTTGCTCAAAGTGAACAGCGGCGCGCCCTCGGCGGTCGCGGTGTTCACCTGGGACGCCACAGCGCCGTAGCCGTGGGTGTAGACCAGGTGCCGGTTCTGCCAGGTCTGCCTGGCGGGCTGAAGACCGTCCTGCGAGATCTGGCGCGCGGAGAGCATGACGACGCGCCGTTCGCCGCCGATCGGGTAGCGGTCGACGTCGACGTCCTTGAACTCGTAGTACTGCTTGAAGCGCTGGAGCTGTGCGTAGTTGTCCGTCAGGATGTCCGGCTGAAACAGCCGGATGTTCGAGATGGTGGCGGGATTGTCGGTGACCTCCTGGGGCGTGACTGCGGGCGCGATGTCGCTTGGGGCGGGGTTGATCCTGTCCAGGCCGAACGCGCGTCGCGTGGCGTCGATGTTCCGCTTGATGTACGGGCCCTCGCGTTGCTGCTCCTGGGGCTGAACCTTGAACCGCTGCACGTAGGACGGGTAGGCCCAACCCACGGCCACGGAGGCCAGGGCCAGCAGCCCAACGCCGATGATCGGGATGGCCCACCGCCGGAGCCACGCGTTGGCGATGAACAACGCCGCGCAGAACAGCGCGATCCACAGCAGCAGGTTGAGGGCCGGGAGCTGGGCCTTGACGTCTGTGTACGACGCCCCTGTCACGACCCCCCGCGCCGACGTCAGCAGGTCGAACCGCCCAAGGAAGTACCCCCACGCCTTCACCAGCACGATCAACCCGATCAGCACCGAGAGGTGGGCCTGCACCTGGAGCGTGACCCGCTCGGTCGGCGACTGCGGGCGGATCCCCCCCCACAAGTAGTGGGCGATCGCGACCAGCAGGGTGATGCCGGCGAGCGAAGAGAACAGCCAGCCCTGCAAGAACTCGAGCCACGGCAGCCTGAAGACGTAGAAGCCGGCATCCCGGTGCAACTGCGGATCCGGGTAGCCGAACGTGACACCGGAGGAATTGCGCCACAACAGGAACGAACGCCATTGGGCACTTACCCCAACCCCCACGAAGATCCCCAGCACGACCGCCAGCAGCGGGAGAGCCCACCACAGGTACGGGTCGAACGCCAGCCGGTAGCGTTCGACGATCTCTTGATCGGGCGTGAGGGCCCGGTACTTCGGTGTGAGCCGCCGGACAACCAGGAGGTTCGCGTACAGGATCACCGCGAACAGCGCGCCGAACGCGAGGCCCAGACCCAGCTTGGTCCACAGGATCGTCCAGAACACGTTCGTGAAATGGACCTCCCGGAACCATAGGAGGTCGATGAAGAAGCCGGACACCAGCGTGAAGCCGCCCAGAAGGACGGCCAAGGCGGCGACGATGATCAGCAGCCATCGCCGCCGTTCCTGTATCGCAGCGCGAGCCAACCCTCGATCCTCTCAGGGGAGTACCGCCCGCGAGCCTATCACCGGCCTCCAGCAACGGGGGTCGACCGGATCAGGAGCCCTGCAGGCGGTCCAGCGCGTCCTGGAAGGTCTTGACGGGGATCAACCGGATGTCGGCGCCGGCCCGCCGGGCCTCCGCCATGTTCTGCTGGGGGACCAGGAACGCGTCCGCGCCCGCGCGTTCCGCGGCCACGATCTTCTCTTCGATCCCACCGATCGGATACACATTGCCTTCCACGTCGATCTGCCCGGTACCGGCGATCACCCGTCCGCCTGTGAGATCCCCGGGCGTAAGCAGGTCGTAGAGCCCCAGCGCGAACAGGAGCCCGCCCGACGGCCCTCCGATCTCGCCGCGGATGTCAACCTGAAACGGGAAGCTATCGATGGTGGAGATCCCGACCAGTTCCTTCTGGTCGGGGCCACACCGCGCCTTCGCCACCTGGATCTCTGCGGCCGACCCGTCGCTCAGTCGGACCCGGAACGAGAGAGACCGGCTGGGCCGGGCGGCGTCGATGACCTTCCCCAGGGCTTCCACGCCGTGGATCGCGGAGCCGTCGACCGACAGGATCACGTCCCCGTCGTGCAACTTCCCCTGGGCCGGGCATCCGGGCTCGACCGCGATGATCAGCGCGCCTGGCCCGCTGCGTGCCGGGTACGCCGTCGCCTTGGACAAGGCGACATATTCGGCCGCGTACTCGCTCGCTCGAAGGTCCGCACCGGCCCGCCGGGCCTCCTGCTGGGGACTCTCCCCCTGCGCCAGGAACGCACCGTTGGGTATGAGCTTCGTGTCGGGGTTCACCCAGGTCGTGAGCCAGTCGATGGCCTCGGCCGGAGTGAACGACACCGAGACCAGCAGGAACTTGCCCGCCGGCGGGTATACCTCGTGCCCGCTCACGCGGATGAACGGGAACACATCCGGCGCGCTCCCCGGGCCCTCGACGTAGTAGGGGATACGAACGACCGAGGCCACACCCAGTCCGACGAGGAGTAGGCCGACCACCACTGCTATGCGGGAGACCAACTTGCGGACCATGCCCAGCCATCCTACGGTGAGGGCGGGATTCCGCCCGCGTGGACCCCACCACAGTCGGCGCGCCGTTCGATGGAGTGGCAGATGAAGGTCGCCGGGATCTTGATGCTCGCGGCCCTCGCCGGGTACGCGGTCTACTGGATGTCGCTGCGCGCCGCCGGCGAGAACGCTCAGCCCGTCTCGATGTTGGGGCGCGCCCGGGCGCACCATCGCCGAGCGCGCGCCGGCGGCGCGGAGCCTGCCATGCAGGCCTCGGTGGCGGCCGCCCATCGGTTCGGGTCCGTCTACGTGCCGCCCGCCGAGACGGTAACCTGGCACCGGCGGCTCCTGGGCCTCGCCGGGCTCGTCGTCCTGGTCGCGTTCTCGAGCGGGGTCTTGGCGTACGTCGTCTACCAGATGGCGCATCACCTCCGGCTGGCCGTCGAGAAGTGGGCGGGGGCCTAACCCTCAGGCGATCTCGGGTGTGAGGTCGCGAAGCTCGCGCACCAATTGTTCCGACAGTTGCCCGTCATCGCGCAGCCGCCCCTCCAGGTTGAACTCCCCGGCGAACGCCGCGAGGGCCTCTCGAGTTGCCCCGTCCAGGACCCCCGACTCCGGCCCCGCGTAGTCCCCACGGGTGGCCAGGCGCCGCTGCACCTCCGCCACCAAGCCGGCGTCCGCCGGCAGGAGTGGGTCGTTGCGGACCAGCAACTCACGATCGTAGACCCCGAACACGCGGACCAGCTCGTCGACGGCCTGGGGATGATCGTCCACCCGGACGTCTACGTACCGGTCGTTCCGGCCCTCGTAGCCACCACCGGCCCGCACCACGAAGAGGGCGCCCGACTGCCGCCCTCGACGGTCGCCCCCTGCTCGGTCCCCCGCCACCAACGCGGCCAGCAGCCGGTCCACCAGGTCGCCTTCCGCCGCGCCGAACGCGGCCGCCATCTCGGTGACGACCTGCTCGCCGACCAAGATGTTTCCCTGGCAGGCGAACCCGTCACCGGTCACGCCGCCCGCCCACGGCATGCATTTCGAGCCGGTGAAGGTGGCCGCGCGCCCCGAGCCGTCCACCAGCCCGACCTGCCGGTCCTCCCTACCCTCGTCGGCGGCCAGCAGCCGATCCAGCGCCTCCTGCGCGGGCGTGCCCGACGCCATCAGGTCCAGTCCGTCCGGGCCGAACGAAGAATTGGCCCAGGACTGCGTGGCGACGGCTCCAGCGCCGGCTCGGGCCCAGGGGACGACGGCGCCGGAAGCCGGGAACTTCGACGCGACCGCGATGCCCCAATCCCCCGCCTCGAGGTCGGCCGCCACGATGGAGAACGTCATCTTCGCCTCACCAACTGGAACGAGGAACGGTAGTCGTCCAGGTGCTCGAGCATGATCCCCGCTCCCAGCACCACCGTTTCGAGGGGATGCTCGGTGAGGTGGACCGGGACCTCGCACTCCTGCGACAGCAGCATGTCCATGCCCCGCAACAGCCCGCCTCCCCCTGTGAGGAACATCCCCGTTTCGAGGACGTCATGGGTCAGTTCCGGCGGCGCCTCGGCCAGGCACTGCCGCGCGACATCCACGATCCCCATCACGGGTGGCGAGATCGCCTGGCGGATCTCCTCCTCGGTGACCTGGACCTCGGTCGGCATGCCGGTGGCGATCTCGCGCCCGCGCACGGCCGCGGCCCGCCGTTCCGCACCGGGAAAGGCGGAGCCGATCGCGATCTTGATCTGCTCCGCTGCCTTCTCGCCGATCGACACGCCGAAGATGTTCTTGATGTGGTCCTGGATCGCTGCATCGACGTCGAAGCCGCCGATGGCCACCGACCGGCCGCTCACGACCCCGCCCATCGACACCACCGCCATCTCGGACGTGCCCCCGCCGATGTCGACGACCAGGTTCCCGATGGGCTCGTGGATCGGAAGGCCGGCACCGATGGCCGCGGCGAGCGTCTCCTCCACAAGCACCACCCCCCGGCCGCCGGCGTCGGCGATGGCCTCCTCCACCGCGCGCCGTTCCACCCCCGAGCTCGCCGCCGGGATCGACACCAGGACGCGCGGCTTGGGGAACTTCGAGGCGCCCACGTGCCGGAACACCAGCTCGAGCATCTGCTTCGTGATCTCGAATTCGGTCATCACGCCGTGGCGGAGTGGCCGCATCGCAACGACGTTCCCCGTGCGACCCCCGATCATCTGCCAGGCCGGCTCGCCCATGGCCTCCACCCGGCCGGTGCTCCCGTTCAGCGCGACGACCGTGGGCTCGTTGAACACGATCCCCTCGCCCTGCTTGTACACGAGGGTGTTGGCGGTCCCCAGGTCGATCGCGATGTCCCGGCCCACCTAGCTACCCATCACCCACTGGGATTCCCCGGACGTCAGCAGTTCCCTCTTCCAGATGGGCACGTCCTCCTTCAGCCGCTCGATGCCATGGCGGCACGCCTCGAAGGCCCCGGAACGGTGCGGCGCAGAACAGGCCACCACGACCGATACCTCCCCGATCGCCAGGTCGCCGGTGCGGTGCAGCAGCGCCACCTTGCTCAGCGACCACGTCTTGAACATCTCGGCGGCGATCTCCTCCAGGCGCTTCTCGGCCATCTCGTTCCACGCTTCGTACCGAAGGCCGGTGACGTCACCGGCTTCGGAGTGGTCGCGGACGGTGCCCAGGAACACACAGATCCCGCCGCTCCTCGGATCGCCCACGAACGCGACGGCCTCGGAAGGATCCAGCGGGTCGGGCGTGACCCGTACCAGTAGCTCCCCTGACATGCGACCCATTGTAGGGAGGACGGCCACCGGACGAACCCGAGCGCGGGGCCTACGATGGATGCGATGGATGCGATGGATGCGCAGCAGAACCCGTGGGACATGCCGCTCGGCGACGTCTTCAACGACGTACCGCTGTTCCGCGAGATCCAGCGGGTGCTGGCCTCGTCGACCGGGCCGGTCAATTGGGAGCTGGCACGGCAGGTCGGCATCGCGGCGGCCGCGTGGGGACGCGAGGATCCCACCCCCACCGAGGAGGACGGGCGCGGGTTCGATGAGGCCGTCCGGCTCGCGGAACTCCAGGTCGCGGAGTCCACCGGGCTGACCACGCCCTCCGACGTTGCGCGGGTGGAACCGGTCCGCCGGGCTCAGTGGGTGCAGGCCAACATCGAGGGCCTCCGCGAGCTGTTGGAACCCGCGGCCGCCAGGGTCGAGGCCGCGATGGCGAAGGCCCAGATGGAGATGGGTCCCGAGGTCCCGGCGGGCGGCGAGGCCGTCGCCCAACAGCTCCTCGGTCAGATCTCTCCGCTGGTGGTTGGGGCCCAGATCGGCACGGTCCTCGGCTACCTGGGCCAGCGGGTGCTCGGGCAGTACGACATCGCCCTGCCCCGTTCGGGCCCGGGAACGCTCCTGTTCGTGGTGCCCAACATCGCCGCCTTCGAGAAGGACTGGAGCCTAGCGCCGAGGGACTTCCGGACATGGGTGGCGCTCCACGAGGTGACCCACCGGTTCGAGTTCGCCCGGCCTTGGGCCCGGACGCATTTCCGTTCGCTGCTGGACGACCTGCTCTCGTCCGTGGAGTTCGACGTGGCCGGCATCCAGCGACAGCTGGAGGGGCTCGACATGTCCGACCCCTCCGCGTTCCAGCGGATGTTCGAGTCGGAGGAGGGACTGTTCGGGGCGGTGCTGGACGAGGAGCAACGGCTGAAGCTCGGCCGGATCCAGGCTTTCATGTCCGCCGCCGAGGGGTACGGCGACCACGTCATGCACGCCCTGGGGGCCCGGCTCCTCCCCTCGTACTCGCAGATCGAGGAGGCCATGCTGCGCTACCGGGAGGGCGAGGCTGGCGACCCGGTCTTCGAGCGCCTGCTCGGGATCGAGATGAAGCGCGAGCAATACCGGATGGGGAAGGCCTTCTGCGACACCGTCGTCGGGCTCACCTCCGAACAGACCCTGGCCACGATGTGGGATTCGGCCGAGGCCCTTCCCTCGCTCCCGGAGCTGGAGGAACCGCGCCTCTGGCTCGCCCGCAGCGCATAGCCCCACCTCGGAGCCGGTATCCTGTCGCCCCGATGACCGCCGGTGAGCTGATCTTCGCGAACCTCGTCGACCAACGCGTCCACGACGCGTACGGCGACCGTGGGCAATCGGGTATCTACCTCTTCGGCCGCCCGGGCCGGGCCCTTCCGTTCGTCATGTACCGGGCCTGGAAGGTCCCCACCGGCGTGGTCAGCGAGGAGGTCCGGTTCATCGGCCCTTCGGGCCGCACGGTCTACCGGTGGGGGCCGGAGGTCCGACGGATGCTCGGATCCATGGACCTCACCGAGGAACGCGACCTGGTCGATGACGCCCACTTCGACGAGGACGGGACGTTCCTGGCCTCGTTCATCATCGACGGCGAGATCGTCGGGGAGGTGCAGGTTCCCGTCTACGTGCAGGCCGCCCCGGACAAGCTCCCCAAGGAGGTCGAGGACGGCCTGAGGAAGTCCGACGTGATCTGGGTGGGGATCGAGCACCGAGGCAAGCGCGTCACGGCCCCGGTCTGGTTCGCGTACAAGGGCGGCCGGATCTTCGTCCTGTCGAAGAATGCACCGGGAGCCCAGGAGCAGACCGTGCCCGGCATCCCCGGAGCCCGCGAGGTCGTGGTGGTCACCCGGCGCAAGGGCCGCGACACCTCGCTCGACGAGTTCTACGCGGCAGTTCGGCCGCTCGAAGGGCCGGAGTGGGAACAGGCCGCCAAGGTCCTGGCCGACCGGCGCAGGAGCCGGGTGGGCGCCCCGGCCGAGTCCATCACCGCCTGGCGGGGCTCGTGCACGATCGCCGAGCTCACGCCCGTCGTGAAGACCTGACGGAGTCTCTCTAGGCCATCCGGCGCCCGAGCGCCCGCGCGAGCGCCGCCAGCTCCGCTCCCACCACCGCCACCTCGTCGGGTGTGAGCGCCTGCGGTCCGTCGCACAAGGCGTCCTCCGGGTTGGGATGGACGTCGATCATCACCGCGTCGGCGCCGGCGGCCAGCGCTGCCCGGGCCATGGGCGCGACCAGCTCCTTCCGCCCGGTGGCGTGCGAGGGGTCGACGATCACCGGCAGGTGGGTCTCCTGCTGGGCCACGATCATCCCCGAGAGGTCGAGGGTGTTCCGCGTCGCCGGCTCGAAGGTCCGGATCCCTCGCTCGCACAGGATGATCTCCTGGTTGCCGCGCTGGGCCACGTACTCGGCGGCCATGAGCCATTCCTCTATCGTGGCCGCCATGCCCCGCTTCAGCATCGTCGGCTTGTGGGTCTGCCCGACCTCCTTCAGCAGCTCGAAGTTCTGCATGTTGCGCGTGCCGACCTGGAGACAATCGGCCACCGCGGCCACGTGCTCGACGTGGCTGGCGTCGACGACCTCGGTCACGATCGGTAAGCCGGTCTCTGCCCGGCACTCGGCGAGGATCTCGAGACCCCGCTCCCCCAGCCCCTGGAACGAATACGGCGACGTTCGGGGCTTGTAGGCGCCACCTCGCAGGATCGAGGCGCCGGCCGCCTTGGCCGCCGATGCCGCCGCCATGGCCTGCTCCTCGCTCTCCACCGCACATGGCCCGGCGATCAGCGCGAACGAATCGCGCCCCACGGCCGCGGTGCCCACCTTGATGGTAGTCGGCGCTGGATGCAGGCCCCGGGCCACCATCTTGTAGGGCTTGCCGATGCGCATGACGTTCTCGACGCCCGGCATGAGCTGAAGCGGGAGCGACGTGAACCGGGTGGTGTCGCCGACCAGTCCGATGATGGTCTGGTACTTCCCGCGCGAGACGAACGCCTCGCCCCCCGCGTCGCGGACCTTCTCGGCGACCCGCTGGATGTCCTCCTCGGTTGCCTCCGCCTTCATCACGACCACCATCGCGACCTCCCACTCAGCCGGGCGGCCCAGGGAAGCGAAAACCCCGGGCCTTGGCCCGGGGTCCCCTGTTGGCTTATCGGCTACAGGCGACTACGCCGGGCTGTCCCCGCCGTAGAAGAACCAGAAACCGAAGTAGCCGTTCATCGTGACCAATTATTCTGAGGGCTGAGACCAGTCGTGGCAACCCCCCCGATCCAACGATGCGTCTAGGATTCGCCCGTGGCCCTCACGGTGGTGGAGCATCCGCTGGCCCAGAACATCCTGGCCCGGTTGCGCGACCGAGATACGGGACCCGCGGAGTTCCGGACCCTGACCCGGCGCCTGGGCACGATCTTGGTCGTCGAGGCAACCCGCAAACTGCCCACGACGCGGGTGAAGATCAACTCGCCGATGGAGGCGGCCGAGGGCCTTGCGGTCACGGGTGGCCTCGTCGCCGTGCCGGTCCTGCGGGCCGGGCTGGGGCTCCTGGACGGCATGCTGGACCTGTTCCCGGAGACCGTCGTGGGGTACGTGGGGCTGGAGCGCGACGAGGAGACACTGGTCGCACGGGGCTACTACGAGAAGCTGCCGCTTATGAACGACCGACACGCTCTGGTGCTGGATCCGATGCTCGCCACCGGCGGGTCTGGTTCGGCGACCTGCACGGCGGTGAAGGCGGCCGTGCCGGCGAGCGTGACGTTCGTGTGTGTGGTGGCGGCGCCGGAGGGGGTGGCACGGATGGAAGTCGACCACCCGGAGGTCCCTATCTTCTCGGCGGCGCTCGACCGGGAGCTGAACGGCCAGGGCTACATCCTGCCGGGGGTCGGCGACTTCGGCGACCGTCTCTATGGAACGGAATAGCCCCGACTCAGCCCTTGGAGGCGAGCTCGCCGCCCGCATCCGCAGCTCGCCGTTCCACAGCTGGGCGGGTCTGGAGCTGACCCAGGTCGGGCGGGTGGGGGTCATGATGAAAGCTGATCATGGTGCGCGACCGGCCTCAGTAGTCGACGTCCATCTCCGCCATCACGGCCGGCAGGGTGCCGAATGCGCCCTGGAGCCCCATCACCTTCATCAGGTTGTCGATCTTCAGCCTGCCGGTCATGAAGGCCGTGACGGCGTTGAGTTCGCTCCGGGCCAGGGCCACCGCGGTGTCGTAGTCCTGGGTGATGGTGATGTCGGGCGAGTCCACCTCACCC
>JAHEXX010000129.1:0-1550 GCA_023251895.1 bacterium
TCCTGCGCCGGTCGGGAGGGCACCTTCCCCCGTTTGACTCACTTTGTTTGTCTCTTGTAGATTGTCGCCAATCGACGATTGGGAAAGCGCCGACCGTAACAGGGGGTGGTCTGGGGTGAAGGAGCAACTCGGTTCGAACGCCGTCTGGGCGAGTCCGATCACGAGGCGGGAGCTCCTGAAGAGAGGAGGGCTGCTCGCGGCGAGCTCGACGATCGCTGCACCCCTTCTCGCTGCATGCACCAGTGGAGCGAAAACGAACAAGAATGCGGCGCAGCAGGTCAAGTTCGGCCTCGCGAACGCTTTCGCTGGATTCAACCCGGCCCTCGCACCGCAAGTCGCGTCCCTCACGGTGATCCACCACGTCTTTGAGCCGCTCGTCCGCTACGACCAGTTCAAGAACGTCACCGAACCCTGGATGTTCCAGGACTTCGCTACGAAGACGGCCACCGACACGTTGGAGGCAACGTTGCTGCCGGGCCTCACATTCCACGACGGTTCGCCGGTGACGGCTGGCGACGTCGTGTTCAGTCTGGAGTACATGAAGGATCCGAAGAACGGGGCCTTCCTCGGTGCATTCCTCAATCCGATCGAAAGCGTCTCGGCCCAGGGCGATAAGGTTGTGTTCAAGCTCACCCAGGAGTACTCCGCGTTCAACTCCTTGCTCTCGGTCGTATACGTGATGCCGGAGAAGGTGTTCAACTCGGTCGGCAACGACGCGTTTACCGCCAAGCCCGTGGGGAGCGGTCCGTACTCCTTTGGAGCCACCACCCCCGGGAGCAAAGTCGAACTGAACAAGTACAAGGCGTACAAGGGAAGGTTCAAGCCCACTCTGGACAAGATCATCTGGAACTACATCGTCGACGACTCGACCAGGGAAGTGCAGTTGCTGTCAGGGCAGCTGGACATCATCGACACGGTCCCCTATCGGGACTTCGCTCTGATCGGTGATAACAAAGCGCTGAAGACGGGCTCCACTATAGGAGACCGCCATCTGGTGCTCGAGACCAACCACACGAAGAAGCCTTTCTCTGATGTGCGCGTACGCCAGGCCCTCATCTACGCGATGGACCGCCAGGCCGCGATCGACAGCGTGCTCCTGGGCAAGTACGGAGCGATCGCTGACTCCCTCCTGCCTTCAAGCCATCCCTTCTACGTCCAGCCGTCCACGATCTACCGTCCAGATCCGGCCAAGGCGAAGAGCCTCCTGGCGGAAGCGGGCTACCCGGACGGCCTGGACTTCGAGCTCCTGCTCTCGACCATCCCATACATCACCCAGATCGGCGAGCTGTTCAAGGAGCAGTGGGCCAAGGCCGGACTCCGGGCCACGATTCGGCTCACCGAAACGGAGGCCGGATACGGCATCGTGGCCACGAAGGACTTCGACACCTACCTCGCCTACGGCGTCGAGTACGCCCTGGGCACGGACGCCGATGTGATCTACCGTGTGTTCAACTACGGGCCCAACCGGGTCGGGTTCTACGGCGCCGACTCGCCCCAGGAGCACGAGTACGACAACTGGGTGGACAAGGGATTGCTGGCGGCGACTGACG
>JAHEXX010000129.1:1560-6853 GCA_023251895.1 bacterium
ACGACGAGCGCAAGCAAGACTATGCCAATGCCCAGGAAATCATGAGTTCGTTCGTCATGAACAACTTCCCGGTTATCTTCGCCGCCAACCTGGGAGCCTGGCGAAACGGCATCACGGGATACGCGCCGGGTCCCGGCGACCTGCCCGACCTGACGAGCACCAAGGTGACCTAGAGTAGGGGGTCCCCAGCGCCGAGGACTGATGTCGAAGCAGACGAACGAAGACGAAGGAGCGCCGAGGCGGCACAGGCGCCGGACAAGACTCGCATTTGCCAGAATCCTGTTGGTGGTGCCCACGCTTTTCGGCATGAGCGTCCTGGTGTTTGCGGTAGGGCGGATCTCTCTCACGAACGCCAGCATCTCGGCTCTCGGATTCTTCGCAACGAAGCAGGCGAAGGCCGCTTTCAATGCTCGGTTCCACCTTCAAGATCCCTTGGTCCTGCAGTACTGGATCTGGCTCAAGGGAGCCCTTAGGGGCGACTTCGGTGTTTCCCTGATCACCCGAACGTCCGTCACCCAGAGCCTTCGGAGCGGGGTTGCCGTCACGGGATCCCTCGCCCTGGGGGCGATTATCCTGGCGGCCATCCTGGGGATGGGGCTGGGCACTCTCGGCGGTCTTGGAAGATCGCAGTTCGTCTCCCGATTGATCTCATCCGGCAGCCTCATGGGTGTTTCCATTCCCCAGTTCTGGCTCGGCTTGGTTCTGCTGCTCATCTTTGCGGTCAAGCTTGGAGTGGTACCGGGCGGCGGCTACGTCCCGTTCGGCCAGGACCCCGCCGGGTTCGTCCGGAGCATGGCGTTACCCTGGATCACTCTGGCCGTTGCCCCGGCGGGCTTGATCGCTCGCGTCACTCAGGTGCGGGTGGCCGAGGAGTCGGTCAAGCCGCACGTCCTCACGGCGAGAAGCCTGGGGGTGACCCGGTCCAGAGTCGTCGGGCGGTACATCCTGCGCAACTCGCTCACGGAGCCGATAACCGTTCTTGGCATCCAGGTGGGCTACATGTTGGGCGGCGCGTTCCTGGTTGAGCAGGTATTCAACCTTCCGGGCCTAGGCCAGATCGCGCTCACGGCCGTCAGGCAGAGCGACTATCCGGTCGTACAGGCCGCCGCGCTGTACACGACCCTGACCTTCTTGGTGGTGAACCTCGCCGTTGACCTGCTGCATATGTATCTGGATGTGAGGATCGAGGCAGCGTGAGCGGATCCCGAGCCCGGGGGCTTCAGCTTTGGAGGAGGTCCAGCGCGGCGGGCGGGGAGGTGTCCTTCTCGGCGGTCGGGTTGATGCCCGGCCGCCGCTCGCTTCCGCGACAGCTGCTCCGTGCACTTCCCCTGGCCTGGGTCGCGCTCGTAGTCCTGGCCGGGCTGTTCGGGCACTTGGTGATCAGCCGTTCGCCCACCGCCGTCTCGAGCGAGATCCTGGTGGGACCGAGCGCCGCACACCTCATGGGGACTGACGAACTCGGACGAGATGTGCTCGCCCGCGCTATCTCCGGCGCCGGGACGTCCGTGCGAGTGGCCGGGCTCGCGGTGCTCATCGCGCTCGTGAGCGGCGGCTTCCTAGGATTGGTTGCAGCGACGGCTCATCGTGTGGCGGAGGAAACCATCATGCGCTCCATGGACGTGGTGCTCGCATTCCCGGCACTGGTGCTCGCGCTGCTGGTGAGCCTGCTTCTTGGCCAGGCCTTGGTCTACGTGGCACTCTTGATCGGGTTCATTCTCTCGCCGCACATCGCCCGGTTGGTTCGCGGGCGCCTAGCTTCCGAGCTCACCCAGGGCTACGTCCTGGCCGAACGGAGCACCGGCGCGTCGATGTCGCGGATCCTGCTGGTTCACGCTGGCCGCAACATCGTCGCCCCAATCGGAGCGTACTGTCTGCTGCTGTTCGCTGACTCGATGCTGTTCGAGGCCGCACTGAGCTTCGTGGGGGTAGGGATTCAGCCGCCCAGGGCGAGCTGGGGGAACATGATCCTAGAAGGGCAAAGGCTGCTCTTCCCCGGTGCGTGGTGGGTCAGCGTCTTCCCGGGAGTGGTCCTCTTCCTCACTGTCGCCGCGATCAACACCCTCGGCGATCGCTGGGTCTCCGAGTTCGACCCACTCCTTCGGCAGCGAGCGGCATGAACCAGCCTGACACCGCGGGGGCTCGTCCCACGGCGCATTCGGCGGACGGCCCGATCGTGAACGTTGAGCATCTGTCCGTCTGGTTCCCCCGCCACTACGGCCAGGTCTCGGTGCTGGATGACATCTCTTTCTCGATCGCTCGGGGTGAGACGCTCGGCCTGGTTGGGGAATCCGGCTCGGGGAAAACGCTGCTCTCGCAGGCGGCCCTGGGCTTGCTACCGCCTTCCGCCCGAACCTCCGGCCGGATCTTGGTCAACGGCGTCGACGTGCTGACAGCTTCGGAGAAGCAGTTGGCCCGTATCAGGGGCGCGGTGGCCGCTCCTGTATTCCAGGACGCCCTGGTCTCCCTCAACCCGAACCGCACGATCTTCGGCCACTTCACGGACGTCTGGAGATCGGCTCGCATGAAGCCCCAGGGTGGAGCGAAGGAAGCCGCGGCGCAGGCCCTCCGCCTGGCCGCTCTGACCGACGTCTCCCGAGTCCTCGCGAGCTATCCGCACGAGCTGTCGGGTGGGATGCGCCAGCGGGCCTTGATCGCCCTGGCTCTGTTCCGGAGACCAGCGCTCCTGATCGCGGACGAGCCCACCACCGCACTCGACCGCCTTGTCGAAGTGGATGTCCTCGCGACGCTCCGCGGGCTTCAGCGTGAGCTGGGACTCTCGATGATCCTCGTCTCTCACGACATGGACGTCGTAAGCCACATGTGCGCCCGGATCGCCGTCCTCTACGGTGGGCAGCTCTGCGAGCTCGGCCCGACTCCCGAGGTCGTCTCGCGCCACATCCACCCGTACACGAAGGGTCTGATCGCTTCCGTACAGTCGCTGAAAGACCGGGCGAGGCCTCTGCAGACTATCGGCGGCGTGGTGCCGCATCCGTCCAGCTTCAAGCCTGGGTGCCGGTTCCTGTCGCGGTGCCCAATCGGCGGCCCGGAGTGCCAGGCGCCCCGGCCGAAGGCCGTGGTCGGCTCGAGCGAAGGTTGGTGCTTCCACCCCAACAGCCTGGCCGCGCCGGCGGTCGAAACGACGCCTCGGGGGGTCACCCGATGAACGCCGGGGTGCCGGTCATGGAGCTCCGCAGCGTGACCAAGACCTATCACGCGCTCGGCTCGCGAGTGACGGCAGTGAAGGGCGTGAGCTTGCAGGTGGGAGCTGGTGAGGTCGTTGGGATCGTCGGCGAGAGCGGGTCCGGCAAGAGCACGCTGGCACGGATCATGCTCGGCCTCGAGCCAGTGGACTCTGGCGAGGTGCTGCTGGTCGGCCGCGCTGTTGGTGTGAAGCGGACCAGGGAGCAGCGGCGGCAGGTCCAGATCGTGTTTCAGGATCCTCGAAGCTCGCTGAACCCTCGGATGTCGATGCTCGCCAGTGTGGAGGACTTTGCGGTCGTCCACCGGCTGGGAGACCGAGCGGAGCGCCGACGCCGGGCCGTTCAGGCCCTCGAGAGCGTGCATTTGTCGGAGACCATGGCCGCCCGGAGGCCGCCCGAGCTGTCCGGCGGACAACTTCAGCGGGCCTGTCTAGCGCGGGCCCTGGTGACCGAGCCCAGTCTCCTCGTGGCCGACGAGCCCACCTCGTCACTCGACGTGTCGATCCAGGGGCAGATTCTGAACCTGCTGGATGAGCTTCGGAGCCGTGTCAGCATGGTTCTCATCAGCCACGATATGGCAGTGATCCGATTCATCTCAGACCGGGTGCACGTGATGCTCGGGGGAGAGATCGTGGAATCAGGTCCGACCGCGCAGATCATGGAGCACGCCCAACACGAGTACACCCGCCGGCTCATCCGGGCGTCCCTTCTCCAACCGATCGATGCGTGACGGGCGGGGCGCTTCCGGCGACACGGGGGCCGGTCGCGCCATCGGTGCGTCCGTCGGGACGCCGGTGAGTCGCAGGGTCGCGCTCGTCACGGGCAGTGGGAGGGGGATCGGTCTTGCCATCGCCGAAACCCTCTGCCGCGAGGGACTGCCGGTCATGCTTGTAGACGCCGACCGCGAGCGGCTGCAGTCCGCGGTGAAGTCGCTTCGGGACGACGGGCACGAGTCGGCCGGCGTGGTCGGAGACGTGACCCGGCCTCGAGACGTCGACCGCATGCTGGCCAGGACCACCGCAACGCTCGGCCCGGTGGAGGTGCTGGTCAACAACGTGGGCGTGTTCATCCCGGAACCGAACCGTGCCGAGGATGTCGACCTCGCCTCCTGGCGACGAATCATCGACGTGAACTTGAACGGCACGTTCCTGATGTCCCAACGAGTGGCGCGTTCGATGATCGAGCGCGGCAGTGGCGGAGCAATTGTGAACATCGCTTCGATCTACGGAATGCGCGCGATGGATTGGCGGCTGTACGGAACGGGCAGGCGGCCGCAGCGCTACGACGACGCCTCCTACGCAGTGAGCAAGGCGGCTGTCATCCAGCTCACTCGTTCGCTCTCCGTGTCGTGGGCAGGATTCGGGATCCGGGTGAACTCGGTCAGCCCGGGACCCATCGAGACCGAGAGCGGCCGGGCCGGCCTCTCCCCGGCCTCGTTCCGGAAGATCGTCAGCCGGGTTCCCATGGGCCGCTGGGGGCAACCGATGGAGATAGCCCAGGCCGTAGCGTTCCTGGTCTCCGACCAGGCCGGCTACATCACAGGGGCAAACCTGGTGGTCGACGGCGGGTGGGTCTGTTGGTAGGAGCGCCAGGGCCGCCGGCGAGAGGAAGGAGGACATGACGATCGACGACATCCACGAGAGCGAGCGAGAAGCGGTCCGGGCGGTGGTCGCCATCTACGAGGACGCGGTACACACGGCAAGCCCCGAGTCGTTTGCCCGGGCCTTCCATCCCGACACGCTGATCGCTCGCCCGCTGGTGCCGGGAGGCCCGCTGATCTCGCTGCCTCTGCAGACGTACGAGGGCAGCGCTGAGCAACTGTACGACGGGGAGATTCCCGTTCACGAGACGACCAGGAACGTCACCGTGGACGTGAGTGGCCACGTGGCCGTGGCCCGGCTTAACTTCCACGTGCGGGTAGGCAACGAGCTGTTTGAGGGGACCGACTTCATCTGCCTTGCCAAGCTCGGGGGTCGGTGGAAGATCACCTACGTGCTCTGGGACACGAACGCGACACAGGCCGAGTCCTAGCGACGTCGCGCGGTCGGGGCGGGCAAGGGGAAGGAAGACGACAGGTGCCGGCGGGGATGGTC
>JAHEXX010000037.1 GCA_023251895.1 bacterium
CGCGATCGTCCGGGAGGCGCAGGAGGCGGGGTTCCGAGCGGTCGGCCCCGGGGTCCCGGCGCAGGAGGTCGACCGGGCGGTCCGTCGCGTGATCGAGCGTGCCGGATACGGCGACCGGTTCATCCACCGAACCGGTCATGGCATCGGGCTGGATGTCCACGAGGCGCCGTACATCGTCGAGGGCAACGAGGAGACGCTGGCCGATGGGATGTGCTTCTCGATCGAGCCCGGGGTCTACCTCGAGGGCCGGTTCGGCGTACGGATCGAAGACATCGTGGCGGTCACAGGCGGCGGCGGTCGCAGACTGAACGAGGCCCCGCGCGAGCTTCTGGTGCAGTAGCTAGTCTCGGCCAGACTACCTGGGCCGGACCCTGGTGCCTTCCGGGGTGTCCATGACCTCGAGACCCATGGCCTGCAGGCGGTCCCGGATCTCATCGCCCTTGGCGAAGTCCCTGGCGGCCCGCGCGGTGTCCCGTTCGGCCACCAGGGCCGTGATCTCGTCCGTGGGCTCCCAGCGCTCGCGGGCATCGCGCTCGAGGTCCAAGCCGAGGACCTGGTCCCACGTGGCCAGCAGCGCATACTTCTCGCCGTCCGGCACGTCGGGAGCGGATACGAGCTCGTTCGCCACCTTAACCGCGGTCGGCATGTCGAGGTCGCCGGCCACCGCGGAGCGGAACCGACGGTCGAAACCTTTCGCTCCCGCCCCGATGGACCCGGCCGCGGGAGCCCAGTCCGCCATCCGCTTGCGCAGCTGCTTGACGCGGGAGTCGGCCGCCTCCAGCGCCTCCCACGAGAAGTCCATCTCGCTCCGGTACCGGGTCCCGAAGCAGAGCAACCGATAGGCGAGCGGGTCGACGCCCTGCTCGGCGAGATCGGTCACCCGCTTGATGTTCTGGGCCGACTTCGCCATCTTCTGCCCGCCCATCTGCAGGAAGCCCCCGTGGACCCAGATCGACGTCACCCGGTGGCCAACCGCTCCCTCGGACTGGGCGATCTCGTCCTCGTGATGCGGGAACTTGTTGTCGTTGCCGCCGGTGTGGACGTCGAACCGCTCCCCGAGATGCTTCATCGACATCGCCGAGCACTCGATGTGCCATCCGGGGTAACCATCACCCCAGGGACTGGGCCACTTCAGCGCGCGGTGCGGCCCGGCCACCTTCCACAGAGCGAAGTCTTCCGGATGGCGCTTGCTGGGGTCCACGGCGAGCTCCTGCCGGTGGCCCGCCCGCAACCGGTCCAGGGTGTTCCCGGACAACTTGCCGTACCCTGGGAAAGTGGTCACGTCGTAGTACACGGTGCCTTCTACCTCGTACGCGTGACCCTTCTCGATGAGCGTATCGATGATCGCGATCATCTCGGGGATGTGCTCGGTGGCCAACGGATACAGGTCCGCCCGCTCGATCCCAACGAGATCCGAATCCTCTAGGAAGGCCTTGGTGTACTTGTCGGCAATCTCGGCGGCAGACAGCCCCTCGTCGGACTCGGCGAGCTCCATCTTGTCGCGGCCGGTGTCCGTCAGCTCGTCCGTCATGTGGCCGACGTCGGTGATGTTCATGATCCAGCGGACGTCGTGGCCCTCGAACCTCAGCGCCCGGCGGATGAGGTCGCCGAGCATGAACGACCGCATGTTCCCGATGTGGATGTAGCGGTAGACGGTCGGCCCGCACGAGTAGATCTTCACCGTCTTCCCGTCGACGGGAACGACCTCCTCAATCTCACGGGTGAGCGAGTTGAACAGGCGCACGTCGCAGAGCATAACTGCGAGGCGAGTGGACCCGTTCCTGCGGCTCAGTCCACCGGGGTCGAGGGCGACCCCGGTTCGGGGTCTGCAGGGTTGGCGCCCTCGCCGAGGAACGCCGGCCGGCCGTCCTGGCCGTTGCCGGACGGGACGGCCACCGGGTACTCGAGCGGCTCACGCTCGCCGAGCTCGGCCATGACCTCCTCGATCTCGTCCCCGATCAGCTCCTCGCGATCGAGGAGAGCGTCCTTCAACCCCTCGACGACGTGTCGTTTCTGCACGAGCAGCGCGCGGACCCGCAGGCGGCACTCGTTGAGGATGGAGTCGACCTCCTTGCGGCGCTCCGGGTCGGCCAGGACGGCCCTGATCGCGCTCTGCCGGTCGTCCGCGTCGAGGGCGGACGAGATGAGGCTCTTCCCCATCCCGAACACGCCGATGTACAGGGCGGCACGGTACGTCGCCGCCTGGAGGTCAGAGGAGGGGCCCGACGTCGTCTGTCCGAACCAGATCTCCTCGGCGACGAGGCCGGCCAGGGACACCTGGATATCCCCCAGGATCTGGGTCTGCGTGTCCAGGTAGGACTCCTCGATGTCCTGGCGGCTGACCAGCCCGAGGGCGCCCTCGCGCTTCTGGATCGTGATGATCTGGACCTGCTGCTCCCCGCTCTTCAGGTTGTAGGCCTCCACCGCGTGGGCGGACTCGTGGATCGCCACCATCTCCTTCTCGCGGGGGGTGTACTTGACGGGCTGCTTCAGGCCGATCTCCTCGGCGATCTTGGCCTGCCACAGGTCGTCCCACCGCAGGGCATCCCTGCCGTCCTGGAGGGCGAAGATCAGGGCCTCGTTCACGATGTTCTTGATCAGGGCGGGGGAGTAACCGAGGGTCATCCGAGCGACCTTGCCGTGGTCGATGGGCTCGTGGCGGACCTTGGCCAGGTAGTAGCGGGCGATGTCCTCGCGCCCCTCGCCGTCGGGGAGCCCCACGTGGATCTTCCGGTCGAACCGCCCCGGTCGCAGAAGAGCCGCATCCAGGGTGGATGCTCGGTTGGTGGCCCCGATGATCAGGATGTTGTAGAAGGGGACCTTCGGCTTGGCGCGCAGCAGAACCCGTCGCACGTGCCGCCAGATGCCGCGGGGGACGACCAGCCCGTCCATCTGGACGAGCAGCTCGTTCACGATGCCCATACCACCCCCGCCCCCCATCCCCGCGCCCATGATGAACCGATCGGTCGCGGGGTCGGAAGGGGACGAGCGCTCGGACACCAGCCCCCGGCTGCTCCCTAGGGCGTCCAGCTCGTCGATGAAGATCACGGCGCCGCCGTACTTGTCGGACATGTTGCGGGCCCGCGTGAACAGACGGCGGACCTTCAGGTTCCCGATGCCGATGAACATGTTGGCGAACCCCGAGCCGGTCGCGTACAGGAACGGCACGCCGGTGGCCCCGGCGATGGCCTTGGCCATGAGCGTCTTGCCGGTCCCCGGCGGGCCCTCGAACAAGATCCCGTGGGGCGGGTAGCCCCCCATCTCCTTGAAGTCCTTGAACCCCTGGAACAGGCGCAGGACCTCCTTGGTCGACTCGACCGCGGCCGGCTGCCCACGGACGTCGTCGAAGCCGATGTCGTACTCGCCCGGGTAGATCACGTAGTTGTTCCCCCGGGCCAGGAACCAGAACATCGCCACGAACTGGATGACTATGAAGAACATCAGGATCAGGGCCTGGAGGATGAACCCGCGGAACTGGGCGAAGCTCGCGAGCGGGTTGAGCAGCGCCTTCTTCGGTTCCACGCCGACGAGCAGGTATGCCACGAGCAGGTAGACGACGAGCCCGATAGCGGCGCGCCTCACCCACCGGAGGTATCGGCGAGATGGGTTCATGAGCGGGACCTCCCTGACGGGCCGGTCGGTCGAGCGTATCGGCCCAGTGTACGTCTTCCGTGCCTGTTGGGGTGGTGTAGCCTCACGGGATGCCCCACGGTGATCCCGAGCGGGAGCTGATCGACGCACTGGACGAGATGGCCGAGCTCGCACGGCGATTCGCGGACGCGGCCCGGAACGCCCTCGAGGAAGCCCTGCATCGTGCGGTGGAGCGGCTGCTCGTGGCGAACCGCGAATGGTTCGAGGGCCTGGACGAGGAGCAGGTGGCCGCGCTGCACAGGGCCGTCGACCAGGCCATCGCCGGCGGCACCTCCGACATCGCGGGCCAACTACGGGATCTCGACCTGTGGATGTCGCCCGCCACCGTCCTCGAACAACGACACGAGGAGCTGGTCGACCAGTGGGACGTTCCGCTCGGCATCCTCCCGACCGACCACGCGCTGGTCTCGTACACGGACAAGGACATGCCGTCGGAACACTTGGACAGCATGGTGAACCGGGTGTGGGTCCGGCTGACGAACGGCGCCGACCGCCTGGACGGCGTGTTCACGGAGTTCGGCTTGGAACGCGCCGCGTGGCCCGACATCGGCGGGGGACACTTCGGCCTTCAGCCGCAGACGGCCCGGGGGCTGGATCCGAGCGGCACGCTGGAAGATCTGTGGGGGCACTCCCGGAAGGTCTATGGCCGGTACCTGAAGCTCCGGGCGAAGGTGGACCTGGGGCGCGCCGCCGAGGCCGAGGGGAACGTTCTGCGTCGATGGCGAGGGAACGGGTGACCGGTTACGGGGAGACGGGGCGCCCCTCGAAGGGGATCGAGAGGACGACGGTGGTGCGCGTCTGGACGCCGGCTTTCTCCCGGACGCGGCGGAGCAGGTCCTCCAGGTCGCCGGTGGTTCGGGTGCGGACCTTCAGGATGTAGTTGGCCTCGCCGGCCACGCTGAAGCAATCCTCGACCTCGGCGAACTCCTCCACCCGCTCCGGGAGGTCGTCCGGCTGCTTGGGGTCGAGCGGCATGACGGCCACCAGGGCGGTGACGAACAGGCCAACGGCTCCGGCGTCGATCACCGCCTGGTATCCCTTGATGATGCCTGCTTCCTCCAGCTTGCGGACCCGGTCGTGGACCGTCGACGGCGACACGCCCACCCGGCGCGCGACGTCTGCATACGTCGCGCGTGCGTCCTCCTGGAGGGCAGCGACGATCTCGAGGTCTCGGTCGTCGAGCACGGGCCCATCATAGGTGAGGCACGGACGCCGGATGCCCCGAACGGGGCAGGGTCGGGGCCGACGGGGGAGAGGAAGTTCCCCACGGTGGGCGATTGCCCTCGCCTCCCACCCCGGGTAGAAACGCACCACGAAAGGCGAAGTGCCTGCCCTCCTCCGGGCCGGGAGGGGAGCCGTGCCGTCAGGGGATAGATCGACTGAGCCGGGGGCTCGGGCACCGGCCCGGCTCTACCCGTCGGCGCGCTCGGGGGGCGTGCGGTGGCTGACCCGCCTTGACCCCGCCGATGAGGCCGCTTACCGAGCAGCCGTGGGGCGACTGGCCGCGCGCATCGAGCTCTCGCTGGGGCCCCAAGTCGTCGCGAACCGCGTGGTGCTCACGGGACCGTCGGCACGAGGGGACCTCCGGCTGGAACCGTGGCGAGCGGCCAGGCGCCGGTTCCTTCGGGAAGCCCGCGCGGGCGCCGTGGGAGCCGGGGCCCTTCTCTTCGCTGATGTCCGCCGCTGCTACGCGAGCATCCCGCCTGCCCGGGTTGGGGAGCGGTTGCGGGCGATCGGGTGTCCGACCCGCGACGTGGCCTCCGTTGTCGGTCTGCTCGGCCGATTCGAGTCCGATGGCGTTCCCGGCCTGCCCGTGGGGCCCGAGCCGTCCGCCGTGCTCGCCAACGCCGTCCTGGCCCTAGCCGACCGGGCCGTGACCGCAGCAGGAGCCCGGCACCTGCGGTGGGTAGACGACTTCGCGGTCTTCGTCCGGGACCCTGCGCACGCGAGACGGGTCCTGGCGGATCTCGCGGCCTGTCTCGAAACCATGGGAATGGGGCTGGCGGAGGAGAAGACGCAGGTCGTGAGCGACCCCGGGGCCATCGCGTCGTACGCCCGGCGCATGGGCATGTCCTGCCTGGTCCGACCATATAATCGGCCCTCCGATGCGAACGCTCTACCTGGCTTCCGAGGTTCTGACGCTGTCGTATCCCCCGGTGGGGGAGTGGCTGCTGATCGACGGACGCCACGTGCAGCGGGTGGGGACGGGTGAGGCACCCCAGGCCGACCGGATCGTGGAGCTTCCCGGGACCAGCATCCTCCCCGGGTTCATCGACACACACGTCCACCTCACCGGGACGGGCATCCATCACGCATCGCCGGAGCTCTCCCGGGCCCGCTCCGCGGCCGACGTCGTGGCCGTCGTCCGCAAGCTCGCCGGGGAGGGCGACGAACCCTTCCTGATCCACGGGTACGACGAGTCGAAATGGCCCGACACGCGCCTGCCCACCGTGGAGGAACTGGACGGCGCCACCCGTCGTCCCCTGCTGGTCATCCGGGTAGATGGGCACGCGTCGCTGGCCAACACGGTCGCCCTCGAGGCCACCGGTGCGGCGGAGGAACCTGGTATGGAGCGCGACGACGCAGGGGCACCGACCGGATTCATCACGCGCGAGGCCAACAACCGGGTCCGGCGGTGGTTCAACCGGCACCTGTCCGACCACGACATCCAGCAGCACCAGCTGCGAGCCGCGGCGTTGGCAGCCTCCCGGGGAGTGACCTGCGTCCATGAGATGTCGATGCCGTCCGAGCGCGACCTCCGGGACCTGGAGGTGCTGCTGGGGCACCGCGCCCGGCTCCCCGTGGACGTCGTGACATATGTGGCCTCCACCGACATCCCCCAGGTCATGGACCTGCGGTTCGGGCAGATCGGAGGCGACCTCGCGATCGACGGCTCGATCGGGGCCCGGACGGCCTGCCTTTCGCGCCCGTACACGGACGGGGAGGGGAACGGGGCCGCCTACTACCCCGACGACGAGTTGGCCGAGTTCCTGCACAATGCCCACCTGGCGGGGCTCCAGGCCGGCGTCCACGCGATCGGGGACGGAGCCATCGAGCAGCTGCTCTCGGTCTGGGAGCGCGTGTACCGGGCCCTCGATTCGCGGGAGCGGCGCCATTTCCGGGCGCGTCGACATCGGGTGGAGCACTTCGAGATGCCATCGCCCCAGCAGATCGAGAAGGCGGCCATGCTGGGTCTGGCCGTGTCCATCCAGCCCTGCTTCGATGCGGAATGGGGTCATCCGGGTGGCCTGTACGACGTCCGACTGGGGTGGGACCGGGCTTCGGGCATGAACCCTTTCCGATCCCTGTTGGACCGAGGTATCGAAGTCGGCGTGGGGTCCGACTCGCCGATCACCGACCTGGATCCGATGGCTGCCATCGAAGCGCTGGAGAACCATCACGACCCCGCGCAACGGGTGTGGCGCGGGGAGGCCATCCGCCTGGCCACCGTGGGCAGCGCCCGCCTGGCGCACCAGGAGGACAAGAAGGGGAGCCTGGAGCCGGGCAAGCACGCGGACTTCGCAGCGTACGAGAGCGACCCGCTGACGGCCGGATCGGTGGTCGGCCTGCGCCCCATACTGACCGTGTCGCTCGGTCGGGAGGTCTACGCAAGCTGACCACGCTGCGGCTTTGACAGCGGGGACGGGCAGTTCTAGAGTACGCGCGCGTCGCCGCCTCGGTGGTGGCGCAATGAGGGCCCAAGAGGCTGAGTAGAGAACGCGGCGCCCCGGCGTCGCGGCCCCAAAGGTCTCTCGGGCCCTCTCTTTTTCGCACCCGACCCCCGGCGAACAACCCCGGGGGCGGAACAGGACCCGCGATGCGAACGTTCTCCTGCGTGTGACCGACGGGGGTTGCGCCGTGACGTACAATCCCCCGACCGGAGGGGAAGTGAGCACCATGGACGACACCGAGGAACACACCGACGAGGAGGAGGTCGAGAACGAGGACGACCTGGAGGAGATCGACGTGGGCGACGAGCCCACGGACACGGCGGCCGAGCCCGAACCGGGCGCCGAGGTCGAGTCCATCCAGGATCTGCTGGTCAAACAGGAAGGCCGGGCCGAGGAGGAGGTAGAGGAGGAGGAGGAGACGCTCCTCGCGCTCACCCCCGAGGAGCGGCTGGAACCCCTCGCCGTCAAGGTCATCCCTCCCCAACCAACCGAGTTCGTATGCAAGAAGTGCTACCTCGTGAAACACCGGAGCCAGCTGAAGGACCCGAAGAAGATGCTCTGCCGGGACTGCGCCTGAGCCCGGCCCGACATCGTCTCCCGCTTCCGCTCGCCCTCGCCCTCGCCGCCGCCTCCGGTCTGATCATGTCTCTCTCGCTCCCGCCGGCGAACGTCGGCGTCCTGGCCCTCGTGGGCCTGGTCCCGTTCCTATGGGCCCTTCGGGACGCGGGGCCGAAGCGGGGGTTGGCGCTGGGATCCGTGTTCGGGCTTGTCTACTTCGGAGCGGTCCTCTACTGGATCCTGCTGTTCGGGGAGATGGGGTTCACGGCACTCGTCGCGGCCTCCGCCGCGTTCGCGGGGCTGTTCGGGTTCCTGGCGCCGGCTGTGCGCCTGCCGGGGCGACCGGTCCTGAGCGCGTTCGGCTTGGCGGCCCTGTGGACCGTGGTGATGGAGTGGTTCCGCAGCGCCTGGCCGCTGGGCGGCTTCACATGGGGGGGCGCCGGGTACACGCAGGCGGGGGACAGGCTGTTGCTGCCGCTGGCAACCGTCACGGGCGTGTGGGGTGTCGCGTTCGTGGTGGTTGCGGTGAACGGGCTCCTGGTCGTGGCCCTGGAGCGGGGGAGGGGCCGGGCGGCGGGAGCCCTTGGGGCGGCGTGCGTGGCCGGCGCCCTGATCGTGGGGCCGGCGCTGATCCCGTTCGCATCCGCCGACGGTCGGCGGCTGGACGTCGCGGCGATCCAGGTCGACGTGCGAGGGGCCCGCGGACTCCCCGGCGCCCAGGAGGACCGGGCCGTCACGCAGATGAACGTGGCCCTCGACCAGAGGCTCGCGACGGATCCCCCGGACCTCGCTGTTTGGGGGGAGGGGGCCATCGACCCCGGCTCTTGGACCGATCCTGGCGCGATGGCGCAGGTGCGCTCGGCGATCGCTGCAGTCGACGTGCCGACCCTGGCCGGCGCCGTCACGGTGGGGCGTGGGGGCAATGAACGCACCGAGGCCGTGCTGTTCGACCGCTCGGGGAGGCTGACGGACCGGTACGCGAAGGTCCATCTGGTCCCGTTCGGGGAGTACGTGCCCTGGCGGAGCGAGCTGTCGTGGATCAAGGCTTTGGAGCAGATCCCCGTCGACCGGATCCCCGGGGGACGGATCCACACCCTGTCCGCCGAGGGCGTGCCGGCGTTCGGGACCCCGATCTGCTACGAGAACAGCTTCCCGGGGGTCGATCGAACCATGGTGCGCGAGGGCGCGAAGTTCATCGTGGTGATCACCAACAACGCCTCGTACGGCTTCACCGCCGCATCCAGGCAGCACCTGCTGATGAGTCGTCTGCGGGCGGTGGAGGACGGCCGTTGGGTCGTGCATGCGGCGGTGTCGGGCATCAGCGCCTTCATCGATCCCTCCGGGCGCGTGATCGCCGAGCGTGGCTTGTTCGAGGCGGGTATCGTCCGGCGGACCATCCTGACCTCGGATCGGCGGACCCCGTACGTCCGCTACGGGGACTGGTTCCCGGCGGCGGCGCTGCTGTTGTCGGTCGGGCTGATCCTGGTCCCGCGCCGCCGCCGGGAACCTCGGAGGCACCCGTCGCCGTTGCCGAAGCGCCCGCGCACGTTGGTTCTCCTACCGACGTACAACGAGCGAACGACGATCGCGCAGATTATCGACGGCCTGCTAGCCCTGCCGGAGAAGGTGGACATGTTGGTGATCGACGACCGGTCGCCGGACGGCACGGCGGAGGTCGTCCGGGCCTTCGCGGCCTTCCAGGGCGGAAGGGTCCGGCTCGTGGAGCGCCCGGGGAAGGTCGGCCTCGCCAGCGCCTACCTCCTGGGGTTCAAGACGGCGCTCGACGAGGGATACGACCTGGTCGTCGAGATGGATTCGGACCTGTCGCACCAACCGGAGGAGCTCCACGGGCTGCTCACCGCGGCCCACAGCGCCGACCTGGTCCTGGGGAGCCGGTACGTCCCGGGGGGCAGCGTCACGAACTGGAGCAGGGCCCGGGTGGCGCTGTCCAGGGCCGGGAATGCCTACGCGCGGTTCGCCCTGGGCATCTCTTTGAGCGACGCCACCAGCGGGTTCCGCGCCTACCGCCGCGGCCTGTTGCAGGACCTCCTTCGAACCCCCATCCGCTCCGAGGGCTACGGCTTCCAGATCGAACTGGCCATGCGCGCCTGGAACGCCGGCGCCAGCGTCGCGGAGGTCCCGATCACCTTCCGAGAACGCGAGCATGGGCACTCGAAGATCTCCCGGCGCATCGTCCTGGAGGCCCTTTGGCTGGTGACCGTGTGGGGGGTGAAGGCGCGATTCCTTTCCGCTCGTCGCGGCGAGGCTGATCCCCCATAATGGACATTACGTCAAGTTAGGCGAACGACGCTCTCCTCCGGGGTCATCGCAGGAGCCCTCCTCACCAGTGGAGCTTGAGCTGCCTTGCTGCTCGGACCTCATCCAAACGTCGCACGGGCGTGCTCACCGGCGCCTGGTGGAGGAGCTCCGGGTCGGACCCGGCCTCCTTCGCGGCCTGCAGCAGGGCCGCGGCAAAGCCGTCCAGGGTCTCCCTGGTCTCGGTCTCGGTGGGCTCGATCATCATGGCTTCCTCCACGATCAGAGGGAAATACACCGTCGACGGGTGGTATCCGAGATCGATCAGGCGCTTCGCGACGTCCATGACCCGCACTCCGGTGCGCTGCTTGAGCGGCTCGGCGGTGACCACGAACTCGTGCATGGGGCGGCCGTCTTCGAACGCGGGCGGGAACGTACCCTGCACCAGCGTAGCCAGGTAGTTCGCGTTCAGCACGGCACGCTCCGCCAGGGCTTTGAGCCCGTCGGCCCCGTGCAGGAACACGTACGTGTACGCCCGCACCAGCACCGCGAAGTTCCCGTTGAACCCATGGACCCGGCCGATCGAGTCGGGTCGGTCGTGCTCCAGCCGGAACGTGCCCGAGCCGGCGTCGCGCTCGATCATGGGCGAGGGCAGGAACCGCGCCAGCTCGTCCGTGACCCCTACCGGCCCGGCCCCCGGCCCTCCCCCACCGTGGGGGGTGGCGAAGGTCTTGTGCGTGTTGATGTGAACGATGTCGAACCCCATGTCACCCGGGCGGCACCGGCCGAGGATCGCGTTCAGGTTCGCGCCGTCGTAGTACAGGAGGCCGCCGACCCCGTGGACGATCCTGGCGGTCTCCTCGATCTCCTCCTCGAACAGCCCGAGTGTGTTGGGGTTCGTGAGCATCAGTCCCGCCACGTCCTCGTCGACCAGCTTCTCGAGCTCCGACACGTCCACCATCCCCCGCGCGTCGCTTGGGACGTGTACGGTCTCGTACCCGGCCAGCCGCACGCTGGCCGGGTTGGTTCCGTGGGCGGAGTCGGGGATCACCACCTTCCTCCGGGGGTTCCCACGCTTCGTGTGATGCGCCCGCATGATCAGGAGGCCGGTTTCCTCGCCGCATGCACCGGCGGGCGGCTGCAACGTCGCGCGGGCCATGCCCGTGATCTCGCACAGCGCCTGCTCCAGCACCCACAGGAGCTCCAGGGCGCCCTGCGCGGTGTGGTCGGGTTGCAGCGGATGGAGCCGCTGGAACCCCGGCAGGGCGGCCGTCACCTCGGCCACCTTGGGGTTGTACTTCATCGTGCACGAGCCCAGCGGGTACACGCCGGTGTCGACGCCGTAGTTCAGCTGCGAGAGCCGGGTGTAGTGGCGGACCAAGTCCAGCTCGGAAACCTCCGGCAAGCCGGGCACGTCCTCCAGGGCGAACTCGGTCGGCACCTCCGTCGGCGGCACGTCGAGGTCCGGGAGGCTCCAAGACCTGCGGCCGGGCCGAGAAAGGTCCATGAGGGTCTCGCCCTCGGTCGGGCCCTGTCGGCGTACGGGAGCGCCGATCACGAGGCGAGAGCCTCCCCCATGGCCTTGGCCAGTGAGTCGATCTGGGCCCGGGTGCGCCGTTCCGTGACGGCCACCAACAGGGCGCGGCCGCCGGCGTCGGCCAAGGGCACACCGGCCAGGAAGCCCCGGTCGATCAGGGCGTCTCGGACCGACGCCGCCGGTCGCGGCAGCACCACCGCGAACTCCTTGAAGAACGCCGCGCCCGGGAACAACGGCTCCACCCTCGGCAGCTCGCAGATCCGCTGCGCCGCGTAGCTCGCCTTGGCCGCGCACTGCCGTCCCAGCTCCCGGAGTCCTTGGGGCCCAAGCCATCCGAGATACACGGTGGCCGCGATGGCCATCAGCGTCTGGTTGGTGCAGATGTTGGAGGTCGCCTTCTCCCGGCGGATGTGCTGCTCCCGGGCCTGGAGCGTCAGGACGTACCCGGTCCGGCCGTCCACGTCCACGGTTTCCCCCACGATGCGGCCCGGCATCTTGCGCACATCGTCCGTGCGGGCGGCGATGATCCCGAGGTACGGGCCCCCGTAGTTCATGTGGTTGCCCAGAGACTGCCCCTCGGCCACGGCCACGTCGGCCCCCAGCGCTCCCGGCGGAGCGAGAACCCCGAGCGACAGCGGGTCGAAGACCTGCACGGCGTGGGCCCCGCCGTCGTGGGCGGCGCCGAACAGCTTGCGAACGGGCTCCAGCACACCGTAGAAGTTGGGGTGCTGCACGATCACGGCGGCCACGTCGGGCCCCACCTCGAGGACCTCGGCCGCGGCGTCGAAGAGCTCGGGCTGGTACCCGGCTCCCGCACCATAGGTCCGCAGTGTCGCCACATACCGGGGATCGACGGTGGTGGCGACGAGCACGCGGGTCCGCCCGGGAACCGTCCTGGATAGGTTGACGGCCTCCACCAAGGCGGTGGCGCCGTCGTACAGGGACGCGTTCGACACGTCCATCCCGGTCAGCTCGCAGATCATCGACTGGTACTCGAACAGCACCTGGAGCACGCCCTGGGACAGCTCCGGCTGATACGGCGTGTACGAGGTGTAGAACTCCGACCGGCCCGCAAGGGCCCACACGACGCTCGGGATGTAGTGGTCGTAGGCCCCAGCGCCGGCGAAGCACACCAGATCGTCCGTGCTGCGGTTCCGCGACGCCAAAGCCCCGAGATCGGCCAAGATCTCCATCTCGGAGACGCCCTGGGGAAGGTCGAGCGGCCGGCCCAGTCGGAGGTCCTCGGGAATCTGCCCGAACAGGTCATCCAGGGAATCGCGACCGATGCGGGCCAGCATCTCCCGCACGTCGCCTTCGGTGTGGGGCGCGAAGCGCATCTCGATCCCCGAGTCTACCGAGGGCCCGCGCGAACGGTCGGCGCTAGTCGGTGAGGCTCTCCAGCCCGTACTTCGTGACCAGGGAGAGGTAATCGCGCTGGTAGAAGATCTTGCAGTTCACGCCGGGATAGAGTTCGCGGAGCCGCCGGACCTTTCGGTTCTTCTTCGTCACGAGCCTCTGGTTGAGGGTCGTTATCTCGATATACAGGTCGTACTGGGGTAGGTAGAAGTCCGGCGTGAACCGCTGGACGACGTTGCCGTCCTTGTCCCACTCCAGGTCGAACGAGGTTGGTTCGTACGCCCACTCGATCTGGTAGAAGTCCAGCAGCCGCGCGAACTGGCGCTCGCTGGCGTGGGCGAATCGGACGGTGTCGCTGTCGAGGGCCGGGGCGCTCGCGGCGCTTGGTGGCCTCACGACCCTCCGGCTTGGGCGACCTCGCGACCCGCCCTTCTCCCCTTGCTCAGGCTCCCCTGCAGATCCGTCCATACGCGGTCGACGGCGATCGCGAACACACCCTGGCCCCCGGACAACAGGTCGACCACCCCCTCGGGCGAGTCGATGGCGTAGATCCGCGAGCCGTCGGAAACCAACGTGGTGCCTGTGGCCGGCTCGCCCATGTCCCGCAGATACCCCATCGCCTTTCGAACCTGCTGAAGCGTGACCCCCGCGTCCAGCAGGTTCTTGATGATCTTGAGGATGGCCAAGTCCCGGAACGAGTAGAGCCGCTGAGACCCCGACCCCTGCGCATCGCGGAGGGAGGGCCGGACCAGCCCCGTGCGGGCCCAGTAGTCGAGCTGGCGGTAGCTGATGCCAACGATCCGACAGACCTCGGGGACGCGATATCCTTGCTCGATCATGACAGCTCCGTAATTACGCAGACGTAGGGCAGCGTAGTGACCAGCCGGAACGCTGTCAACGAATCCGCCGCCGAATCCGCCGGACGCCCGAGCTAAAGTCCTTCGGCCGTGGCGCCGATGGAGGGATGAGCTAGCACGAAAGAGCTAGTCGTCAGTCCCCCGGGAGACGATCCATGCGTGCCACGAGACCACTCCGTCGCAGGTGGACCGGCAGGGTGGCCGTGGTCCTGTCGCTCGCCCTCACCTTCGGGATCGGGCTGGGCCAGGGCACGGCCTCGGCCGAGGGCATCAAGGCCAAGATGTTGGAGCTCACGAACGCCAGCCGCCACCGGTTCGGCCTGCCCGACCTGCGCATGGACTGGCACCTCGGCCGGGCGTCGGTGCGGCATACGGAGGTGATGGCCGACACGGGCATCCTGGTGCACACCTCGAACGTCGTTCGGTTCATCCCCCACGATTGGACCCGGTGGGGCGAGAACATCGGCTACACGACGGGCGCCCTCGGCGACCTCCAGGCGGCCTTCATGGGCAGCCCGGCCCACCGAGCCAACATCCTGAACCCCGGGTTCCGAAGGGTGGGGATCGGGATCGTGGAGGCCGGCGGGCGTCTGTGGGTCACGCTCGATTTCTACGGGTAATGTCAAGGGGGTACCCCCCTCCCCTATACCGGAAATGGTTGACACCCCCTCCGAGTATCTCTAGGGTACGCCGCATGTTCGGCGCCCTAGGACGCCGCGCAGGCATGGCGATACTTCCCCTCGCCGTCTGCTTGGCCCTCACCTTCGGGCTGGTGGGAGCGACTCCTGCGGGGGCCGTGACCCTCCGACACCGGATGCTCCGCTTGATCAACGACGCCCGTCGCTACGAGGGGCTGCGGCCGCTCCGGCTCAACACGGCCCTCTCGAATGACGCAACGGCCCACACCAGGGCCATGGTCCACCGCAACGCCGTCTACCACGACTGGAGCGTCCCCTCGCTCCTGGCCCCCTACAACTGGAGGATCTGGGGGGAGAACGTGGGGTGTGCGGACAGCGCTTGGGCCCTCCACAGGGCGTTCATGAGGAGCCCGACGCACCGTGCCAACCTCCTGCGCCCGGCGTTCCGGCAGGTGGGGCTGGGCGTGATCCGGACGCGCGACGGCAACGCCTGCGGGGGCGGCTACAACGTCTGGGCCACCGAGATCTTCTTCGGGTAGCTGCAGGCCCTAGGCCGCGGGTCCCTCGAAGTCCTCGGGGGTCACGTTCTCCAGGAATTCGCGGAACTTCTCGACCTCCTCTTCCTCATCGCTGGGGATGAGGATGGAGGCCTCGGACAAGACGTCCTCGTCGGCGAAGATCGGCGCGTTGACCCGGACGGCCAGCGCGATGGCATCACTTGGGCGCGAGGAGATCTCCCACGCGGTGCCGTTGCGGTGCATGTTGATCACCGCGAAGAACGTGCCCTCGCGCAGCTCCGTGATGACGATCCGATCCACCTGGACCGTCATCTCCTCCAGGATGTTCTTCAGCAGGTCGTGGGTCATCGGTCGAGGGGTCGCGATGCCTTGAAGCGCGAGGGAGATGGCGGCCGCTTCCGCGGCACCGATCCAGATGGGTAGAAACCGCTCGCCCTCGCGTTCTTTGAGAAGCACGATCGGCTGATTGCTGGGCAGTTCCACCCGGACTCCGGCGAGCGTCATCTCGATCATGGCTCGTTCCCGACTGTAGCCAGTCGCCCCGGGTACGGCAACCTCACGGTTCTTCGGCGGCGCCGGGCACCCGCAGGAGTGGCATCAGCAGGTCGGGATCGGCGGTCAGGGCGGCCATGTCCTCGATGGCCAGGATGTCCGGGAGGTTGCGGTAGCGTTCGAGGTAGTCCAGCCCGTAGCCCACCACGAACCGGTCCGGACAGACGAATCCCGCGTAGGCGATCTCCAGGGGCGCGATCCGCCGCACCGACTTGTCCAGGAGCGTGCAGACCGAGACGGAGCTCGGACCCCGGGCCTGCAAGACGGAGATCAGGTACGAGAGGGTGAGTCCCGTGTCAACGATGTCCTCGACGATCAGTACGTCCTGACCTCCGATGTCCCGGTCCAGGTCCTTCAGGATCCGCACGCGGCCCAGGGATTCCCCCTGCCCGGCGTAGGACGAGATCGACATGAATTCAACGGCGACCGGCCCCCGGATCTGCCGAAGGAGGTCCGCCAGGAACACGAAGCCCCCCTTCAGAACGGAGATCAGAACGGGGGTCCGCGTCCGATAGTCGCTGGAGATCGCGCTGCCGAGTTCCCCGACCCGGCGACCGATCTCCGCTGCCGGGTAAAGGACGGTGGCGACATCTGACATCCGGGGCGGATTGTAGTTGGTCACGACAGCAGTGCGTGGACGAGTTCTCCCACGGCAGCCGCGATGGTCCCCGCAGCCCGCCGCCACCACGGTCCGGCCGACGGTGGGAGAGGTGGCGGTGGCACCGAGGAGACCACGACGGGAGCCGAGGCGGGGGGGCGTTTCCCGACCCTGATCCGGATCTGGCCGACCACGTCGCCCGCCATCGGGGGGAACGCTGCCATGGGATCGGGCTCGAGGCTCCGCGTCACGCGGCCCTCGCTCCCCTTGGGGAGGAGGAGCTCCAGCGACGATCCGGCCTCGACGGGCACCCGTCCTCCGCGGATCCCGACCGTCCCCAACGATTCTCCCGCCCTCACCAGCGTGCGTCGCTCGAAACCCGCGAATCCGTAATTGAGGAGTGCGGCGGCATCCGAGAACGGCTCCCCCGCAGAGCCCAGGACCACGACCACCAGGCGGCGATGCCCGCGGCGGGCCGCCGCGATCACGTTGTAACCGGCCTTCGCCGTGAAGCCGGTCTTCACCCCGAACGTTCCCGGGTAGAGCCAAAGCAGGACGTTGCGATTCTGCACGACCCGGGGCGGCTCGGAGCGCGACAGAACCTGGTGGAACCGGGTGGACACGACGTGCGCGAGGAACGGCTGCTGCAGCGCCGCCCGGGTGAGCGTGAAGAGGTCCGCGGCAGAGGAGTATCCACGGTCGTCGAGGCCCCCCGGCGAGCGGAAGAGCGTGTCGGCCATCCCGAGCTCTCGAGCCCGACGATTCATCTCCGCAACGAAGCGCTTCCCGGTGCCCGAGACACGCTCCGCCAACGCCTCCGCCGCGTCGTTGGCCGACTGCAGCAGCAGTCCGTATAGCAGTTCACCGACGGCGATCCGCTCCCCACCTACCAGGCCCAGCTCGGAGAGGCCGAGGCGGTGAGACGACCGGCCCACACGCTTGCTCACCTTCACGGTGTCCGAGGGCTGCGTTCGCTCCAGCACGAGCAGCGCCGCCATGAGCTTCGTGAGGGATGCGATGGGGTACCGGTCGGTGGCGGCCTTCGCGTAGAGAACCTGCCCGGTGTCCGGGTCGGCAAGGACGGCCGCCGCTGCCAGAACATCCGGGCGCTCGGACGGCGGCGAGGGCGTGGACAGGTGGGAGACGAACGGTGAGGGCGAGCCCGCCGGTGGAACCGGCGTGGGCGGCGGCGTCTTCAGATCGGCGCCGACGGCCGAGGTGACGACGGACCCTACCACCAGGAGGCCGGCGAGGAAGGGGCCGGCCTTCCGAGGCGCACCCACGGATCGGATCAGGCGCTCTGCAGGTACTGCCGAAGGTTCGTGCGCAGCAGCGCCTGCTTGAGCTTCCGGGACGTTCTGGCCAGTTCGGTCAGGTTGTTGGCCGCGGTTCGGCGGGCGTCGGGATTCCGCTGCCGGAGCACCGGCATCACGATCGTCTCGAAGAAGCTCGCCTCGCGCTCCGCGAAATGCTTGTACATCGTGAGGTGGCGGGGCTCAACGCCGTATCGGAAGAAGTCCTTGACGATCGACAGGACGATGTAGTCGTCTCCGTCGAAATACCTGGCAGCGTCGGGTCCGTGGGAGCACACAAGCCCGAAGCCCTCGAGTTCCCTGATCCGCTCGCGCTCGATGCCGGTGGCAGCCGACATCTCTTCGATCGACATCTGCAACCCTGTCGGCGGCTCGGCCAGTTGGTCCTCGCTCTCGGCCGTCTCGGCACCCGCCGCCCCCTCAGGTTGATCCATGTCTCCTGCCTCCTGTTCGAGCAGGCGCTCTTTGATGACCTTGAGCGGCAGGTACTCGTCGCGCTGCATCCGCAGGATCGACTTCAGCCTCTCCACGTCGGTTTCGTAGAACTTCCGGTACCCCGACGGCGTGCGTTCGGGCTCGATCAGCCCCTCTGCCTCGAGGAAGCGGATCTTGGAGATGGTGATGTCGGGGAACTCGGTCTTGACGGAAACCAACACCTCACCGATCGACTGGTAGTTACGTGTGGCCATATCTGCTCACTCCCCAGCGCCGAAGAACACCAGCTTGAACTTCCCGATCTGCAACTCGTCCCCGGATGCGAGCTTGGTTTCGTCGACCCGCTCGCCGTTCACGTACGTTCCGTTCAGACTGCCCACGTCGAGCACGAACCACCCTTCCCCGCGTCGCGGGATCTCCGCGTGCCGCCTGGACACCGTGACGTCGTCGAGGAAGACGTCGCTGTCGACGCGCCGCCCGATCGTGGTCACATCGGACTCGAGCAGGAACGTCGTCCCCGCGTTGGGGCCACGCTTCACCAGAAGCAGAGCCTGGCCGGGCTGAAGCTCGTCGTGAGGGAAGGGGAACTCGCTCGCGCCTTCCTCCTCTACTTCGATAGGGGGAAGGGAGAGCGTGCTGTCATCCTGAAGCGGATTGCCGCACTCGGCGCAGAAGCGAGCATCGTCCCGATTCGGATGTCCACATCTGGTGCAGTACAACCTGGGCCGCCTCCTGCCCCAAGGGTTCGGATGAAGGTGGAGGATCCTACCCTAAGCTGAACCCTCGATGCGAAGTGGACGTTACCCTAGCCAACCCGAAGGGTCAACGGCGGCCGGCCGTCACGCTCAGCAGAGCCCGGCGTCCCTGAGCGTCCCGATCCGGCCGGCCATCTGGAGAGGGACCGCGACGGTCGAGTAGAGACCAGCCCGACCCTCGAGGAATGTTCGGCGCCAGCCTGAACTAGCTCTCGACCTGCTCGACGAAGCCTCGATACGCGGCGGCGTCCAGCAGAGCCTCGAGCTCGGCCGGATCGGCAGGCTGAACCACGACGATCCACCCATCTCCATAGGGTGCGTCGTTCACGAGCTCCGGGTGCTCATCGAGCAGCGCGTTGCGTTCGACGATGGTTCCCGTAACGGGGCTGTAGACGTCGGAGACCGACTTGGTGGACTCGACCTCGGTGAAGGGCTGGGACGCCGCGACCGCGGTGCCGGCCTCGGGAACGTCCACGTACACGACGTCGCCCAGCGCGTCCTGTGCGTAGTCGGTGATGCCGATCCGGACCCGTCCGTCGCCCTCGAGGCGGGCCCACTCGTGCTCCTTCGTGTACTTCAGATCCTCAGGGAACTCCATCTGATCCTCCCCCTCGTCGCCTGGCCGGCTCGGCGAACGCTCGGCGCAGGTCTCCAATGTAGAGCACGGTGGCGGAGTAGTAATCGACGATGCCGACGGCGAAGCTCAGCCATCCGAGGGCGGCGGCGGCAGCGGCGAGTGGCAGGTCGAAGTGGCTCCATCCGATCGACGGGACAGCCACCATCAGTGCGAAGGTCGCGATCTTGCCGATGAACCGCACGTCGATACGCCGGCCGCGGGTCACCAGCAGCACGAGCCCAGCAAGCAGGATGGCAGCGTCGCGCACCAGGATCAGCAGTGCGGCCCACAAGGGAAAGGCCCCTGCCGCGACCAGCGCGATGAGCCCCGCTGCGATGACGAGCCGATCCGCGGTGGGGTCCAGTAGTTTCCCGAGCTCGGACACCGTGTCCGTCCGCCGCGCGATGTAGCCATCAACCCAGTCGGTGGCGGCCACAACGGCGAGCAGCACGATGCCGGCTCCCTCGGTGCCCTCGTGCACTATCAGAGCGACGAACGCGGGGATCAACAGGATCCGGGCCAACGAGAGCGCGTTGGGGATCGTCGCGATCGCGGAGGAGGCGGAGCCGCCCCGGCCCTGCGTGCCCATCGGCCCGACGCTACCACCGCGACGTCCGTGACTACCGATGCACCCGGTCGGAGTTGAGGGAACGCGGCTGTCTCAGAGGTAGACCCCGCCGCGGGAACCCGGAGCGGCCGCCGCTCCGGCGTCTGTTCGCCTCACCGCTCGTCGGGCCGGGCGGATTCGAACCGCCGACCTCTTGACCCCCAGTCAAGCGCGCTAACCAAGCTGCGCCACGGCCCGCACGCCAGAGTCTACCGGCCACGGGCGGTGGCCCCGACGAGCCTGATGCGGGCTAGCGGGATCGCGAACGCCGTTTGGGACGGAACGTGAGGCGGATGGGCACGCCCTCGAACCCGAACGCGCCACGGACGCGGTTCTCCAGGAACCGCTGGTATCCGGGCTCCGGGGCCCTGCCCCCGAACAAGACGAACGATGGCTGCCCAGCCGCCACCTGGGTGGCGTACAGGTACCTGACTCGGCCGGGCGCCGGGCGCTCCGCCATTGCTCCTTGGAGCAGGGCGTTGACCTCGGAGGTCGGCACGCGTCGCGACCACCGCTGGTGCAGCGTGAGGAGCTCCGGCGGAAGCCTGCGCACGCCGGTGCCCCGGAGGGCCGATGTGCAGATCACAGAGGCCCGAGCGAACAGCCCCGCCGCTTCCTTGAGGACCTTCACGAGCCGTTCCTTCTCGTCAACCAGGTCCCACTTGTTGGCGGTGACCAAGAGACCTCGTCCCGCCTCCATCACTTGGGCAGCGATCCTCTTGTCCTCGCCCGTGAATCCCTCGGTCGCGTCGAGCACGAGCACCGCGACATGGGCGCGCTCGATCGCCCGCGTGGCTCGAACGAAGCTGTAGTACTCAACCCCCTTGACCTTCGCGGGACGGCGGAGCCCGGCGGTATCCACGAACCGCACGCGTCCTCTCGGCCAGGGCACGACGGCGTCGATCGCGTCGCGCGTCGTGCCGGCCTCCTCGTACACGACCGCGCGTTCCTCCCCCACCAGCCGGTTGAACAGCGAGGACTTTCCGACGTTCGGCCTCCCGACCAGGGCGAAGCTGGGCTCGCCCTCGACCTCGGGTTCAGCCGAGGTGTCCGGCAGCAGGGCCACGACGCGATCCAGGAGGTCGCCCGAGCCCCGTCCGTGTAGCGCCGACACCGGCACCGGCTCGCCGAGGCCCAGACGGTGCAGGCCCGCGACGTCGGCCTCGTCCCGCTCCGAGTCGACCTTGTTGGCCGCCAGCAACACGGGCATCTCGACTTTCCGCAGGCGACGCGCCAGGGACACATCCTCCTCGGTCGCCCCGGCCCGGGCATCCACCACGAGCAGGATGACGTCGGCCTGGGCTGCTGCCACATCGGCCTGTTTGGCCACCAGCGCCTCGAGGCCGGTCGCCCGATGCCGGTAGCCGCCCGTGTCCACCAGGGCGAAGGTCCGCCCCCCCCAGGTGGTATACAGCTCCACGCGGTCCCGCGTAACGCCCGGCGCCTCGTCGGCGATGGCCTCGCGGCGGCCGAACAGCCTGTTGGCGAGGGTCGACTTGCCGACGTTCTGCCGGCCGATGATGGCCACACGGGGAACGCGCTGGCTCACGATGGCTCCGCCAGGCGATCGCTCACGATCTCGAGCGCGTGGGCGAACACATCGTCCGCCGTCCGATCGGACGTGTCGATCACTACCGCGTCCGCTGCCGGGACGAACGGGTTCACCGCAGCGTCGCGCTCGTCCCGCACGACGAGGGCCCGGGCGATCTCCTCCGGCGGAGCGCCCGCGCCCCGTTCGTCGATGCGGCGTTTGGCCCGCTCTCCCGCGGGCGCCTCCAGGAAGATCTTCACGGCTGCATCGGGGAACACCACTGAGCCGATGTCCCGACCCTCCATGACGGCGCCGTTCTCACCCAGACGTCGCTGTTCGGTTCGCAGCACCGCCCGTACTTGGGAGTGGCGGGACACGCGCGATACGGCGGTCT
>JAHEXX010000130.1 GCA_023251895.1 bacterium
CTAGCCTCGCGGATCGATCGGAACCCTCGGGAGGTCGCGCAGGCCATCGTCGTGGCGATCCCCGCCAACGACTTCGTGGAACGGACCGAGGTGGCCGGGCCCGGGTTCATCAACTTCTTCGTGACCGACGAGTGGTTGTACGAGGCGCTGCGCGAGGTCGTCGCCCGGGGCGACGACTACGGGCGCGGAACGCCCAACGGCAAGCGGATGCAGGTGGAATTCGTGAGCGCCAACCCGACTGGGCCGCTCACGCTCGGGCACGCGCGGAACGCCGCGATCGGCGATGCGCTGGCCCGGTTGCTGGCGTTCGCCGGGTGGGATGTCGAGCGTGAGTACTACTTCAACGACGCCGGGGGTCAGATGGACCGGTTCGGGGCTTCGGTCGAAGCCCGGTACCTGCAAGCGGTCGGGCGCCAGGCCGTCGTGCCCGAGGACGGCTACCACGGCGACTACGTCGCCGATCTGGCGCAAGACATCCTGCAGACGCAGGGGCCCAAGCTCGCCGATCTGCCCCCCGAGGAGCGGTTCGTGCGACTCCGGGAAGAGGGAGCGAGCCGGGTCCTGGAGTGGATCGGGCGGACGCTGGAGGGGTTCGGGGTCCGGTTCGACGTCTACCTCAACGAGTCGTCACTCGCGGAGAAGGGTGAGATCGCTGCGGCCGTGAACCGGCTGCGCGAGGCGGGCCACGCGTACGAGGCCGAGGGCGCCGTATGGTTCCGTTCCACGGCGTTCGGGGACGACAAGGATCGCGTACTGATCCGAAGCACAGGGGCTCACACTTACTTCGCTGCCGATTGCGCATACGTGATGGACAAATTCGGCCGGGGGTTCGATCACCTGATCTACGTGTGGGGGGCCGACCACCACGGCAACGTGGTTCGGGTGAAGGGCGCAGCGGAGGCGTTGGGATTCGATCCGGACGCGGTCGAGATGGTGATCTACCAGTGGGTCGCGTTCCTGCGCGAGGGCGTGCCCGTCCCGATGGGCAAGCGGTCGGGGAACTTCATCACGCTGGACCAGTTGATCGAAGAGGTGGGGACCGACGCGACCCGGTTCCAGCTTCTGATGTTCTCGAACGACGCGACGATGAACTTCGACATCGAGGAGGTGAAGCGCCAGTCGCTGGAGAACCCCGTCTACTACGTGCAGTACGGGCACGCTCGCATCGCCGGCATCCTGCGGAAGGCCGCCGATCAGGGCATTGCGCTGCGGCCCATCGAGCAGGCCGACCTTTCGATGCTGGCGACCGAGGAGGAGCACGACCTGCTCGGCAAGATCGCCGAGCTCCCCGAGCAGGTCGTCCGGGCCGCGGAACTCCGTGCACCGCACCGCCTCACGCACTACGCGCAGGAGTTGGCTGCGCTGTTCCACCGCTTCTACACGGAATGCCGGGTGGTAAGCGATGACGACGGATTGACACAGGCCCGGCTGTGGGTCTGCGTGGGAGCGAAGCGGGCCGTCGCCAACGTGCTCGCGCTGCTCGGGGTGTCTGCGCCCGAGCGAATGGAGCGGGAGGATGACTGACACGCTGCCCGCCCCCGCAGGCCGCGCGGCCGGCGGGGACGTGATCGTCCGGCCGGCTCGACCGCGAGACGCCGCCTCGTTCCTGGAGATGTACGCGAGCGTCGCCGCGGAGCGCCGGTTTATCCGCAGCGAGGTCGTGCGGCAGCCGGTCCGCGACTACCGATCCCAGTTCCGCCGGTCGTGGAACGACGAGGGGGCGCACGTCGTCGCCGTGGTGGGCGACCGCGTGATCGGGCACGCGTCCGTCCGCCGCGACGAGCATCCGGTGACGCGGCACGTGGCGACGCTCGGCATGGCAGTGGCCGCCGACTGGCGGGGCCGAGGGGTCGGCACGAAGCTGCTATCCGAGGTGATCAGGTGGGGCCGGTCCGTGGGCGTCCTGAAGCTGCTTCTCTCCGTCTACCCCGACAACGAGGCAGCCATCGCCCTGTACCGCAGGTTCGGGTTCGTCGAAGAGGGCCGCCTGGCCCGGCAGTCCCGCAAGTCCCACGGGTTCGAGGACGAGATACTCATGGCCAGGTGGCTGGGGGAGGACCAGAGGGAATGAACGGGCGCACGCTGCGGGTGGGGCTGCTGGGCTGCGGGAAGGTGGGCGGGGCCGTGGTGAGGCTGCTCGACGAGCACCGAGACGACATCGAGCGCCGGGCGGGCTGCCGATTGGAAGTGGCTCGCGCCGCCGCGCGCGACCCGTCGAAGGACCGTGGCTTGCCACTCGAGGCCGCCCGGTTCACCGCGGACCCAGCCGAGGTCGTGTCCGATCCCGACGTCGACATCGTGTGCGAGCTGATCGGCGGGATCGAGCCGGCGCGGACGTTGATCCTGGAAGCCTTCGACCGGGGCAAGCCCGTGGTCACGGCCAACAAGGAGCTGCTCGCCGCACACGGCCGCGAGCTGTTCGACGCCTCCGACCAGGCGGGCGTAGACCTGTACTTCGAGGCGGCCGTGGGGGGCGGGATCCCGCTGATCCGACCGCTGAAGGAGTCGCTCACCGGCGAGCGGATCCGCCGGCTGATCGGCATCGTGAACGGCACGACGAACTACATCCTCACCCGGATGTCGGAGAAGGGAATGTCGTTCTCCGACGCGCTGACCGAGGCCCAGGCCCTCGGCTACGCGGAGGCCGACCCAACGGTCGACATCGGGGGGCACGACGCCGCGTCGAAGCTGGCCATCCTGGCCTCCATCGCCTTCAACGCCCGGGTGTCGTCCTCCGACGTGTTCCGGGAGGGCATCGCGTTCGTCACGCAGGACGACGTCCAGGCAGCCCGCCGCCTCGGGTACGTCGTGAAGCTGCTGGCGATCGCGGAGCTGCAGGACGAGACCATCGCGGTCCGGGTTCACCCGGCGATGATCCGCCGGGAGCACCCTCTCGCCGCGGTCCACGACGCGTTCAACGCGGTGTTCGTGGAGGGCGACAAGATCGGCCAGCTCATGTTCTACGGCCGCGGGGCCGGCGGAGACCCCACCGCGACGGCCGTGGTGGGAGACCTGGTGAGCGTGGCCCGCAATCGCCTCGCGGGAACGCGTGGTGTCGGGTGCACTTGCTTCCTGGAACGGAGCATCCGGCCCATGGCCGAGACCGAGGGCGAGTACTACGTGCTGCTCAGGGTTGAGGACCGCCCCGGCGTGCTCGCCGAGATCGCCGGGGTGTTCGCGCGGAGCGGCGTCTCGATCAAGAGCGTGTGGCAGGAGGGGATGGGAGACGACGCCCAGCTCGTGTTCATCACGCACCGAGCCCGCGAGGACGCCTTCCAGCGGGCCATCGCCGACCTCCGCGACCTGAAGGCGGTCGAGGACATCCGGAGCATCCTGCGTGTGGAGGGCGAGGAGTGAGTGCATCCGGCGGCATGCCCGGCGCCCCGCAGTGGCGGGGCATCATCGCCGAGTACCGTGGCCGACTGCCCGTCACCGACACCACACCCGTCGTGACGCTCTGCGAGGGGGGGACCCCGCTGGTCCGGTCTGAGCCCCTGTCGACCGAAACTGGCTGCGAGGTGTGGCTGAAGTACGACGGCGCCAACCCCACCGGCTCGTTCAAGGACCGGGGGATGACCCTGGCCATCAGCAAGGCCCTGGAGGAAGGGTCCAAGGCCGTCGTGTGCGCATCTACGGGGAACACCAGCGCGTCGGCCGCCGCCTACGCGGCGAAGGCCGGCCTCACCTGCGCCGTGCTCGTGCCCAGAGGGAAGGTGGCCATGGGGAAGATGGCCCAGACCCTGGTGCACGGGGCCCGCATGCTAGAGGTGGAGGGGAACTTCGACGCCGCCCTCGAGCTGGCCAAGGACCTCGCCGAGCGCTTCCCCGTGACGCTGGTGAACTCGGTGAACCCTCACCGGCTCCAGGGGCAGAAGACCGCGGCCTTCGAGATCTGCGACGCGCTCGGGCGCGGGCCCGACCTGCACCTCGTGCCGGTGGGCAACGCCGGGAACATCGCGAGCCACTGGATGGGCTACCGCGAGTACCTGGAGGACGGCCTGATCGCAGAGCCGCCGCAGCTGTTCGGGTTTCAGGCTCAGGGGGCGGCGCCGATCGTGCTCGGCCACCCCGTACCCGATCCCCAGACCATCGCCACCGCGATCCGCATCGGGAACCCCGCCTCGTGGAAGCGGGCCGTGGCCGCTGCCACCGAGTCCGAGGGCGCCATCCTGGCCGTGACGGACCGGGAGATCCTGGCCGCGTACCGCCGGGTCGCGCACGAGGGATTGTTCGCTGAGCCGGCCTCCGCGGCGTCGGTGGCTGGGCTGCTCCACCTGGCCGCCGAGGGCCGCCTGCCCCAGGGCTCGACCGCGGTGTGCGTGCTGACCGGCAACGGTCTCAAGGACCCGGAGTGGGCCATCACCGGGGCACCGCACCCGACCCTCGTCCGGCCCGATCCCCAGGCGGTCGCGGCGGAGCTCGGCCTGTGAGGCTGACCGTCCGGGTTCCGGCCACCGTCGCGAACCTGGGCCCCGGCTTCGACTGCTTCGGCCTCGCGGTCGATCTGTGCAACGAGGTCACGATCAACACGGAAGCCGAGTCGGGCGTCAGCTGGGAGGGCGAGGGCGCCGAGGAGCTCCCCACAGACGGATCCGACATGGTGAGCCGGGCCATCCGGCACGTGGCGGAGCTTGCCGTCGAGACACGACGCCACGCACTGCCTCCGTTCCACCTGCATGGACTGAACCGGATCCCGCTGGAACGAGGGCTGGGTTCGAGTGCCGCGGCTGCGGTGGCCGGGGTGGTCCTCGCGTATCGCATCCTCGACCTTGGCGACCCGCCGGCCCAGACGACGTTCTCCATCGCGGCCGAGATCGAGGGGCACCCGGACAATGCGGCCGCCGCGATCTTCGGGGGGTTCACGATCGCAATGGCCGACGGCCTGGTTCGGCGACTCGACCCGCACCCGGACCTTCGTCCTGCTCTCCTGGTCCCCCTGGACGTTCGGTTGCCGACCGCGGAGGCGCGGCGGGCGCTTGGCGATTCCTTCTCACGGGAGGACATGGTCTTCAACGCCAGCCATGCGGCCCTGACGGTGGTGGCGGTCACTCATGACCCAGGGTTGCTGTTCCCCGCGCTTCGCGATCGGATCCACCAGGAGGTACGCCTCGCGCTCGTGCGCGAGGTCCGGGACACCTTCGAGCGACTCGCCCAAGCCGGCATCCCGGTGTGCGTCGCCGGGGCCGGCCCCTCGCTCCTGGCGTTCGACTCGAAGGGCTCCACGGTCCCGGACCCCGGCCCCGGTTGGCGCGTGCTGCGGGTCCCGCTGCACGCGGGCGGCGCGGCGATCGTGACGGTCTGACCGGATCTGCTCAGTTCGGCCCGGATGTGGTCGAAATCATTGAAGGAGGTACGGGCCGAACCTAGACTGCCTCGAGGTCGGACCGTCCTCCGCCGTCACCAGGTCCGAACACCATATGAGCGCAGAGCCCGAGGAACGACCAGCCGCCGAGCGACCGGAGAAGCGCTCCGTCCCGGTCCTGGTCACCGACCTCGCGAGCAAGACACTCGCAGTGAAGGAAGGCGACACCTTCCTCTACTCCGATCTCGAGGGGAACCTCGACCATGGGGGCGACTACGGTCTGGGCCTGTTCGCGCGCGACACTCGCTACCTCTCGCATTTCCGCATGACGCTATCGGGGCGGGATCCCGTCCTTCTGTCCTCCTCGTCGGAGCGCGGGTACATGTCCCACGTCGACCTCACCAACCCCGATCTGTACGAGGGAGACGTGCTGGCCGTGCCTCAGCAGACCCTGAACATCCGCCGCATCCGCGCCATCAATGGGCGCCTGTTCGAGCGGATCCGAGTGAAGAACTACAACGACTTCCCGATCCAGCTCGACCTGGAGCTGACCCTGGGGGCCGACTTCGCGGACATCTTCGAGGTCCGCGGCATGGTCCGAGAAGAGCCGGGGCAGCCCGACCCGCCCGTCGTCCGCGAGGATCACGTGGAGTTCGCCTACGCGGGCCGTGACGGCGTGCATCGAACCACGGTGATCGACTTCACCCCGACGCCCGACCATATCGGCGCGGACGGGCTTACCGTGGACGTCCGGTTCCGCCTCCATCTCGGCCCCTATCAGACGAAGCTCATCGGGATGACCGTCGAGCCGCGGGAGGACGAACGAGCCAAGCCCGCCGTGGAGTTCGACGTGGCCGTGCACGAGCTTCGGCGTTCCTACGAGGACTGGGAGCGCGAGTGCACCCAGATCGTCACCGACAACGAACTGTTCAACCAGCTGCTGGACCGGAGCCTCCGCGACCTCCGTGCCCTGTATACGCACACGCGCGACGGCGAGATCCTGGCGGCCGGCATCCCGTGGTACGTGACGGTCTTCGGCCGCGACTCGTTGATCACGTCGCACCAGCTGTTCGTGGTGAACCCTCGTCCGGCCAGGGACGCCCTGGAGCTCCTGGCGAAGCTCCAGGGAACGAAGGTCGACGAGTGGCGCGATGAGGAGCCCGGGAAGATCCTCCACGAGATCCGACAGGGTGAACTAGCCAGATCCGGCGTGGTTCCCCACACGCCGTACTACGGGTCGGTCGATGCGACGCCGCTTTTCGTGTTCCTGTACGCGCAGCACTTCCGGTGGACCGGCGACCTGGAGTTCGCCCGACGGCTGCTGCCAAACGTCGAGGCCGCGCTGGAGTGGATCGACCGGTACGGGGACCTCGACGGCGACGGGTTCGTCGAGTACCAGACCCGGTCGACGGGCTGGACCCGGAACCAGGGCTGGAAGGACTCGCACGACTCGATGGTCCACGCGGACGGACGTCTGGCCGACACGCCGATCGCGCTGTCGGAGGTCCAGGCGTACGTGTACCTGGCCAAGATGC
>JAHEXX010000131.1 GCA_023251895.1 bacterium
CCCGCAGCACTCATTCGGGGTGCGACTTCGCCACGGGGCAGATCCCGATCGAGAAGATCGTGCTCCGGGTGTCCGGCCGCGTCGCGGAGGATGGCTTCGTGCTGCACCTCGCCGAGGTCAGCCACGTGCCCTCCACCGGCGCGAGCGATCTCGGTGGATTCGTGATGACGGTGCTGCCGGAAGGAAGACCCTCCACGTTGCGCATACCGCTGAAGGTGGTGGCCGTCGCGGCCGGTTCGGTCACGCTGCGGAAGATCGGCGACGACCGGGACGTGTTCACGTCGGTGAACCGCATCCGGCTCCGCTGTCTCAACTGCCCGAACAGCTAGTCCCGCGCCGTCCCCGGCCACCACAGGGTGACCAGGACGTGCTCGGGTGGGCCGGCCTGCCACACCCCGTCGTCTTCCGCCAGCGAATCTGCGAGCGCCGCCTCGATCTCGGCGTCCCGGTCGGAGGGCAGACACAGCCGGCGCCGGACCAGGGCGATCGCGTCCTGCTTGCGTTCGAAGCCGGAACGCCCGGCCGAGACCGTGCGGTCCTCCCGCCCCACGTCGAGGCGCAGTTCCCTCAGCGCCGCGATCGCGTCGCCCACGGTGGGCCCGTCGGGCCTGGCGACGCCGTGGAAGCGCTCCCACAGCGGGTTCATCCAGGAGAGCGGGTGGCGGTCGGTGATCTCGACGACGACGCGGGACCGGCCGCGCTCGGTCAGCGCAGTGGCGAACGGCCGAAGGTCTTGGACGTTGTACAGCACGTGATGACAGACCACGACGTCGGCCGGCGGAGCGAGCGGCGCGACCTCAGGCCAGTTCCCGAGCAGCTCCTGCGTGCGCACGCCCCGTCGCCTCGCCGCCTCCCGGAACGAGTCCAGCGCCTCCCGGGACGGGTCCACGCCGGTGATCATCGAGGCGCGGGCGGCGAGGGGGAACGACGCGGCTCCGCCCCCCACCCCCACGTCCAGTACGACGCCGCCTTCGGGCAGCGCCTCCAGCGCACGGCGTGTCGAAGGCGACCGCTCGTCGGCCACGGCCCGCTCGGCCCGGACCTGGAACAGCTCGGCGGGGAACCCGTAGGGCGACTCGGCCGCCGCGGCCAGGATCTCCTCGGGGATGGCCCAAGCTCGGAGCCGCTCGCCCCAGTGCTCGATGGCGCTCACGTCGTCAGGCCTCGTCCAGTTCTCCGAGGATCTCCTGGGTGTGCTCTCCCAGCCGGGGTGGCGGTAGCCGGAGGTCCGTAAGCCGGCCGGAGAGCCGGATGGGATCGGCCACCAGCCGCAGGATGCCCCGAATGGGGTCATCGACGTCCTGCACCAGCGCCGCGCCCTCGGGGGCGGCGAACACTTCGTCCATCCGGCGGACCGGGGCACTCGGCACGCTCCGCTCGGCCAGTGCCGCCAGCCACTCATCGGCCGGCTTCGCGAAGAAGGCCTCCCGCAGCATCGGGATCAGCGTCTCCCGGTTGCGGACCCTGGCCTCGTTGGTGGCGAAGCGCTCGTCGTAGGCCAGCTCGGGCCGCCCGATCGCGTCGCAGGTCCGCTCGAACAGCCGATCGTTCCCGGCGGCCAGGATGAATGGACGGTCGGACGCATCGAACAGCTGGTAGGGAACGATGTTCGGGTGCTCGGTGCCCATCGGTCCGGGGACCAGCCCGCCCAGCAGGTAGTTCGTGGCCTGGTTGACCATCGCCGCGACGCTCGCGTCGAACAGCGACACCGTGAGCCGTTGGCCGCGTCCGGTGACCCCCCTGCCCCGCACGGCGGCGAGGATGCCGGTCGCGGCGTACAGCCCGCACACGACGTCGAGCAGGGCCACCCCCACCTTCACCGGCCCGCCACCCCGTTCCCCGGTGACGCTCATCAGGCCCGAGACGGCCTGGACGATGATGTCGTAGCCGGGTCGCGAGGCCGCCTCGCCTTCCTCGCCGAAGGCGGTGAGCGAGCAGTAGACGAGGCCCGGGTTCTCGGCTGAAAGCCTCTCGTGATCCAGCCCGAACTTCGCCATGAGGCCCGGCCGGAAGTTCTCGACCACCACGTCGGCGGCCCGGGCCAGGCGGCGGGCGGCCTCGGCCCCCTCGGGCGTGGCGAGGTCCAACGTGATCGAGCGCTTGTTCCGGTTCAGCGAAAGGAAGTAGGCGGCGTCGTTTCCGACGAACGGCGGGCCCCAACCTCGGGTGTCGTCACCCGTCTCCGGCCGCTCGACCTTGATCACGTCGGCCCCGAGGTCTCCCAGGATCATCGTGCACAGGGGTCCGGCCAGGACGCGGGAGAAGTCGACCACCCGGAGGCCGTGCAGGGGGGCGCGATCGGACCCGGCCTGCTCGATTGGTTCCGTCACCGAACCTCCGGGAAGAACGGGAGGTGCAATAAGCGGAGCCGCCGAAACCCGAAGGTTCCAGCGGCTCCGATCGGTTTGTACACCACGACAGCCACGCGGGTCAAATCGACCGACCGCTATTTGTCACCTTTTTCCGTGGGCCGCATCGCGCCCCCCACCCCGAGTGGCGCTCGCCGCGAGAACTTGCCAGGATACGGGCGTGAACGAGGAGAGCCTGGAGCGGGCGAACGCGTTCCTGGCGGCGGCGGTGAGGCGCGTGCCGCCGGGCGAGATGCTGGACGTGACACCGGCGGAGATCGGCCGGGACGCCGGGTTCGCTCAACCCCTCGCCGCCGCCCGGGCCGTCCGGGCGCTGCTGGCTCGCCGCCGGCTGGAGGCGGTGGGCACCAAGTACCGGCTGCTCGACGCGCGCCCGGTGGAGCCGGGGGAACGGGAGACCGTGCCACGCGCGCCTCGCAAGCGCCGGGTCACGCCCGAACGGGCGACCGGCGGTGGACCCGCCCGTGGGCCCACCTACTCCCAGCTCGGCCAAGAGATGGTCGAGAAGCTGATCGAGCTCGGCCGCGAGGTCGGGACGCTTCGGGCGAGCCTCCGCACGGCTCGGGAGGAGTCCCGGGATGCGCGGGAAGCCAAGGACGAGGCCGAACGCCGGGCCCATGCCCTGACCGCCCGGGTGCGTGAGCTCGAGGCCCGTGCCGAGATGGCCGAGAGCAACCTGCGGACGCTGCTCGCCGCGGCCAGGAGCTCGGGACGCGAGGTCCCGGTGGGCGACACGGAGATGGAGGCCATCCTCGGCGTCCTCAAGAAGGAGGCAGAGGAACAGCAGGCGCGGGCCGGAAGCTCCGGCTCCTAGCCCTCCGCCGGGCCGCCCATCGCGGCGAGGTGGCACGCCGCGAAATGGCCCGGCCGCAGCTCGGTCAGGCCCAGGTCTTCGCCCGTGCACTTCGGTTCCACCCCGGCCGCCGCGGCGCGCCCCGTCGTCACCTCCGGACAGCGCACGTGGAACCGGCAGCCGGGGGGGATCCTCGTGGGGTCGGGCGGCTCGCCGGCCAGGATGGGCCGGTCGACCCCGCCCGCCTCGGGGACCACCGCCAGCAGGGCCTTAGTGTAGGGATGAAGGGGCCGCTGGAGTACTTCCTCCGCCGGCCCGATCTCGACGATCCGTCCCAGGTACATGATGGCCACTCTGTCCGCCACGGTCCAGGCCAGACCCAGATCGTGGGTCACGATCAGGAGGCTGATGCGGAGCTCCTCCCGGAGCTTCATCAGGAGGCTCAGGATCTCGCCCCGGACCGAGGCGTCGAGGTTCGACACCGGCTCGTCGGCCACGATGATCTGGGGGTCGAGCACCATCGTGCTGGCGATGACGACGCGCTGCCGTTGGCCGCCGGACAGCTCGTGGGGGTACAGGAGATAGAAGCGGTCGGGAGGCCGGAGGCCGGCCCGCGACAGGGCCCGAGCGACCAGCTGTTCCTCGCTCTCTCCGTTCGGCCCCTCGTGGATCCGGTGGATCCGCAGGGCCTCGGCGATGATCTCGTAGATCGTCTGACGGGGATTGAGCGCCGCCGTGGGGTCCTGGAACACCATCTGCACCCTGCGTCGGTAGGCCCGGAGGTCCTTGATGGGCTCCCCGAGGTAGAGCACGCTGCCCCGCTGCGGCTTGATCAGGCCCATGATCACTCGCGCCAGCGTCGTCTTCCCGCACCCCGATTCCCCGGCCAGGGCCAGCACCTCGCCCTCGTGCAGCGTGAGGTCGACGCCGGCCACGGCTTTGGCATCGGCGGCCTTCTTCCCGAGCATCGCGCCGAAGACGCCGATCCGGCCCGCGAAGTTGACCTCGATGTCCCGGACCTCCAGGACCGGCCGGTCCGACACCGGGGTCTCGACCACCGCTGCGGCTTCGTCGCTCACCGTGCACCGTCCTTCGCGCTCGCGAGCGCCCCCTCGATCAGGAGGCAGGCGGCCCGCCGCCCGTCGCCGGCGGGGTAAAGGTGCGGCTCGACCGAGGAGCAGTCCTCGAACGCCTTTGGACACCGGGGATGGAACGAACACCCGGGCGGGATGTCCTGCGGGTCCGGGGGGTCGCCGCCCAGCCCCGAGGGCCTGTGCCGGAACCGGATATCGCCGATCTCCGGGAACGCCGCTGCCAGCGCCGCGGTGTACGGATGCCGGGAGTGGTGGAACACCTGCTCGGCGGGCCCCTCCTCCACGATCTTCCCCGCGTACATGATGGCCAGTCGGTCCGAGACCTCGAGCAGCACCGACAGGTCGTGGGTGATGAACAGCATGGCCAGGCCGAGCTCCCGCTCCAGCCCGCGCATCAGGCGGAGCACCTGCGCCTGCACGATCACGTCGAGCGCCGTGGTCGGCTCGTCGGCGATCACGAGGGAGGGGTTGCAGGCCAGGGCCATCGCGATCATGATGCGCTGCTTCTGGCCTCCGGAGAGCTCGTGCGGATAGTCGTCGATCCGCCGAGGGGGCAACCCCACCTGCTCGAGCAACGCACCGGCCCGGACCTTGGCCTCGCGGTCCCCGGCCAGCTGGTGCGTCGTGATGGCCTCGACGATCTGGTCGCCCACCCTCTTCACGGGGTTCAAGGCGTGGAGCGCCCCCTGGAACACGATGGAGGCGCCCGACCAACGGGCGGCCCGCAGGCGCCCCGGCTTCATCTCCAGCACGTTCTCGCCGTCCAGCAGGATCGTCCCCTCGATCTTCGTGGCGGCCGCGTGGAGTCTCAGGATCGCGGCGCCGATCGTGGACTTTCCGCATCCGGACTCGCCGGCCAGCCCAAGCACCTCGCCCCGGTCGATGTCGAATGTCACGCCGCGGACCGCGGGGACGCCGCCGCCGGTGGTCTGGTACGTCACGGAGAGGTCGCGGACCGAGAGGACGCTCATCGCTCGCGCAGCCTGGGGTTGACGATCTCGTCGGTGGCGAAGCCGCACATCGTAAAGGCCAGCACGACCAGCACGATGCAGGCGCTAGGGGCGATCAGCCACCACCAGGCGCCGAGCGTGAGGGCGGCGGCGCTGAAGGCCTTGTCGATGGTCGATCCCCACGTGACCGAGAAGGGGTCGCCTAGTCCCAGGAACGACAGGGCCGACTCGGACAGGATGGCGATGGCCACCGTGAGGATGGTGTTCGACAGGATCACCGGCATCACGTTCGGCAGGATGTGCCGCGTGACCGTGTGCCAGCCGCTGGCCCCGAGGGCCCGCGACCGCTCCACGTACAGGTGCTCCTTGACCGAGAGGGTCTGGGCTCGCACCAGCCGGGCGGTACTCGGCCACGACGTGAGCCCGATGATCATGATGATGACCGTGAGGTTCTGTCCCAAGATGGCGGCGAGCACGATCGCGAGCGCCAGCCACGGCAATACCAGGAACACGTCGGTGACCCGCATGATGGCGGCGTCGAACACCCCGCTCCTGTAGCCGGCCGCGATCCCCACGACGGTGCCGATCAGCATCGTGATCACCGTGGCCACGAAGCCGACCAGCAGCGAGGTCTTGGAGCCCTGGATCACGAGCGTTAGCACGGAGATGCCGTAGTTGTCGGTCCCGAGCGGGTATGTGAGGCTCGGCGAATGGAGCCGAGGTTGTCCGGTCGTAAGGGCGGGGTTCGTGGCCGCCGGGTTCGAGAAGAGGGCGAAGACGGCAACGCCGGCGAAGATCAGCAGGATGACCAGGCCGATCATCCCCATCTTGCTCTTGCGGTACTGATGCCAGAACCGGGCGACGGCCCGCCGTCGCCGGGCCCACCGGATCCGCCGCGGACTCACCTTCCTCACCGTGGGAGGTGGGACCTCCTCCGGCGCCCCCGGGGGGCCGCGCCGCACGGCCACGTGGACCTCGGGCCCGACCGGGATCTGGGGCATCAGGCCGCCCTCACACGAGGGTCGAGGTACCCGTACAGCAGGTCGGCGATCAGGTTCGCGAAGATCACGGCCGCGCTGAAGAAAAGGAACGAGCCCTGCAGCAGCGGGAAGTCCTTGTTCCGCAGGGCCTCGTAGGTCAGGTAGCCGACGCCGGGATACGAGAACACCAGTTCCACGGTGATGGCCCCACCGATCACGAACCCGAACGAAAGAGCGATCAACGTGACCGTCGGCAGAAGCGCGTTCCGGACGGCGTGGCGGCGGAGCACCCACTTCTCCCGTACCCCCTTGGCGCGAGCCAGCGTGATGTACTCCTCGCCCATCACGTCAAGCAGCGACGACCGCATGATCAGGTAGAACTCCCCGAGGTACGCCAGCATCAGCGTCATCCACGGCAGGAACATGTGGTTCAAGACGTCCGCTACTCGGCCCACGGCGGAGAACTGGCCGGTGACCGATTGGAAGCCCCCGGTCGGGAACAGGTGGATCGTGGAGGAGAACAGCAGGAGCAGCAGGATGCCCAAGACGTACTCGGGCATCGCGTATAGGATGAGCGAGCCGGCCATTAAGTTGGTGTCCCAGAACCTGCCTCGGTTCCACCCGCCGT
>JAHEXX010000132.1 GCA_023251895.1 bacterium
GAGGGCGAAGTCATCCGCCGGACTGAAGTCGCCGCGTCCCCGGATCACCTCCGACGGGCTATGGCCGGGTTGGTCGGCGATTCGATGCAGCGTCCCCCCGCGTACTCGGCGGTAAAGGTGGCGGGCCGCAAGCTGTACGAGGCAGCCCGGCAGGGGCAGACCGTCGAAGCGGCGTCGCGGCCGATCCACGTGTCTGACTTCGACCTGCTGTCGTGCGACGGCCGCGACGCCGCCTTCCGGGTGATCTGCTCGAGCGGCACCTACGTCCGCGTGCTGGCCGCGGACGTGGGACGCGCGCTCGGCTGTGGTGCACATCTGATCCGGTTGCGGCGCACGCAGATCGGGGCATTCGATGTCGGGGAGGCGACCCCCCCGGGGGCGCCCGGCGAGCCGCTGCCCATAGAGCGAGCCGTGGCCCACCTTCCGGCGCTCCGGTTGGAACGGGAGGAAGCCGTGGCGGCCGGACACGGGCGGATCCTGGGGCCGGCCGGGATCGCCGGCCCCTACGCGGTGTTCTCGCCAGAGGGCCGGCTGATCGGCATCTACCGGGATGACGGAGCGAAGGCGATGCCGGAGATGATCCTCGCGCCTCGGGATTGACCGGGAGAGCGGAGCATCCGTAGGGCCGCGGCCGCCATGAACGCGAGCGGGATGGTGATGCCGGCGCGCTGCACGACGCCGTTCCAGGGCCGGGTGGTCTCCGAGGCGAAGTAGGACATGAGCCCCAGGCTCGATGCCGCCGAACCGAGGGCGGCCCGGTGGAGCGGGGCCCATTCCGGGTCGTCCCTGAACCGGTGCGCGAGCAACAGCGTGCCGACGATCCCCGCCACGTTGCCGGCCGCGGAAGCGATGTCGTGGACATCGTTCACCCACGACTGCCCCGGGGGGGTCCCGGGCGGGGGGAAGTTCGACCGACGGTCACGCCGGAACAGGCCGGCGACGATGGCCGCGGCTCCCGAGAGGCCGAGCAGGGCAGGCCCCCAGCCGGCTCCACCGTCACGGCCCAACCTGCGATGTAGCTCGTCGGCGAACGCCAGGGTGCAGACCCCGAGCGTGAGGAAACCGGCCGTCATGAGGTGTGGGGCATCTGCGTCGGGCGCCGCCAGGCCGCTGATGTGCTCGTCCCTGACCGAATAGGCGGCCTGACGGCGCTCGCCCACCACCCACGCGGAGGTGAACACGATGGGGCCGATCAGTCCGCAGGCGGCGCGCACGCGGCTCCAGGACACGCCGGGAATGGTACCGGCCGGTCACCGGGACGAGTGGACGGCGGCGGGTGGAAGCGAGTTCGATAGTCTGCGGGCCATGCGGATCGTGCGTGGCATCGAGTCGTTGCCCCTCGACGGGCTGGGCTCCGTCGTCACGATCGGCTTCTTCGACGGGGTCCACATGGGCCACCGGGCCGTCTTCGCACGGACGGTCGACGCGTCGCGCGAGCGGGGCCTTCGGCCGGTGGCGATCACGTTCGACCGGCATCCCCGCGAGATCCTGAACCCCGGGAGCGAGCCGCGATTGCTCACCACGGTGGAGCGGAAGGCTTCCCTCATCGAGGGTACCGGGATCGACACGCTCCTCGTATTGGAGTTCACCCAGAAGCTCTCGCACGTATCGGCCCAGGAGTTCGTGGCACGCGTGCTCGTCGCCGGCCTCTCGATGCGTCACGCGGTGGTGGGGTCGGACTTCACGTTCGGGCACAAGGCCGTTGGGAACCTCCACTTGCTCGAGGGGTTGGGGGCGGGCCTCGGGTTCACTGCCGAGGGCGTGGGGTTGGTGCAGATCGACGGCCGGACCGTGTCCTCGTCCTCGATCCGGGAGGCCCTGTCGGCCGGGGAACTGTCGTGGCCCGCCACCGCGTTGGGCCGGCGTTTCGTCCTGGACGGGGAGGTCGTCCCGGGGGCCGGCAGGGGCCACGCACTCGGCTTCCCCACGGCGAACCTGCGGACGTGGCCTCGGCTCCTGCTGCCGGGAAGCGGGATCTACGCCGGACGGGCCCGCCACACGGGTCGGGATTACGTCGCTGCCATCAGTTGCGGCACGAACCCCACCTTCGGGGTGGAGCCCCTCCACGTCGAGGCCTACCTCCTCGACTTCGACGAAGAGGAGCTCCGCGGAGAGCCTTTGTCGGTGGAGTTCTGGGTCCGGTTGCGGGACGAGGCGAAGTTCGCCACCCCCGCAGAGCTCGCGCGGGCCATCGCCGACGACGTGGCGAGGACCCGGGAGCTGGTCCCATCGGCGAAGTGACCTTGAACCTGCTAGCCGTACAGGTCATGGCACTCCGGGTGCCCGGCGTCGCCGGCTCGACCACCGCCGTCTCCGAGGTCAGGTGAGCCCCCGGGGCCGGTCTCGGGCCGGTTTCCTGCCCGCCTTCATCGTCGGGCCCGGCCACCCCGTCGTGCGGGGCTGACCCTTGGTCTCGTTCGTGGTCCTGCTCGCGGCGGTGGCCGTGGGGGGCGCGATCCAAGGCACCATCGGTTTCGGGTTCGCCCTAGTCGCCGTTCCCGTGCTGGCGCTCCTGCGCCCCGGCTCGGTGCCGGTGACGCCACTGTTCATCGCGCTGCCCATGGTGGTCGGGATGGCGGTGCGGGAGCGCAGCCACATCGACCTTCGGGGGTTCGCCTGGATCGTGGGGGGGCGGGTTCTGGGGACCGCGGCTGGCGTGTGGATCCTGGTCTCGGTCCCGACGGACCGGCTCTCGGTGTTGCTCGGGGTGCTGATCCTCCTTGCCGCGGCGCTATCGGCCGTGGGGGTCCCCATCAACCCGAGCCCCGCCCGGAACTTCGGAGCCGGCATGGTCTCCGGGGTGATGGGGACGACCAGCTCGATCGGCGGCCCCGCGCTCCCGGTCGTTTACCAGCGGCGCCCTGGCCCGGAGATCCGTGCAACGCTGGCGCTGTCGTTCGTGGTCGGGCTGATCATGTCGATCGGCGCCCTCCTTCTTGCTGGGAGGGTCCACCGCTGGAAAATCGGGCTGGCGCTCGGGCTCATCCCGGCCCTGATGGTCGGTCTGTGGGCCGGCGGGCGACTCTCCAAGCGGCTGGACCAGCGGTGGCTGCGACCAGCCGTGCTGGCCTTCGCGGCTGCGGCCGGTGTCGTGATCGTCGTCCGCGGGCTCCTCGGGGCCTGATCCTGGGTCCGTTTGGTAGCCTTTCGCTCTGGATATGGCACTCACCAAGGAAGAGAAGACCCAGATCATCACGGACTACCGTCGCGCCGAGAACGACACCGGCTCGACGGAGGTCCAGGTCGCAGTGCTCTCGAAGCGGATCTCCGACCTCACGGAGCACCTCAAGGCCGCCAAGACGGACCACCACTCGCGCCGCGGTCTCCTGCAGTTGGTGGGCCAGCGCCGGCGCCTGCTCGAATACCTGAAGCGCGAGGACATCGGGCGGTACCGCGAGCTGATCAAGCGATTGGGCCTGCGGCGGTGAAGATGGGCGGCCGATCGAGCGGCCCATTCCCCAAGGGAGGGATGCGAACGACCGACTGATCGACCGGAGGAGGGACCAGCCCCGCGGTCGGTTATCAGTAGCGAGCCTCCGAGCCGGCGTTCGGCGGCCCACCACTGACAACTGGCCGTACCCCCTCCGCAGGAGCCGTGCGGGCCCCCGCCCGCGCCAGAGCAACGAGGAGGAACCGGCCAGTGGCCACCACCCTTTCCCGCACCGTCGGGACCCAGACCATGACCTTCGAGTCCGGCAAGCTTGCCCAGCAGGCCGACGGCTCGGCGGTCGTCACATACGGCGAGACGCAGGTCCTCGCCACGTGCACCACCGCGGCACCTCGCGAGGGGATCGACTTCTTCCCGCTCACGATCGACGTCGAGGAGCGGATGTACGCGGCCGGGAAGATCCCCGGCGGGTTCTTCCGGCGGGAGGGCCGTCCGTCGGAGACGGCCATCCTCACGGCTCGCCTCACCGACCGCCCGATGCGGCCCAGCTTCAAAGACGGCTACCGAGACGAGGTCCAGGTCGTCGTGACCGTGCTGTCCGCGGACCTGGCCAATGCGTACGACATCCCCGGCATGAACGCGGCTAGCCTGGCCACGATGCTGGCAGGCATCCCGTTCGAGGGTCCGGTCGGCACGGTCCGGCTGGGCCTGATCGGGGGCGAATGGAGGATCAACCCGACCTTCCAGCAGTTGGAGGAGGCCACCTTCGACGTCGTCGTGGCGGGTCGTCGGAACGACGAGGGAACGATCGACATCCTCATGATCGAGGGGGAGGCCCCCGACAGCACCTGGCAGCTCCTTGAGGCCGGTGGCTCCAACGTCGCGCCGACCGAGGAGGTCGTGGCGGAGGGACTGGAAGAGGCCAAGCGCGCGATCGGCGAGATGATCGAGTTCCAGCTCGATTTCATCGCCCAGCTGGGCGGGGTCCAGCCCAAGCTGTTCGAGCCACGGCCCCTCTATAGCGACGAGACGTTCGAAGCCGTCAAGGCGTTCGGGCACGACCGGCTGGCGGGCACCATCGTGCAGGACAAGGTCGAGCGTGAAGCCGCCCTCGACGCGCTGAAGGAGGACCTCAAGACCCACCTGCTGGGGCTGTGGGGCGACGACGGCTTCGCGCAGCGCTCCTCCCAGATCTCGCCGGCCTTCAAGGACCTGCAGAAGAAGGCCATGCGAGCCCGCGTGGTGGACGAAGGCGTCCGCCTGGACGGCCGAACGCCCTCCGACATCCGGCCCCTCTCGGCCGAGATCGGCCTGGTCCCCCGGGCCCACGGTTCCTCGCTGTTCCAGCGTGGCGACACGCAGGTGCTCAACGTCACGACACTCGGCATGCTGCGGATGACCCAGATGATCGACACGCTCGATCCCGAGGAGTCCAAACGGTACATCCACCACTACAACTTCCCGCCGTTCTCAACGGGCGAGGTTGGTCGCATGGGCTCGCCCCGCCGGCGGGAGATCGGTCACGGCGCACTCGCCGAGCGGGCCCTGGTTCCGGTGATCCCGCCGGAGGAGGAGTTCCCCTACGCCCTGCGCCTGGTGTCGGACGTCCTGGGGTCGAACGGCTCCACCTCGATGGCGTCGGTGTGCGCGTCGACGCTGTCGCTGATGGATGCCGGCGTGCCGATCAAGGCGCCGGTGGCCGGTATCGCGATGGGCATGATCGCTGAGGACGGGCGGTTCGTGACCCTCACCGACATCCTGGGAGCCGAGGACGCGCTGGGCGACATGGACTTCAAGGTCGCCGGCACGCGCGAGTTCGTGACCTCCATCCAGCTCGACATGAAGGTGACCGGTCTGCCCGGGGAGGTCTTGGCAGGGGCGCTGAAGCAGGCCCGGGACGCCCGGCTCACGATCCTGGACGTGATGCACGAGGCCCTCGCGGAACCGCGCGCCGAGGTCAATGCCAAGGCGCCGCGGATCCTCACGATCACGATCCCGGTGGACAAGATCGGTGAGGTGATCGGGCCCAAGGGCAAACGGATCAACGAGATCATCGCGCTCACCGGGGCCGACATCGACATCCAGGACGACGGCACCGTGTTCATCGGTTCGCGCGAGGGCGCAGGAGCAGACGAAGCCGCGCGGATGATCGACGAGATCGCCAACCCCAAGCCGGTGCTGGTGGGCGAGCGCTATCACGGAACGGTCGTGAAGACCACGACCTTCGGCGCGTTCGTCAACCTGGTGCCGGGTCGCGACGGGCTCGTGCACATCTCCAAGCTGGGCAAGGGCAAGCGCCTGTCCCGCGTGGAGGATGCGGTCAAGGAGGGCGACGCGCTCGAGGTCGAGGTCCAAGAGATCGATGCCATGGGCAAGATCAGCCTGAAGCCGGTGGGGGAGGAGTGGTTGACCCCCGAGGGAGAGGAGCCTCGGGAAGCTCCTCGGGGCGAGAGGCCTCGCGGGGACCGGGACCGCGAGCGGCGGCCCCGCCGAGACCGGGATCGCCCGCGCGAGCGGCGGGACGAGCCGCGCTGATGTCCGGCCGCCGGTAGCCATGCCGATCCGCCGGACCGAGTTCGAGTCGGGCCTGCGCGTCGTGACCGAGCGAATGCCGGGTGTGCGCTCGGTCACGCTGGGGTTCTGGGTGCTGGCGGGTTCGCGGGACGAGCCGCCCCCCATCTCCGGCTCCAGCCACTTCCTCGAGCACCTGCTGTTCAAGGGGACGAAGGCCCGCTCGGCGCGTGAGATCGCCGAGGCCTTCGACGCCGTCGGCGGAGACGTGAACGCCTTCACCGCCAAGGAGTACACGTGCTTCTACGCGCGCGTTCTCGACCGGGATCTACCCATGGCGATGGATCACCTGTGCGACATGCTCCAGCACTCGGTGATCCGGGCAGCCGACCTCGATGCGGAACGCCAGGTCATCCTGGAGGAGATCAACATGCACGAGGACACGCCGGACGAGTTGATCCACGATCTGTTCAACGAGACCCTGTGGCCGGACCACCCGCTGGGACGGGCCATCTTGGGCACCACCCAGAGCATCCAGGCAGCTTCTCGCCAACAAGTCCGGGGGTTCTACAAGCAGCACTACGTGCCCGCGAACTACGTCGTCGTGGCGGCGGGCAACCTTCATCACGACCGCCTCCTGGAGCTGATCTCGACCGGCATGGACACGGGTAGGGTGCGTTCGGAGGGTCCGGCCGGATGGAACCTCCGCGCAGCGGGACAGCCGCCGGCGCCCTCCGGGCGCCGGCTCATCCGGCGTCGCAAGACCGAGCAGGCCCACATCTGCCTGGGCACGAACGGCCTATCCCGCACCGACCCCGATCGGTTCGCGTTTGGGGTGGTCAACGGCGCGCTGGGAGGCGGTTTGTCCTCTCGGCTGTTCCAGGAGATCCGGGAGAA
>JAHEXX010000133.1 GCA_023251895.1 bacterium
AGAGACCTCCCTCACGCCGCTCACCGCCAACCTGGTGGCAGGCGAGGTGCTGGAGATCCCCGTCAAGCACGGGGAGGGCCAGTTCGTGGCGGATCCCGCAGACCTCGAGCGGATCCAGGGACAGGGACTCGTGGTGTTCCGGTACTGCGCTCCCGACGGAACGATCGACGATGCGCACAACCCCAACGGTGCGGCCGACGGGATCGCCGGGGTCCGAAACGAGCGCGGGAACGTGGTCGGCCTGATGCCGCACCCCGAGCACGCGGTCGACCCCGATGTGGGCCCCATCGGCGGCCAGCCCCTGTTCGCGTCGCTGTTGTCCGAAGCGCTCGCCCGGGTCTAGCGGCCGTGGTGGGACGGCCGAAGCACCGGGCTCTGGGCCTCACCGACGAGGAGTTCGACCGGATCCGCGGCATCCTGGCGCGCGATCCGAACCGGAACGAGCTCGCGATGTATTCGGTGATGTGGTCCGAGCACTGCTCGTACAAGTCGAGCAAGGCGCACCTTCGGAAGCTGCCGACCGAAGGCCCGGCGGTGTTGGTGGGGCCCGGCCAGGACGCCGGCGCCGTGGACGTGGGGGACGGACTGGCCGTCGTGTTCAAGATGGAATCGCACTCGCACCCCAGTGCCATCGAGCCGTACCAAGGCGCCGCCACCGGGGTGGGCGGCATCGTTCGCGACATCATCTCGATGGGCGCGCGTCCCATCGCGCTGCTGGATCCCCTCCGGTTCGGCCCGCTCACGGAGGAACGGAACCGATGGCTGTTCTCCGGTGTGGTGGCGGGGATCGGCGGGTACGAGAACTGCATCGGCGTGCCGACCGTCGGCGGCGAGGTGGCCTTCGCCGCGCCTCACGGCTCCAACCCGACGATCAACGTGATGTGCGTTGGCATCGCGCCGGCCGATCGGCTGGTCACCGAGGCCAGGGAGGTCCACGAGGGGAGCATCCTGCTGCTGTACGGCGCGGCCACAGGCCGCGACGGCATCGGCGGGGTGTCGGTGCTGGCTTCGGCCACGTTGGAGGAGGGTTCGGAGGGGAGCCGCCCCAGCGTCCAGATCGGCGACCCCTTCGCGGGCAAGCTCCTGATCGAGTCCACCCTCGAGATGGTCGATGGGGATCTGCTGGAGGGCCTGCAGGACCTCGGCGGCGCCGGTCTCACGTGCGCATCGTCCGAGTCCGCAGCCCGCGCGGGGATGGGCGCCGAGATCGACCTCGACGCGGTGCTCCTCCGCGAACCGAGTATGGATGCCTTCGAGATCCTCACGTCCGAATCTCAGGAACGGATGCTCGCGATCGTCGCGCCGAAGCGGGTGGAAAGGGTCCGTGAGATCTGCACGAAGTGGGGTCTGGCCTCGGCGGTCGTCGGCAGGCTGACGGCCGGAGAGAGACTCCGGGTCCGCCTGGGCGGGCAGGTGGTGGCTGACGTCCCTGCCCGGACCCTCGCCGATGGCCCCGGGTACGACCGCCCCCTCGCACCCCCGGCGACCGTCGATGCCACGATCGAGGACGATCCCACGTTCGCCACGGTGACGATGTCCCACGAGGAGTGCTTCTATCGGGTGTTGTCCTCGCCGAACGTCGCGAGCAAGCGGTGGGTGTACGAGCAGTACGACTCTCTGGTTCAGGGCGGAACGGTGGCCGGGCCCGGCGCCGATGCGGCCATCGTCCGTATCGCCGGCACGATGCGTGCCCTCGCGCTGTCGTCGGACGGGAAGGGACGGTACGGTCACCTGGATCCGTACCTCGGCGCGGCCCACTCCGTCGCCGAGTCCGCCCGGAACGTCGCGACGATGGGCGCCCGTCCCCTGGCCATCACCAACTGTATGAACTTCGGCAACCCCGAGCGTCCCGAGGTGATGTGGCAGTTCTCGGAGTCGATCCGTGGGATGTCCGACGCGTGCCGAGCCTTCGAGACCCCGGTCACAGGCGGGAACGTGAGCTTCTACAACGAGTCCGGCGGCTCGGGGATCTGGCCCACGCCGGTGATCGGGATGCTCGGGATGATCGACGACTACCGGCTGGCGACGCGCCCGGCCTTCGCGCAGCCGGGGCTCGTGATCTTCCTGCTGGGCGAGACCTTCGCCGAGCTGGGCGGCTCCGAGTTCGCCGACGCGGTGCTGGGAAAGGTCGGCGGCCGTCCCCCGGCACTCGACTTCGACAGGGAACGCACCCTGCACCGGCTCCTGATCGAGGGGACGGCTGCCGACCTGCTGGCCGCCGCCCACGACTGCGGCGACGGCGGCCTGGCGATCGCGCTGGCCGAGTGTGCCATCGTCGGCGGAACCGGGTTCGCCGTCGGGTTCTCCGAGACCCTCCCACCGCACCTCGGTCTGTTCTCGGAGTCGGCATCGCGCGCGGTCGTCGCGACGGCTCCGGAGAAGGCGGGGCGACTGGAGGAACTGGCGGCCGCCCTCGCGGTTCCCATCGCCCGCCTGGGCGAGACGGGCGGGCCCCGGATGGTGTTCGACGGCGTCTTCGAGACCGCGGTGGATGAAGCCGCCGCGGCTTACGAGGAGTCTCTCCCCAAGCTGTTGGCCGGCTGATCACCTGGAGCTGCCGGGGGTTCGGCATCGCCTGACGTTCCGCTTTCACGTTCCCGTGCGCTCGTCCGTTGTTCCCGTGTGGTTGCATGCAACGCATCGTGGAGAGAACCCGGAGCGGAGGGATGAGCGGTGGCCCGCCGCCGTTCACCGACTTCTTGGAGGGACACCGGGGGATGGTCTACCGGTTCCTGCTGGCGGCGGTGGGGCGGCAGGATGCCGATGATTGCTTCCAGGAGACCTTCCTCGCGGCGCTGCGGGCCTACCCCGGCCTGCGGAACGGCGAGCACCTCGACCGGTGGATCCTGAGGATCGCCAGCCGCAAGGCCATCGACCACCACCGGTCTCGACGGCGGTCGCCGGTGCCGATGGCCCAGGCGGTGTCCGCCGACCGCCCGGCGCCCTCGGATCCGTTGGACGAGGAGTTGTGGTCGCACGTGCGGTCGCTCCCCCCCCGACAACGCGTGGCCGTCGCCCACCGCTACGTCCTGGACCGGACGTACGCGGAGATCGCGGAGGCCATGGGGGGAAGCGAGGAGGGTGCCCGGGCGAACGTGTCCCAGGGCATGAAGAGATTGCGGGAGCAGATGGCATGAAGACGAAGCAACTGAAGCGGCTGGCCGAGGGTGCCCAGGAACGTTCGCGGGCGGCGGCCGCGGCGCTGGCGGCCCTCGCCGAGGAACGCAACCTGCTCGACGTGGCCATCGGCACGGTGGACTCGCCGATCGGCGGGCTCCTGGTAGCGGTCACCCCCCGGGGGCTGGCCAGGGTCGCGTTCGAGGACGAGGCTCGGGACGCGGTGCTCGAAGACCTGGCCCGCGATCTCTCGCCACGGATCCTCGAGTCCGCGCGAGCCACTGAGGCAGCACGGCGAGAGCTCGAAGAGTTCTTCGCGGGAGGCCGGACCCGGTTCGACGTGCGCTTGGACCGGCGGCTGATCCGCGGCATAGCCCGGGATGTGCTGGCGACGACGGCCCGCGTTCCGTACGGGCGTGTCACGACCTACGGCGAGGTGGCCAGGAGGATCGGGCGGCCCCGCGCCGCACGTGCGGTCGGCAACGCCCTCGGTTCCAACCCCATCCCCATCGTGATCCCCTGTCATCGGGTGGTCCGCGCGGGCGGCGCGCTCGGCGGCTACGGGGGCGGTTTGGACCGCAAGTTGGCGTTGCTCTCCCTGGAAAGCTCGCGTCCGCACATGGCGACGGGCCGGTGGGAAGATGGTGGTGGAGGATGACAGTGAACGCGCCGGTTGCCTGGTGGAAGGTGGCTCTTGGGTTCGTCGCCTTCCTGTGGATCTTGGCCCTCATGCACGATGTCTCCGGTGGCATCGGCCTGCTCCTGCTGGCCGCTGCCGCGGGCCTGGGCGGGTTGGCTGCTTCGGTCTGGGGCTACGACTCGCGCGACGGATGCGACTGGGAGACGCATCTGCGCCCTTGATCCCGCGCGTCGATGGGCGCATCGCACCGGGTGTTACCATCGATCCCGCGTGGGTGCGGAGAGTCCGAAGGAGGAGTGTGGCCTCTTCGGGGTGTGGGCCCCGGGAGAGGAAGTCGCGAGGCTGACGTACTTCGGGCTATTCGCCCTCCAGCACCGCGGCCAGGAATCCGCGGGCATCGCGGTCTCCGACGGTCGCAACCTCCTCGTCTACAAGGATCTCGGCCTCGTTTCCCAGGTCTTCAGCGAGGCCACACTTGCCACCCTGCAGGGCGACCTCGGCATGGGCCACAACCGGTACTCGACCACCGGCTCCACCACTTGGGAGAATGCCCAGCCCGCGTTCAAGACCGACGGCACGCGTTCCCTCGCCCTCGGGCACAACGGGAACCTGGTGAACACAGCCCAGCTTGCCGAGCTGGCCGGCCGCTCCGGCGGTGCCACCACCGACACCGACCTCGTCGCCACGCTCATGGCCCGCCGAATCGATGCGGGCCTGGAGACGGCCGCCATGGAGGTGCTGCCCACCCTCCAGGGCGCCTTCTGCTTCGTGATGGTGGACGAGCGGTCGGTCTACGCCGCCCGCGACCCCTACGGCTTGCGTCCGATGTCGCTCGGCCGGTTGCCGGGTGGCTTCGTCGTTGCCTCCGAGACCTGTGCCCTTGACATCGTGGGGGCCACATACATCCGCGACGTGGAACCCGGTGAGCTGATCCGCATCGACGACCGTGGGCTCGAGACGTTCCGGTTCGCCGAGAGCGCCCGACGGGCGCTGTGCATCTTCGAGTTCGTGTACCTGGCCCGGGCCGACTCCCGTTTGAACGGCCGGACCGTGCACGAAGTCCGCCGGGAACTGGGCCGGCGGCTGGCGGAGGAGGCTCCGACCGACGCCGACCTGGTCATCCCGGTCCCCGACACCGGCCACTCGGCGGCCCAGGGGTACGCGGAGGTGTCCAGCATCCCGTACGGGGAAGGCCTGATGAAGAACCGGTACGTGGGTCGCACATTCATCCAGCCGTCGCAATCGCTGCGGGAACGCGGCGTGAAGCTGAAGCTCAATCCCATCCCCGACGCCATCCGGGGCAAGCGCCTGGTGGTGATCGACGACTCGATCGTCCGGGGAACCACCACCCGACAGATCGTGCAGGCCCTCCGAGAGGCCGGGGCCGCCGAGATCCACACGCGGATCACCTGCCCGCCGATCAAATGGCCGTGCTTCTACGGGATCGACATGTCGACCCGCTCCGAGCTTGTCGCCTCGGACCTCAGCGTCGAGGAGGTCCGTGCGTTCGTAGGTGCCGACTCCCTGGGATACCTGTCGATGGACGGGATGGTCGCCGCCACCGGCTCGCCGAAGGGAGACTTCTGCCGGGCGTGCTTCGACGGGGAGTACCCCGTCCCCATCCCCGACCACGCTGGCAAGTTCCTCCTGGAACGGCAGCCCGCCGACTGAGGTGGACTCCTACGGCCGGGCCGGCGTGAATCTCGAGGCCGCCGCCACGGCGGTTTCCTTCATCAAGAACCTGGCCGCCCAGGCCACCCGGCCGGAGGTGGTGGAGGGGGTTGGGGGGTTCGCCGGCCTCTTCCGCCTCGGCGACGGCCGGCTGCTCGCCGCGGCGACCGACGGCGTCGGAACGAAGCTCGAGATCGCCCGCCTCGCCGGACGCCTCGACACCGTCGGCGTCGACCTCGTCGCGATGTGCGCCGACGACGTCGTGTGCACGGGTGCGGAGCCGCTGTTCTTCCTGGACTACCTGGCCGTGGGGCGGGTCGTCCCCGAGGACGTGGCCGCCATCGTAGATGGGGTCGCGGAGGGATGCCGGCGGGCCGGGTGCGCCCTGCTGGGCGGGGAGACCGCCGAGCATCCCGGCGTGATGGCCGCGGACCAGTTCGACCTGGCCGGGTTCTGCGTCGGCATCGTGGACGAGGGCGCGATGCTCGGGCCGCACCGGGTGACCGAGGGCGACGTCCTGGTGGGGCTGGCCTCGAGCGGCCTGCACTCGAACGGGTACAGCCTGGTCCGACGGGCGTTCCTGGACGACGGGGCCTACGTCCTGGAAGCGCAACCCGAGGGCCTCGACCGGCCCCTCGGGGACGAGCTGCTGGAGCCGACCGCGATCTACGCTCCGTTGGTCCTCTCGCTCTCGCGAGCCGGACTGGTCCACGCCGCCGCGCACATCACGGGCGGCGGGTTCCACGAGAACGTCCCGCGTGTGCTCCCCGAGGGACTCGGTGGTCGCTTGGAACGGGGCTCTTGGCCCGAGCACCCGGTCTTCGGGCTGCTCCAGAGCGCCGTCGGCGCGAGCGACGAGGAGATGTTCTCCACGTTCAACATGGGCATCGGGATGGTGCTGGTGGTGCCGGCCGGTGGGGAGGACGAAGTACTGTCCGCAGGCGCCGGCGTGGCCGCCTACGTCATCGGCCGCATCGTGGCCGGCGCCGGCACCACGATCAGCGGCACAGACTAGCGGTTCCCGATGGGAGGGGTGGCGACCATAATTCCTCCGTGAACTCGTGCCCCGCGTGCGGGACGCAGGTCGGGGAGTCCGCCCGGTACTGCCCGGCATGCGGTGCCTCACTCATCGGTGCGTGCCCCTCGTGCGGCGCGCCAGTCGTCGGGGCCGCCCGGTTCTGCGAGTCGTGCGGTACCCAGCTCGGCCCCAGCCCCGCGCGGGCCGAGGAGCGGAA
>JAHEXX010000134.1 GCA_023251895.1 bacterium
TGCGATCGCGAGCTCCTCGACGATCCCGCCGACCACAGAGTCAGCACCCAGATCGAATCCGGACCGCTCAAGCGACCGCCAGGCCTTCCCAAGCGCCTCCTTGAACGTGCCGCCGATGGCCATCACCTCGCCCACGGACTTCATGGTCGACGTGAGCCGGGGGTCGGCCTCGGGGAACTTCTCGAACGCGAACCGCGGGATCTTCACGACGACGTAGTCGAGCGTCGGCTCGAAGGCGGCTGGGGTCTCGCCCGTGATGTCGTTCCTGATCTCGTCCAGCCGGTACCCCACCGCCAGGAGCGCGGCGATCTTCGCGATGGGGAACCCCGTCGCCTTCGACGCCAGGGCCGACGAACGCGACACTCGCGGGTTCATCTCGATCAGAACCATCCGCCCGTCGAGGGGATGGACCGCGAACTGGATGTTCGATCCGCCAGTCTCCACGCCAATGGCCCGGATGCAGGCCAGGGCTGCGTCGCGCATGTGCTGATACTCGCGGTCGGTGAGGGTCTGCGCGGGGGCGACCGTGATCGAGTCGCCGGTGTGGACGCCCATGGGGTCGACGTTCTCGATGGAACAGACGACGACGGCGTTGTCGGCGCCGTCGCGCATCACCTCGAGTTCGAACTCCTTCCAGCCGGCCACCGACTCCTCGACCAGGATCTCCCCGGCCGGTGACTCCGCCAGGCTCCTCGCCGCCACGGCCGCCAACTCGACGGCATCGTTCGCGAATCCGCTTCCGCCGCCGCCCAGCATGAACGACGGCCGCACGATCGATGGGAAACCGATCTCGCGCGCGACCTCGAGGGCTTCAGGGACCGAGCGCGCGATCCCCGAGCGAGGGACCGGCAGACCGGCCGTGACCATGGCGGCTTGGAACCCGCTGCGGTCCTCGGCCCGGCGGATCGCCTTCAGGCCGGCCCCGATCAACTCGACCCCGTACGCCTCCAGCGCGCCCGACTCGGCCAGGGCCACCGCCACGTTCAAGGCGGTCTGCCCGCCGAGCGTCGGCAGGAGCGCATCCGGCCGTTCCCGTTCGATCACGCCCCGAACCGATTCCGGCGTGAGCGGCTCGATGTAGGTCCGATCGGCGAACTCAGGGTCGGTCATGATCGTCGCCGGGTTCGAGTTCACCAGCGCCACCTCGAACCCCTCCCGGCGCAGGACCTTGCAGGCCTGGGTCCCCGAGTAGTCGAACTCGCAGGCTTGGCCGATCACGATGGGTCCCGAGCCGATCAGCAGGACCTTGTGGATGTCGGTCCGCCGCGGCATCAAGCCGCTCCTTCCATCAGGTCCCGGAACTCATCGAACAGATACCGGGAGTCGTGTGGGCCCGGAGCGGCCTCCGGGTGGTATTGCACGGAGAACGCCGGAGCATCGAGGCACCGCAGCCCCTCGAGCGTGCCGTCGTTGAGGTTCCAGTGCGTCAGCTCGACCGGGCCGAAGTCCGTTCCGACGACGGCGGGCCTGTCGGCGGGGGCCGCGGGAGCGGGGGCTCTGAGGCGAGCGGAGCGAGCCGAAGGAGCGGAGCGCCCCCCGCGAGGCGGAGCCCCGCCGACGAACGAGCCGGGGTCTACGGCGAAGCCGTGGTTGTGCGACGTGACCTCGACGCGGCCGGTGCGGAGGTTCTTGACCGGCTGGTTCACACCGCGGTGGCCGAACTTCATCTTGTACGTCCGGCCCCCGAGCACGAGGCCCAGCAGCTGGTGGCCCAGGCAGATCCCGAACACCGGGATCTTCCCCAGGAACCCGCGCGCCGCCGCGATCCCGTACCGTGTCGCGGCCGGGTCGCCCGGGCCGTTCGACAGAAACACGCCGTCGAAACCCGCTGCGAGCACGTCGGATGCCGGCGTGTCCGCCGGGAATACCGTGGCCTCGATGCCGGTGACGGCCAGGCGGCGGAGGATGTTCAGCTTCAGGCCGAAGTCGTACGCGGCAACCCGGAGCACACGGCCCTTGACCGGGATCGCCGCCCCGACCGCCGAGGCAGCCTCGTAGGGCTCGGCGGTGGACACGCCCTTCGCCAGATCCGCGCCCTCCATCCCGGGCTGCAACCGAACCCGCTCCACCAGAGAGACAGGATCGAGGTCCAGCGTGGAGATGCCGCAGCGCATCGCGCCCCGCTCGCGTAGGCGGACGGTGAGGCGCCGGGTATCGATCCCCTCTATCCCGGCCACGAGTGCCGAGACCAGCTCCTCGTGCAAGGTCCGTTCGCTCCGCCAGCTCGACGCGCGCCGGGACGCCTCCCGCACGACGAACCCCGCGACCTGCACCCCACGCGACTCGGGGTCCTCACCGTTCACGCCGTAGTTCCCCTGATGCGGGTACGTCATGGTGACGATCTGGTTCGCGTACGAGGGATCGGTCAGCACCTCCTGGTAGCCGGCCATCCCCGTGTTGAACACTGCCTCGCCGAAGGCCTCGACGGCCGCGCCGAACCCGCGGCCCCGGAACACCGTGCCGTCCTCCAGCGCCAGCAGCGCCGGAGGAGGTTCTCTAGTATGTACCAGACTAGTGCTCATCTCGTCGGCTTGCCATCGGTCACCGTGAGCTCCCCACGCAGCATCGTGTGGATCACCCGACCCTGGAGGGTTCGCCCCAGGAACGCGGAATTCCGGCTCTTGGAGTGGAACGGCGGCTCCACCACCCACGAGGCCGCCGGGTCGAACACGACGAGGTTGGCGGGACGCCCCATTTCGATGGGCCCGCCGTGGTCGGCGGCGCCGAGGATCCGAGCGGGCGCGACCGCCATCGCCTCGACGGCGCGTCGGACGTCCATCAGGCCGGGCCCGACCAGTTCGGTCAGCACCGCTCCCAGTGCCGTTTCCAGGCCGATCGTCCCCGGCGGAGCACGGTCGAACTCCGCCTCCTTCTCCTCCACCGCGTGCGGCGCGTGGTCGGTGGCGATCGCGTCGATCGTCCCGTCGGCCAGTGCGGCCCGGAGTGAGGCCCGGTCCTCGGCGGTGCGAAGCGGGGGGTTCACCTTGAGGTTCGTGTCGTAGGCGACGAGGTCCTCGTCGCTGAACACCAGATGATGGGGCGTCACCTCCGCGGTGACCCGCAGACCTTCGGCCTTGGCCCGCCGGACCAGTTCCACCGAGCGAGCCGACGACAGGTGGCAGAGGTGCAGCCGTCCACCGGTCAGCCGGGCCACCGCCAGGTCCCGGGCCACGGCGATCTCCTCGGCCTCGCCCGGCGCCCCGGCCAGGCCAAGGGTGTACGAGTGGTACCCCTCATGCATCTGTCCTCCCTCGGCCAACGAGGCGTCCTCGCAGTGTTCCGCCAGGACGACGTCGTCGAAGGTCTTCGCGTACGTGAGGGCGTTGCGTAGGATCCGGGCCGTCGGCACGCACCGTCCGTCGTCGCTGAACATGCGGACCCCGGCCTCGACCATCTCCCCGATATCGGCCATGAACTCGCCCTCGAGCCCTTTCGTGATAGCGCCCACGGGGAATACGTTGCACAGGTCGGCCTGCACGGCCAGGTCCCGGATCTCGTGGATCACAGCGGCGTTGTCGGCGACGGGATCGGTGTTGGCCATGGGGGCGACCGCGGTGAACCCGCCCGCTGCGGCCGCCCGGCAGCCGGTCTCCACCGTCTCCTTGTCCTCGCGCCCGGGCTGACGGAGGTGCGCGTGCATGTCCACGAGCCCGGGCGCGAGGACCAGACCCTCACAGTCCAGGACCGTCGAGCCCAGCCCGTCCAGCCCCGAGCCGACCGCGGCGACGCCACCCTCTTGCACCAACACGTCCATGACGTCATCCAGGCCCGCGGCCGGATCGACGACCCGGGCGCCCCGGAACAGCGTCCGCTCAGCCATCGGTGGCCTCCTCGCCCCGCGCGCCCCCCAAGAGCAGATAAAGGAGCGACATCCTGATCGCGATGCCGTTCGTGACCTGAGCCTCGATCACGGCCTGAGGCAGGTCGGCTACGTCCGAGTCGATCTCGACTCCTCGGTTCATGGGGCCGGGATGCATGATCAGCGCGCCTTCCGGGAGCATTGCCACCCGGGCCCGTGTCAATCCGAAGAGCCGCGAATACTCGCGGACGCTCGGGAAGTACTGCTGCCGCTGGCGCTCCCGCTGGACCCGCAGCATGTAGCAGACTTCCAGCTTGGGCAGCACCGACTCGATGTCGTAGGACACCTGCACGCCCCACGCCGGCGCGTCCGGGGGGATCAGCGTGGGCGGCCCCACCAGCGTGACCTCGGCGCCCATCTTGACCAGCCCCAGCGATAGGGAGCGCGCTACCCGGGAGTGCAGGACGTCCCCGATGATCGCGATCCGCAGCCCCTCCAGGCGCCCCAGCTTCTCTCGGATCGTGTACAGGTCGAGCAGCGCCTGGGTGGGATGCTCGTGTGTGCCGTCGCCGGCGTTCAGCACGCTCCCTTTGATCCATTTGGTGAGCTGGTACGGCGAACCCGACGAGGAATGCCGGATCACCACCGCGTCGGCCCCCATGGCCTGCAGCGTGAGCGCCGTGTCCTTCAGGCTCTCTCCTTTGGCCACCGACGAGCCACTCGTCGAGAAATTGATGACGTCGGCCGACAGCCGCTTCGCAGCGAGCTCGAAGGAGATGCGCGTGCGCGTGGAGTCCTCGTAGAACAGGTTCACGACCGTCCGGCCTCGCAGGGCCGGCACCTTCTTGATCACCCGGGTCCCGACCTCGCGGAACGATTCCGCCGTGTCGAGGACCCGGAGGATGTCCTCGGTTGACACGTCGTTGATCGATAGCAGGTGCTTGTTCATCCTTCTTCTCCCACCCCACCCGGCCGCTCGCGTCTCATCGCGGCTCCTCCACCACGACGGCGTCCTCGCCGTCCACTTCCTTCAGCGCCACCCGCACGATCTCGTCCTTGCGGGTGGGCACGTTCTTGCCGACGAAGTCGGCCCGGATCGGCAGCTCCCGGTGCCCCCGGTCCACCAGCACGGCCAGCTGGATCGCCTCCGGCCGCCCGAAGTCGACGAGGGCGTCTAGGGCAGCCCGGATAGTCCGCCCGGTGAACAGGACGTCGTCCACCAGCACCACGGTCCTGCCGGTCACGTCGAAGTCGATCCGGGTCCCCTTGACCTCGGGGGCCTCGCCCCGCATGCCGATGTCATCCCGGTAGAAGGTGATGTCCAGGGCCCCGACCGGGACCCGCACTCCCTCGATCCGCTCGATCTCCGTGGCCAGGCGCCTGGCCAGATCGTCGCCCCGGGCGGCGATCCCGACCAGGACCACCCCTTCGGCGCCCCTGTTCCGCTCCAGGATCTCGTGCGCGATGCGGGTCACCGAGCGTCGAATCTCGGCCTCGTCGGCCAGACGGGGGGCCATCATGGAAGAACGCCCGGCCGTGCAGGCGGCAGGGCGCTCCGATCGTTCCTCATGTTCCTCTCTCCCTTCCCGGCCTCGCGGGACCGGACTTAAAGGGCACGTCCGACAAGCAGGATAGCCTCCCGCGGCCCACCCGGCAACGGATCGCTCCTCAGCGTGGAGCAATCCGCCCCCCGGGGCCCTACACTAGGAGCGTGAACCCTGGGAAAGGCGGTTGATATCAATGCCGGGACCTGACTGGCTGATCCCCGTCCTCATCATCGCCGTGCTGTTCGGGGCGAAGAAGCTCCCCGAGCTGGCCCGGAACCTCGGCCGCTCCTCGTCCGAGTTCAAGAAGGGCCTGTCCGAGGGCGGCCTCGAGGACGAGCCCGAACCCAAGGCCGAGGCCAAGCCCGAGGGGGCGTCCGAGAAGCCGGACGAGGGCTAGGCGCCGGACCGCTCTCCGCCTTCCGACACCTCCCGGGCGATCTGCCCCAGGATCCCGTTCACGAACCGCCCCGACTCCTCCGTTGAGAGCTCCTTGGCCGCCTCCACCGCTTCGTTGATGGCTGCGCCGGGGGGAACATCCGTCCGGTGGAGCAGCTCCTCGCAGGCCAGCCGGAGGATCGTGCGGTCCACCGAGGCCATCCGGTGTACCGTCCAACTCTCCGCGTGCGCCCCGAGCACAGCATCGATATCGGCCATATGCGCGGCCACGCCCCGCACCAGTCCCTCGCTGAAGGGATCGATGTCCCGGCCGAGGCCCGTCCACTCCGCCAGGACGTCCACGGGGTCGGCGCCGGTGGCGTCGGCCTGATACAGGATGTCCAGGGCCATGCGCCGCGCGTCGCGACGGGACGCCACGACCCTACTTCACCCGTTCGATGTACTCGCCGGTGCGCGTGTCCACCTTGACGCGATCGCCCTCCTCCACGAAGAGCGGCACCTGGACCACCACCCGCGTCTCCAGCGTGGCCGGTTTCATGGCCCCCGACACCCGGTCGCCCTTGACGCCCGGATCGGTCTTCACCACCGCCAGCGCGACCGACGCCGGCAGCTCCACCGCGATGGGGTTCCCCTCGTGGGTCGCCACGATCGCACCGGCCCCGTCCGAAAGGTAGTTGGCACCGGCGCCGGCCACGGCGGCCGGCACGTGGAGCTGCTCGTAGGTCTCGACGTCCATGAACACGAAGTCGTCGCCGTCGCGATACAGGTTCTGCATCTCCTTGCGTTCCACGACGGCCAGCCCGACGTTCACACCCGCGTTGAACCGCTTCTCCACCACCGCGCCGGTCCTC
>JAHEXX010000135.1 GCA_023251895.1 bacterium
TTCTCCTTTCACGGCCAGGCACTCGGCGATCGCCTCGTCGAGATCGAACGGGGTCTCTTCGCCTCCCAGGACGAGGTGCGGCGGGAACTCCACGTTCTCGTCCGGTCCCAGAAGGGGCGAAGCCATCGCCGCTCGTGGAGCGAGCCCGAGCGCCCGGCCGGCTTCGGCCACGTGCGCGATCGACTCCCGCCACACCCCGGGATCTCGGACCACCCCGCCCTTGCCAACGGCCCTCGCCCCGGCCTCGAACTGCGGCTTCACCAGCAGGACGAAATCGGCGCCGAGCACGGCCAGGCGCGCCAGAGCCGGCACCACCACCCGAAGGGAGATGAACGACACATCCGCCGTCACCAGATCGGGAACGAACGGGATGTCCTCGGGCGACAGCCGCCGCACGTTGGTGCGCTCGAGCACGGTCACCCGCGGATCGTTCCGCAGCCGCCACGCCAACTGGCCATACCCCACGTCCACGGCCGCGACCCGGACGGCGCCGCGCTGCAGCAGGCACTCCGTGAACCCCCCCGTCGAGGCGCCGGCATCGAGGCACGAGCGCCCGTCCGCCCGGATCCCGAACCGGTCCAGCGCGGCGGCGAGCTTCTCGCCGCCGCGCGACACGAACCTTCGGGCGGGCGCCTGCAGGTGGACCGCGTCACCCGGTGCGACGAGCGAGGACGGCCTCGACGCGGGGCTGCCTCCCACGAGCACGAGGCCGGAACGCACCGCTTCCTGCGCCTCCGTTCGAGTGGCGACCAGCCCCCGTCGGACCAGCTCGGCATCGAGCCGCCGGCGGGCCACGCGGATCAGGCCTCGACGCTGGCCTTCGCGGCGCCCGCCCGCTTGGCCGCGGACTTCCTCGCCGCCGGCTTCCGGGCTGGGGTCTTCTTCGCGGGGCCCGTCGCCCGTTCCAGCTCGCGCACCCGCTTCCTCAGGGCGTCCAGGTCCTCCCGGGTCACGACGCCGAGGGACTTCATCTGCGAAGCGACCTCGCGGCGAACCAGCTCGCGGACACGGCTGGATGCTTTGTGGGATCGTTCCAGGAGTTCCTGCGCGAACTTCGTGACCTGTTCCTTGCCCTGGCCCTTCATGGCGGTCTGGGCGACCTGCTGGGCCTTGGCCGGGGTGAGGACGTCCAAGGCGGCGTCCACGTACTTCTTCAGGGCGGTCAACGTGTCCGAGGATGTCATCGGATCCCTCCAGATCGTCGGCTGTTCCAGCTCAAGGATACCCGGGCGCCGCGTCCGCCTGCCTTGCTGCGGAGGGCGCTCCCGGCGAGACTTGCAGCTGTGCTGCCGATCCGAGATGCCAACCCCACCAGGCGCATGGCCTGGATCACTGTCGGTCTTATCGCGGCCAATCTGCTGGTGTTCCTGCTGTGGGAACCGAGCTTCGGGAGCCAGGGGCAGCAGGAGGACTTCTTCTTCTGCCACGCCGAGATCCCCTACGAGATCTCGCACCAGACGAACCTGGCGGACGGGGGCACGGAGGCAGCCCGGGCCCTGGCGGCCGGCTTCGACCGCACCGTAAGCGAGGCTCAGCGCTTCCAAGCCTTCTTGGCATCCAAGTGCGGCCACAAGAGCTGGCTGTCCTCGGTATTCGTGTCCATGTTCCTCCACGCGGGTTGGCTCCACATCGGCGGGAACATGCTGTTCCTGTGGGTCTTCGGGAACAACGTGGAGGACCGGCTCGGCAAGCCGCTGTTCCTCGTCTTCTACCTGTTGGGAGGCGTGGCGGCCACGGCGCTTCAGGTGGCGCTGGCCCCTAGCGCCGTCGTGCCCACCCTCGGCGCGTCGGGGGCCGTGGCGGCCATCCTGGGCGCCTACGCCGTGATGTATCCCCGCGCCCGGGTGACCACCCTGGTCTTCTTCTTCCTCATCACCGTGATCGAGCTTCCGGCGCTGGCCGTGCTGGGCGCCTGGTTCGTTCTCCAGCTGTTCAGCGGGGTGGGGCAGCTTGGGACGAACGTGAACGGCGGTGTGGCCTACTGGGCCCACATCGGTGGGTTCGCGGCGGGGGCGTTGATTGCGTTCCTGTTCTTCCGGCCTCGCCCCGCGCCGCAGGCCCGGGTCGACATCGGCCCCTTCCAGCCTCCCTCGTCAGGTGTTTGAGAACAGGTCCGACAGATCGTCTGCAACGTAGGTCGGCCGGACGGGGGAGCCGGCCAGCTCGTCCCGGCCGGTGATGCCGGTCAAGACGAGGAACGAGTCCCATCCCAGTTCGGCGGCACCCAGGATGTCGGTATCCAGGCGATCGCCGATCACGAGGGGCCTCCCTCCTCCCGCCCGACGGAGGGCCGCCCGGTAGAGGGGGGCGTGGGGCTTCCCCACCACCTCGGGAACCACGCCGGTGGTGGTGGTGAGCACCGCGAGCAGAGCGCCGGCCCCGGGCAGGAGCCCTTCCGGGGCGGGGTACGCGGGGTCGGCGTTGGTGGCGACCAGCCCGGCACCCGACTGGATCAGGAGGGCCGCCGTCGCAAGTTTCGAGAAGGTGACCTCCCTGTCCCACCCCACGACCACGTAGTCGACGCGGTCGGCCCGGCCGTCCAGGACCCGGAGGCCCGCGGCCGACAACGCCTCCTTGATCCCTGCCTCCCCGATCACGAACGCCGTGCCCCCGCCCCGAGCCGCCAGCAGATCGGCGGTTGCCAGCGCCGAGGTCTGCACCTCGTCGGGATGGGCCTCGATGCCGAGGCTGGCGAGCTTGTCGGCAACCTGTCCGGGCGTGCGGCTGGAGTTGTTCGTCATGAACACGATCCTCCGACCGTTTACCCGGAGGCGCGCCAGAGCCTCAGGGGCTTGCGGCACCACCTGATCGCCGCGGAACACGACGCCATCCAGGTCGACGATGAAACAGTCGTAGCGGTCGGCGATCATCGGTCGGAGACGCGCGCCAGAGCCCGCTCGTAGTCGGCAACGCCCGGCCGCATGGCCAGGGCCAGCTTGAGGTGGCCGATGGCGCGGCTGCGCTGGCCGGTGCGCTCGCACGCGAGGGCCAGAGCGAAATGGGCGTAGTCGTCTGCCGGGTTGATCTGGACAGCCTTGGCGAACTCGCGGCGGGCCCTACCCATCCGCCCGCTCATGTACAGCGCCCGGCCCAGCGCCTCGCGGATCGACGCCTTCTCCGGTTCGAGGAGCTTGGCCCGGGACAGGAGAATTGCGGCCTGATGCGGGTTCCCGGTCCGCAGGAACGTGACGCCCCTCGAGAACAGGTCGTACGCGGAGTCACCTTCAGTTCGTCTGTTATACAAGTGAAGTGTCCCGGGTCTCACCGTTCGCCGGTCTGCTCTTCGACGCTACCCGCACGGGTCCGCTCGACCGCGTGACTGCTCCACCATACGACGTGATCAGCCCGGAGGACGAGGCGCGGTATCGGCGCGCCAGCCCGTTCAACATCGTGCGCCTTGTCCTCACTCGCGATGAGCCGGGCGACGACGGCGCCGAGGTCAAGTACGCGAGGGCCGGTTCTTTGCTCAGCTCGTGGCGGGAGGGCCTGGTCCTCGTCCCCGACCAGGTTCCCGCCTACTACCCCTACGAGATGCGGTTCGTCCTGGGCGGCCGTCCTCGTCGCCTCCGCGGATTGATCTGCCAGGTGGAACTGGAGCCGTGGGGCGGCTCGATCGTCCCCCACGAGGAGACGATGGCCGGTCCGGTCGAGGACCGACTCCACCTGATGCGGTCCACGAAGGCGAACCTGTCGGCCATCCACGCGGTCTTCCGGGGGCCCTGCCCGGGGTTCGGGAAGCTCCTCCATCGGGTCGCCGGGGAGGCGCCGATCGCCGAGGTCCACGACGAGGAGGGCGTGGAGCACCGCTTGTGGCGGCTGCCCGAGACGGCGAAGGGGGCGGGCGAGGTAGCCGGCTGGCTCGAGGATGAGCAACTGCTCATCGCAGACGGTCACCACCGGTACACGATGGCGCTGCGGTACCGCAATGAGATCCGTTCGCGGTACGGGGCGGGGCCCTGGGATCAAGTGATGATGTTGGTGGTTCCGGCCGACCAGGCCCCTCCCGTCCTGCCGATCCACCGGATCGTGCTCCGAGGGCTCGTGCCGATCGCAGGGGCGCGGGTCCGGGATCTCCAGGAGGTCCTTGCCCAGGTGAGCGACGACGAGGTCGTCTACGGCACGGTGGCCTTACAGGAAGGCGAGCTCGTGCACCGCGTCCGAGCCCTGGATGGTTCCCCGCCGACCGTGTGTGCCCTGCACGAGCAGGTCCTCGGGGGCCTCGACGCCAGCCGCGACCTCACGTTCACGGCCGATGCGGTGGCCGCGGAGACGGCCGTGCGCGAGGGACGGGCGGCCGGCGCGCTCTTCCTGCCGCCCACCACCACCGCCCGGATCCGCGAGGTGATCGAACGCGGCGGCCGCCTTCCACAGAAATCGACCTACTTCTGGCCGAAGCCCCGCACCGGCCTGGTGCTGCGGCCCCTCTCCTAGCCCTCCTCCTCGTCGGGCCTCTCCAGCTTCTTGATTCCCGTCGCGACCACCTCGGTCAGGCTCCGAGCCCCGGCTCCGCTCCGATAGAAGCGCCTAGCCAGTTGGCCGTGCACGAGCACCTGGTCGCCCTTGGCGATGTCCTTGAGAGCTCGTTTGCCCACGGCCTTGTGCCAGACAGCGACCGGGAGGGGGAGGAAGCGCTTGCCGGCCTCCGGAACGGAGAGCCGCAACTCGGTGACCGCATCACCGGACGGAAGTGTCCGCTCCACGGGCTCCGCTGCGATCGTGCCGGCAAGCACGACGACGTTGACCGTCACCATGAGGCTCCCCTCCTTTCGCCGCGAAGCTATCACTCGGCACCGACACGACCGCCGGTAGACTGCGCGCATGAGCGAGACCTTCGAGGTCGCCGAGGGGATCACCGGCATCGACACGAAGATGGTCGGGCGGTACCTGGTGACTTCTGCATACCTGGTGACCGCGGAGGAGCCAGCACTTGTCGAGACGGGGCCCACGACGTCGGCCGACGCCGTCCAGCTCGGGCTCGACACCCTCGGCATGGGACCGGAGGATCTCGCGCACATCGTCGTGACCCACATCCACCTGGACCACGCCGGCGGCGTGGGAACCCTGGCGCAGCGTTTCCCCCGGGCCACGATATGGGTGCAGGAACGCGGGGCTCCGCACCTGGCCGATCCCACGAAGCTGGTGGCCAGCACCGAGCGCGTATACGGCGCCGAACAGATGCGAGAGTTCTTCGGTGACGTCGAGCCGGTGCCGTCCGGGCGGTTGCGGGCGGTCTCCGAGGGGGACGTGATCTCGCTGAACGACCGCCAGCTGGATGTCCTCTACACTCCGGGCCACGCGTCGCACCACGCATGCTTGGTGGACTCGGTGACCGGCGCCGTGTTCACGGGCGATGCGATGGGGGTGCACCTGCCCGACGTGAGGGTCCTTCGCCCCGCTACACCCCCCCCGGACTTCGACATCGAGCTGGCCGTCGAGAGCATCGAACGGATCCGATCGCGGGCACGCTCGATTCTGCTGCTCTCCCACTTCGGATCGGTGACAGAGGTCGACCACCTGTGCGACCTTGCCGTGCAGCGGATCCGAGCGTGGGGGAATGCCGTCCGCGACGCGATGCGGACCACCGATGACCTGGACCAGATCGCCGCGGTCCTGGAGCGGCAGGGTGCCAAGGAGTACCGAGAGGACGCCGACGAGGAGATCGACATGGAGCGGTACGACATCCTGTCGAGCATCCGCACGAATGCCGTTGGCCTGATGCGGTACTGGCGGAAGAGGGACGAAGGGGAGGCCGCAGTGGCCCCCACCGGGGAGTCTCAGCCCAGCTGAACGAGACGCTCGGCCACGTCGAACGCTGCCGAGTCGTACCGCATGATCTTGCGGAACTCCCGGCGGGCCTCGTCCCGGCGGCCCGCCCTCGCCAGGACGTCGGCCGTCACGTACCAGACCCGCAGAGCGTAGGGCTCCGCCACGTCGTCTCGGGTTCGAAACCGCCGGAGCAGGGCCAGGGCCTGGTCGTAGCGCTTCGAATCGGCCAGGGCGGACGCTGCGACGATCACGGCCTCGGCCTTCACGTCGGGGCGGATCCTGGCCGAAAGGGCCTCCTCCGCGAGGGGAACGGCCCGCTCGGGCCGGCCCAGCGCACGCTCGCAGTCGGCGATGATGTGGTTCTGGTCGGCCCGCCCCGACATCCGGCGGTAGGCCTGCATCTCGGACAGGGCTTCCCGATACCGCTCCTGCTGATAGAGGGCCAGGCCCAGCATCTCCCTCACGGTGGGCGACCGCGATGCCAGCGCTTTGGCCCGAGCCGCCTCACGGCCCGCACCCGCCGGATCGCCCCGCTCCAGGTGCCTTGCGGCGCGATCCATCGATGCCACGACCTCGTCGCCGCGGCCCGGGCGGCACATCGTCCGGAGCTCGTCGATTATCTCGCGCGGCAGCTCTGGACGGGCGGAGCCGGTCCGGCGCTGACCGCGTCCACCGGACTGACGGGGATGGAAGGCCTTGGGCATGTCACTACCTAGCGTACAGGCGGTCCAGAAACGAAAGAG
>JAHEXX010000136.1 GCA_023251895.1 bacterium
ATCGCGTCGGCGCGGATCGTTTCCGACTTGAGGGAGCGGTTCCGAGCCGACGCCGACCCGGCGGCCTTGCTCCGAGACGAGATCGAGTCCATCCTGGGCGAGGCCGAACCGCTGAACCTGCCACAGAGCCGCTTGGCCGTGGTGATGGTCGTCGGCGTGAACGGGTCCGGGAAGACGACCACGATTGGCAAGCTCGCTTCGATGCTGTCGGCGGGGGGGAAGAAGGTGAGCATCGCGGGCACCGACACGTTCCGGGCCGCAGCCTCCGAGCAACTCGACGTGTGGGCCGAGCGTACCGGGGCTCACCTCGTCTCGCAGCAGCGGGGCGCCGATCCCGGCGCCGTGGCGTTCGACGCGGTGAAGTCCGCGACCGCTCGAGGTTCGAACGTCCTCATCGTCGACACCGCCGGTCGGCTACACACGCGAACGCCTCTCATGGATGAGTTGGCCAAGGTCCGCCGGGTCCTGGAGAAGGCCGCCGGCGAGCCTCCCGACGAGACGCTGCTGGTCCTGGATGGCACGACCGGGCAGAACGGGATCGCGCAGGCCCGGGCGTTCTCCGATGCGGTGCAGGTGACCGGCGTGGCTCTCACCAAGATGGACGGGACGGCGAGGGGCGGCATCGTGCTGGCGGTCTGCGGGGAGCTGGGGGTGCCGGTGAAGCTGGTCGGCACGGGCGAGGAAGCCGAGGACCTCGCGCCGTTCGATCCCCGGGCCTTCGCCCAGCGGTTGGTGGGGAACTGACGTGGACGGCGCACGCATCCTGATCGTCGAGGACCACCCGACGATGCGCGAGGCCATGCGGATGGTCCTGGAGCAGGAGGGGTTCTCGATCCGGGAAGCGGCCGACGGTCAGGCCGCGCTGGCCATGATCGAGGAGGTCCCGCTGGATCTGCTGTTTCTGGATCTGAACATCCCGGGCGCTTCCGGCGAGGAGGTCCTGCGCCGGGTCAAGGCGAACCCGGCGACGGCCGACATCCGCGTGATCGTCGTCACGGCGAGCGGGGAGGAGGAGCGCCGGCGGGCGTTGGCGCTCGGCGCCGACGAGTACTTCACGAAGCCGTTCTCTCCGCTGACCTTGCTTCGGACGGTGGAGCAGGTGCTGGCGACGGACCCTTCGGCAGACGCACCGTGAACGTCGAGCCCAGGCCGGGCTGGGAATCGACCGAGATCTCTCCGCCCATCGCCTCCACCAGCCGGCGGGTGATGTAGAGCCCCAGGCCGGTCCCCTCGGCCTGCCGCGTGCTGGCGGCCTCCGCCTGGTGGAAGCGCTCGAAGATCCTCGGGATCTCCTCGGGGGGGATCCCGATCCCCTGGTCGGAAACGGAGAACACGATCGACGCCCCGTCGGCTCGGGCCGACAGGATCACCGGCGACTCGGGGCCGGAGAACTTCAAGGCATTCTGAAGGAGGTTCGTGAGGATCTGGTCCAAGCGCGTGGGGTCGGCCAGCATCACCCCCGGCAGGTCCGGCGCCGTCTCCACCGACACCCGGCGGCCGGCTTCGCCCAGGCCCAACGTGACCTGCCGCATCAGGGCCGAGGGATCGATGGGCACGGGCGCGAGGGTGAGCCTGCCCGCCTCGATGCGCGAGACGACCAGCAGGTCCTCGACCAGCGCGATCAGCCGATTCGTCTGGAGCTCGACGATCCCCAGGAACTCGCCGACCTCGTCGTCCGACAGCTGGTCCCGCCGGCGGATCATCGTGCCGATGAATCCCCGGATGGCCGCGAGGGGCGTACGGAGCTCGTGGCTGGTGATGGCAACGAAGTCCGATTTCATCTCGTCGAGCTCCTGCACGCGGCGGAGGGTCTCGGCCTGGCGGGCCCGAAGGCGGGCGGCCTGGACCACCAGCGCGATCTGGTCGGCCAGGCCGGTCATGAGGTTCCGCACGTCCCGTGAGATCCCGCCCGACCGCCGTTTGTGGAGGACGCCGATCAGTTCCCCTCCGACCCGCAGCGGGACCGCGAGCTCCGCGGGTGGGGGCATCTCGGCCTCGAGCGCCGGATCCACCGGGTGGCTCGATCCCACGTCGGTCGACAGGAGGACGGCGCCCGTGACCGCCACGCGGCCCACGAGCCCCTCGCCCAGCGGTACTCGGGCTTCCCGTTCGTAGCCGGGGTCGCCGTGAACGCCGCGAGCCACCAGCTCCTGGTCTTCCAGGATCCACAGGGCGAAGGCCTCGAACTCGAGGTCGCGAGCGATCGACTCGGCCATCGACTGGAGGCCGGCGTTGACGTCCTCGGCCGCCACGCCCGCCAGGATCGCAGTGTGGAAGGCCGAAAGCTCCTTGCGGGCCGCGGCCTCCCGCCGGGCCGCCTCCTCAGCGAGCCGGGCTGCCTCCTCGGCCAGCCAGGCCCGCTCCCGCGCCTTGTCCGCCTGCCGTTCCAGGGACCGGGCCATGAACCCGGCGACCAGGGCCACGGCGAGCTGGATGCCGACCCGGAACCCGATGTTCAGGTGGTTCGGCCGGTACCCGTCGAACCGGGCCGCGAACTCCAGCTCCTGTGCGACCAGGAGCCCCAGGGTCAGAGCGACGGGGATCGTCGCCCCCCACACCTGGTACCGGACGGCGCCTTCCAGGGGCAGGATGAACGTCACCAGCCACACCGTGCTGGAGGGTCGGGTCGAGTAGGTCCAGACCATGGCCAGCGTCATCGCCACGTCGAGGATGAACGCGCCGAGTCCGACGGGACGGAGGTCCCCAACGCTCTGGGCCTTTTCGGTGAGGACCAGGATGACCACGTTGCAGATGGCCAGGATGGCGACCAGAACGAATCCGACCGGCGCGACATAGTCGGGAACGTCCGGCCGCACCTGCAGGTTCAGCACGAACTGCGCGACGCCGAAGGCCACGACGAACCACCGCAACCCGACCAGGGCGAACTCCAGCCGGCGGGCGTCCGCTAGGTCGCGTCCACGCACAGTCAGCACGGCGTCCACCCCGTGGGCGCTGGGTACAATCGTTCCTCCGGTTCGTCTGCGCAGAGAAGCCCTTACCTGAGATGTTCGACACATTGACCGACCGCCTGAACGCGGTCTTCAAGAGGCTCCGGAGCCGCGGGAAGCTCCACCCCAAGCAGGTGGAGGGCGCCCTGGGCGACCTCCGTACGGCCCTGCTTGAGGCAGACGCGGCCGTGGAGGTCGTCGACGACTTCTTGGACCGGGTCCGGGCGCGGGCCCTTTCCGAGGAGGTCATGAAGAGCCTTACCCCTGCCCAGCAGGTCGTGAAGGTGGTCCGCGGCGAGCTCCAGGTCACGCTGGGGGGCGAGCACACGCCGTTCACGCTCCCCGATGCGAGGCCCGCGGTCATCATGATGGCGGGGGTCCAGGGCTCCGGGAAGACCACCGCCTGCGCCAAGCTCGCGAGGACGCTGAAGGCCAAGGGCAAGCGGCCGCTCCTGGTCGCCGCTGACCTCCACCGGCCGGCCGCCGTCGATCAGCTGTTCACGCTGGGCAGCGAGATCGGCGTCCCGGTGGTCTCCGACGGCAAGGACGCCGTGAAGGTAGCCAAGAGCGCGATTAAGGATGCAGAGCGTCGGGGTGCCGACGTCGTGATCATCGACACCGCCGGGCGCCTGCACGTCGACGCCGAGATGATGAACGAGGCCCGGCGGGTCAGGGATGCCGCGAAGCCCCACGAAGTCCTGCTGGCCTGCGACGCCATGACCGGCCAGGACGCAGTCGTGCAGGCCCGGGCGTTCATGAAGGGAGTCGACACCACCGGGTTCATCCTGACGAAGCTCGACGGGGACGCCCGCGGCGGCGCGGCCCTGTCCATCACCGGGGTGACGGGCAAGCCGGTGTTCTTCGTGGGGACGGGCGAGAAGCCCGAGGACCTGGAGCCCTTCTACCCCGACCGGATGGCTTCCCGGATCCTGGGCATGGGTGACGTGCTGACCCTGATCGAAAAGGCTCAGGAGACGATGGACGCCGAGGCCGCTCGGGCGTCGGCCGAGAAGATGCTGAAGGCCCAGTTCACGTTGGAGGATTTCCTCGTCCAGATGCGTGAGATGAAGAAGCTGGGTCCCATCCAGGATCTGCTCAAGTTCCTGCCCGGCGCCGTTCCCGGCGGAAAGAACGCCCTGCAGGACCTAGCCGGGGAGGTCGACGAGGGCCAGATGGCCCGGGCCGAGGCCATCATCCTGTCCATGACCCCCGAGGAGCGCCGGAACCCAGCTATCATCGGTGGGTCCCGACGCCTTCGGATCGCGGGGGGTTCCGGTACGACCACGGCGGATGTGAACGGCATGCTCAAGGAGTTCGAGCTGGCCAAGAAGATGATGCGAACGATGTTCGGGGGCAAGCGCATGCCCAAGGGGTTCCCCGGGATGCCCAAGATCCCCGGGATCTCCTGACGAGGAAAGGCTGAGCATGGCGACGAGGATCAGGCTGCGGCGGATGGGCGCGAAGAAGCGCCCGTACTACCGCGTGGTGGTGGCTGACCAGCGGGCCCCGCGCGACGGTCGCTTCATCGAGATCATCGGGAAATACCATCCGATGGAGGACCCCTCGCTGATCGAGATCGACGAGAGCAGAGCCATGCACTGGCTGGGCGTGGGCGCACAGCCCAGCGAGACGGTCCAGGTGCTCCTGACGAAGGTCGGCATCTGGGAGAAGTTCCGGCCGGACGAGAAGCCCAAGCAGCGTGCGCCCAAGACGGCCAAGCCGTCGGCCAAGTCCAAGGCCAGGGCGGTGGCGCCCGAGGCTCCGGGGGAGGCCCCACCCGCCATTTCCGAGGAGCCGGTGGAGGCTCCCGAGGCAGCCGCTCCCGAGGCAGCCGCTCCCGAGGCAGCCGCCGAGGAAGCCGCCGAGGAAGCCGCCGAGGAAGCCGGCGAGTAGCGCCGACCGGCCGCCGTGAAGGAGCTCCTCGAGTACCTGGCCCGGGAGTTGGTCGACCATCCGGATGCCGTCGAGGTGACGGAGGTGCAGGACGACCGGGGGCTGCTGCTCCGGCTGAAGGTCGACCCCGAGGATATGGGGAAGGTCATCGGCCGGGGCGGCCGGACCGCCCGGGCCATCCGAACGGTCGTGAAGGCCGCCGCGGTCCGGGCCGGGGTGCACGCTGCCGTCGAGATCGTCGAGGACTGACGTGGGGCCGACCGTCGTGGTCGGCCGCGTCGCCCGCCCCCACGGCGTGAAGGGGGAGGTCGCCGTGCAGCTCCTCTCGGAGAATCCCGAACGGTTCGCCGACGGCGCCGTCGTGTACCTGGAGGATGGCCGGGCGCTCACGGTCCGTTCCTCGCGCGAACACGGGACCCGCCTGTTGGTCACGTTCCAGGAGGTCCCGGATCGAAGCGCGGCTCAGGTCCTGGGGGGCCGCTTGTTGGTGGTGCCGGAGTCGTCGTTGCCCGAGCTGCCCGAGGGCCGGTACTGGCCGCACCAGCTGGAGGGCTGCCAGGTCGTGACGCAGTCGGGCCGGTCGCTGGGCATCGTCGGGGAGGTCATCGCGAATCCGGCCAACGACCTGTGGGTCGCCGTGGACGAGGACGGGATCGAGACGCTTGTCCCGGCCATCCGTGACGTGATCGAGAGCGTCGACATCGTGGCGAAGCTGATCGTGGTCCGCGAGATCCCCGGCCTGACCGCCCCAGAGGAACAGCCCGAAGCGTCCCGGTAACGCTCGACGGGAGCCCGGTTGCGCTGGGACCGTCGCCCGGCGGCTCTGCCGGGCGACGGCCGCCGCATGAGGGACTGCTAGCCTCGGGTCGTGCGCGTCGACGTTCTCACGATCTTCCCCGGCATCTTCGCGAGCCCGCTGCGGGAGAGCCTGCTCGGCAAGGGGATCACTGCCGGGATCCTGGACGTGCGGGTCCACGACATCCGCGACTTCGCCGAGGGACCGCACCGCCAGGTCGACGACTCCTCTTTCGGCGGCGGCCCGGGCATGGTGATGAAGCCGGAGCCGATCTTCGCGGCGATCGAGTCGCTGGAAGGCCCGGGCCGGCGCCGCACCATCCTTCTCTCGGCCGCAGGACGCCGGCTGGACCAGGCATTGGCGCGGGAGCTCTCCGAGGAACCCTGGCTGGTCCTGATCTGCGGCCGGTACGAAGGGGTCGACGAGCGGGTCGTGGAAGGCCTGCCGGCCGAGGAGGTCTCGATCGGCGAGTACGTGATCTCCGGCGGTGAGGTGCCCGCGCTGGTGCTGCTCGAGGCGGTCACCAGGCTCGTCCCCGGCGTGATCGGGAAGGAGGAGTCGCACGAGCGGGATTCGTTCGGCCAGGGGGGGTTGCTCGACCATCCCCACTACACGCGCCCGCGCGAGTTCCGAGGGATGACGGTTCCCGAAGCGCTCCTCTCCGGGAACCACGCGGAGATCGAGAAGTGGCGGCATGAGGCTGCCCTGGAGAAGACCCGCCGCAACCGCCCCGACCTGCTGAGAGACGACTAGCCCGTTGCGCGGGCCGGTCCGGATGCCCTGCTATCATCGGTTCCCTCCGCCATGAACAAGACCGATCTCGTCGACCAGGCCTATGTTCGCCGCGACCTGCC